>JBPCMK010000111.1:0-32022 GCA_051002375.1 Pyrinomonadaceae bacterium | reverse complement strand
TTTATAGACCATTACATTTCCGCCGTTTTATACGCGCCAATCTCTCCGCAATTTCGCGTAACGCTCGGTCTGCTGCTTATCGCCTTTAATATATTTGTCTATTGGTATGCGTTTCGACGCGATTTCTTCCGACGCGGCGGAATGATGTAATTTATCTTCGGCAACGGTTCGATTGAAAATTCGCATCTAGCATTACGAAATTGATATACGCCGAAGTTTGTTCGATTTCCGTGAAAACTTTATACTTCCGATAGAAAATAAAAACGCCCGGATGAAATTTGCCGTTCTTAAAATTTTTGCTTTTCTGGTTACGCTTTTCGCTTGTTCTTCAATCATTTCCGCGCAAGATTTTTTGCCGGAACTCGTCCGCCGCATTAAGCCTTCGGCGGTGGCGATTGAAACCTTCGACGCGAAAGGCGCGACGCTCGCCCGCGGAAGCGGTTTTTTCATCTCCGGCGACAAAATAATCACTAACCGGCACGTTATAGAAAAAGCAAATCGCGTCGAAATTCACACGATTGACGGCAAAAAATTCGCGGCTCGCGGCGTGTTGGCGATTGACGGCGAAGGCGATTTGGCGTTGCTGCAAGTTGACGTTCCGCAGAACTCCGCCGTTCCTTTGCCGCTCGTGCAGGTTGCGCCGCAGGAAGGCGAATCAATCGTCGTCGTCGGCAATCCGTTCGGACTCGAAGGTTCGGTTTCCAACGGCATCGTGTCAGCCGTGCGCGAGATTCCGGGTTACGGGAAAATCATTCAAATCACCGCGCCGATTTCGCCCGGTTCATCCGGTTCGCCCGTCGTCAATATGCGCGGGCAGGTTATCGGCGTGGCGACTTTGCAGGCGGCGGAAGGTCAAAGTCTGAACTTTGCCGTCCCGGCCGAGAGAATCGCACAATTAAAAATCGGCGAACTGCAAACCTTCGCGTCGCTCAACTCGGAGACGCAGAAAAACAAACGCGCCGCCGCGCAAGCGTTATATTCGCAAGGCTTGGGAATTTTATCGCGCGACGATTACGCGCGTGCGTTTCCCTTTTTTGAACGAGCGGTCGAGATTGATCCGGCGTATGCGGAAAGCTGGTATCAAGCCGGATTTTGTTACGGAATGCTCGGACGACACGCCGACGCGCTCAGAGCCACGCGGCAAGCGTCGAAACTTCGTCCCGAATGGTCGGCGGCTTACGTCAATATCGGCGCGTCGAGCTTTGCGCTCGGACAATATAAAGACGCGGCGGACGCATATCGACAAGCGACAAAACTCGACGCTGACAACGCCGACGCGCAATACGCACTCGGTTTATCTTTAAATAAATTAAACCGCGCCGATGAAGAAATTCTCGCCTACAAACGCGCCGTCGCCATCAAACCGGATTTTGCAAACGCTTACGAACAACTCGGCGCGGCATATTTCAAACAAAAACGCTATGCCGAATCCCTCGCCGCTTTCGAGCAGTTAAAAACTTACAAACCCGACGCGAAAACTTATAATTATCTCGGCGAAAGTTATTTCGAGCTAGGAAAATTTCAGGAAAGCATTGAGGCTTTTAACAACGCCGTCAATTTTAACCCCGACTTTGAACGGGCGCGTTTCAATCTCGGACGAGCGTATCTCAAACTCGGCGATCGCGATTCGGCAAACGTGCAATACGAAATTCTGCGCGGCGACAAGTCCGATTGGGCGGACAGGCTTTACGTTTTAATTAACCCTTAAATTTTAATTTTCTTCATTGTCTCGCTCGATTCTCGGCACATCAAAATTTTCAATTAACTTCCAGAAAATAATTAAACTTCCGTCCGTATCTTTTCGATAAACTTTGAAAGCAACAAGAACGTCCGCATCGTCAAAGCTGATTGCTCGCAAAATATAAGTATGTCCGACAATAGAGGGCAGATAGCTTTTATAAGTAAAACCGTTTGTTTCGTAATTCCACGCTTTGCGTTGTTCGGCTCTAACCTCAGACATTTTTACCGGCGGTTTGTAATTAGCAAGAAAGTTCAGTTCAGGAGTTTCTTTTGAAACATCGGCGAGCGCGATTTCACCTAAATCGGCAATGAATCCGTAATCTGCTCCGGCAAATCCGACTTTTAGATTGTTTTGCTCCAATCCTATTTGCGCGATTTTCTGATAATCGTGACTTTTGGTGGTAAAAGAATAATAAGAACCGCCGCCTTGAATCGTAAATTTGTGGTCATATTTTTCACGCGGCATAAGTCTTAAAACATCGAGTTCTTGCTTTTTCGCTTGTTCCAAATCTTTTGCGTTCGGCAGAATAACAGCTTCTTCGAGTGGTTTAATTTGATTATTGAGATCATCAATTTTTTGCAGCTTTTGCTCGCGCGATAATTCCTGCGCGAACGAAATTGAAGCGAGAAGCAAAACGAAAATAAAAATTTTAATGATTAGCTGCATAATTTTCTCCTTGAAGAAAAAACACCTTGATTTGTCCGCTGACGCGAACAAACCAAAGTGCCTTTAAAAAATTCGGTTGAGAAACTTTTATTCCGAAGGAATAGTCAGTTCTTGTCCCGGATGAATTTTATCGGGATTGTCGAGTTTGTCGCGGTTGGCATCATATATTTTCTGCCAGCTTACGCCGTAATGCGAACCGATTTTGCTCAGACTGTCGCCCGATTGAACCGTATATGTATTTTCGGCGGCTTCCGGCGCGGTGATGTTCAGCACGAGATCGCCCGAACGATAATTCGGGTCGAGTTTTCCGTATTCGTCCCAAAGCTGTTTTTTCACGTCAGCACTCGGCGCACTGCCTTCGATTTTTATGAAACCGTCTCCTTCGGTAACATTCAAATTGGAAATATTTGACTGATTCGCCAAATCAATTAACGGTTGATATTTTTCTTGCAAAGACATTTAATTTTTCCTCCTTAATTTATTTACCAGTCGCCTGATTTTGAACCGGCTTGCCGCCGTTTGCTTCCATTGCCGTCGCCATTACTTCGGCAAGTTTGTCTTTCGGATAACTGCCGCGAAGCGTCGCGGGAGTCGTCGAAGTATCAACCGTTACGTCCGAGAAACCTTTCGCCTTGAGCGCGGCTTCGATTTTAGGTTTCATATTCGGGTCGGTCATCGCCGATTCGTTCGTTTTCATTACCGGCGTGGGCGTAGCCATATTGACGCTCATATTCGCATTCGCATTTGTGTTCGTCGAACTCTTACACGCGCCAAAAACCAAAATTGCCGCCAGACCGAAAATTGCTAAAAATTTAATTTTCATTTTGCCTCCTAAAAAATTCGTTTTTATTTTTCTGTTTCTAGTTTATGCAAGCTGAAACGCTCAAATAATTCTTGAGAAAAATCCGTTTAATTTCAGCTTGCCGGATTAGTCTAAACTATTCTGCGAAAAATTTCAGTTAAAACTGCATCGAAAATACTTCTTCGGCGATTTTTTTTGCCGTCTCGAAAGATGTCAAATCCGGCTTGATAATAAAATGCCAATCGGCAAGACAGTAAAATTTCGCACGCTCTTCAAAAAGCCGTCGGGCGCATTGTTTGTTGGCGGCAAGCGGACGCTCGCGTTTGGAGAGACGAATGTTTCGCCAGCAATGTTCAAATGAAGATTCGAGCCAAACGGTCGTCAATTTACGTTCGCGTATCAGCCGCCGATTTTCTTCAATCGTCCACGCGCCGCCGCCGAGCGCGATAATATGCGCCGTCTCGTCCGATAAAGTCCGGCGCAGACTTTCGGTTTCGATTTGTCGAAATTTCGGCTCGCCTTCGGTTTTGATAATTTCGGCGATTGTTCTTTTTTCGCTCTGTTCGATAAATGTGTCGAGGTCAACTTTTTTGCAGTCGAGCAAGGAGGCGAGAAAGCGTGCGACCGTAGATTTGCCGACACCCATAAAACCTGTGAAAACTATTCTTTGTTCTTTGTCCATCGAATTATTTTCGGCAGTATCGCACAATCTATAAGGCGGATTTTTTCACCCGGAATAGATGAAAGATAACAGACGAGAGATTTTATTTATCAGTTATCAGCTATCATCTATCAGCTATTCCGAAGTAAATTTTTTCCGACACAAACTCTGAGACATCACTTTATTTTCTCACGCTCGAAAGCGTCTGGAAAAATTCGGGAAACGAAACGCCCGCCGATTCCGCGCCGATGATGCGCGTTTCGCCCTTTGCGAAAAGCGCGGCAATCGCAAACGCCATCGCAATCCGGTGGTCGCCGAACGAATCAATCGCCGCGCCTTTCAAATCGGATTTACCGACGCGAAAACCGTCCGCAAATTCTTCGACTTTCCCGTTCATTCGCCGCAGATTTTCGACGATTGATTTTATTCTGTCCGATTCCTTCACGCGCAATTCCGCTGCGCCGCGCACTTCCAAACCGTTCTCGATTTGCGTTCCGAAAACGGCGAGAATCGGAATTTCGTCAATCAAATTTGCCACGATATCGCCGTCAATTATATTTGAATCGGCTTTTGAAACAAGCGTCTCGCTCCCGCGCACAATTAAATCTCCGATGTTTTCGCTGCAAATTTCGCGTTGATTCGATACTTCGATGTTCGCGCCGAACAACTGCAAAACTTCGAGAATCGTCGTGCGCGTCGGATTCAAACCGACGTTTTCCAAAACGATTTCTGAATTTCCCAGACACGCCGCGCCGACGATAAAAAACGCCGCCGAAGAAATGTCCGACGGAACATTTAAATTTTTTGCGGCGAGCGTCGAACGACCGCCGATGGAAATTTCCTGCGCGAACCCGTCTTCGGTTTCGATGTAATTTTCTTCCGTTTCCGCGCCCAAATATCCGAGCATCAATTCGGTGTGATTTCTCGAATTCGGCGTTTGGGTTTTGGACTTCGGATTTTGGATTTTGGACTTTCCCTCAGCGTTTAAGCCTGCCAAAAGAATGCACGATTTGACTTGTGCGCTGGCGACGGGCAGTTCGTAGGAAATCGCTCGCAGAGGATTTACGCCGTGAATTTTTAGCGGCGCACAATTATTTTCCGATTCTATTTTCGCGCCCATTCGTTCGAGCGGTTCGATGATTCGACGCATCGGACGTTTCGATAAACTTTCGTCGCCCGTTAAAATCGAATCGAAATTTTGTCCCGCCAAAACGCCCGCCAGCAGTCGCATCGTCGTTCCGCTGTTGCCGCAATCGAGTTCGTTTTCAGGTTTGCGAAAACCCGTCTTGCCAACGCCTTTAACGAAAACCGTCGAATTTTCTCGCTCGATTTCCACGCCGAGATTTCGCAAACAATTCAAAGTCGAAGCGCAATCCGCGCTCGTCGCGTAATTCTCGATGCGCGTCTCGCCCGTCGCCATCGAAGCTAAAATAGCGGCGCGGTGCGAGATTGATTTGTCGCCGGGCAGAAGGATTTTCCCGTCGAGAAAATTGGCGGGCTGAATTTTCATTTCGTAACTTTTTCCGGTTTGATTTCAGAGAAAGCAATGTCGTAAATAGCGTATTCCTTCCAATCTTTATAATCGAAATGCCACCATTCATTATCGTTGACGGTAAAGCCTTCGGCTTCCATAGCCGCGCGAAGTAAATCACGATTTTTCTTTTGCAGCGCGGTCGCGCCTTCGTAATTCGGACTTGCGTGGTCGGTAAAATCGTCAAAGTCGGTCGGCATCTCGACGAGTCGTCCGGTTTTCAAATCGAACATACTCAAATCAACCGCGCAGCCGCGATTATGGCGCGAGCCGGTTTTCGGATTGGCGACGAATTTTCGTTTGTCTTCGGGCGTTACTTCCCAGAAAATTTCCGTAACCGACCAAGGGCGATAGCCGTCAAAAATGACCAAGCCGAGATTTTGTTTTTTTAATTTTCGGTGAACGCGAAGAAGTGCTTCGGCGGCTGGACGCTGGAGAAACGCCCGCGCTTCCGAATAAACCGGCTTGCCGACGAAATTGTCGCGGCGGGCGTAGCGAACGTCGAGCTTTATAGTGTTATCGAGTTTAATTAGTTCGACCAAATCAGCCTCGCGTTTGTTTTCCTCTTTCGGCGGCGCGTCTTGCGCGAAAATCGAGAAAGACGCTAGAGCTATCCAAACAAGCGCGAGCGAAATTGTCAAGAAATGTTTTTTCATCACGCAAGAAATTTATAATGAAGACGTTGAAATGTTCAAGCAAAAAAGTTATTTTATGAAAGGAATGCAAGAACAGCCGCGTAAAAGAAAATGTCCCGCCGTCGGATGGGTAAAGCGTTTCGGCATCGCCGGACTTTTGTTTTTTCTCGTCAAAGGTCTTCTGTGGCTGATTGTTCCCGCGCTCGTCGCTTACTTCGCTTTGTAGAATCCATTCGCTTACTGTTTCGGTTTTTCCTCCGGCACTTCTTCGTCATCGTCGAGAATTTTAACTTCCGAGCCGTATTTTTGATATTCCTTAAAACGAATTACGTTGCGCGTTTCAAATAATTGGCGATCTTCTTTGGAAGTCAGGCGCACGTCCGAAAGCGTCGGCAAAAGATATTTTTCGTCGGCAATCGTTACCCAATCGTAATCAATCGTGCGTGTCGCGGCGCGAATCGGGAAGCCGTCGGGAATTTCCGTCGCCGCGCTTTCCACGCGCAGAACGCGGAAGTTTTCGCGGTCAATCCAAACTCTGCCCTTCATTCCCGTAATCGCTGTGTCGTCAAACGCGCCGGAAGCGACGATGGTTTGCTTTGCCTTATCGCGTTCAATCGTGTAATCGAAAACCAGAGCGCGGCGATTACGAATCACGTCCGTATCGGCAAGTTCAAATTTCGTTTCGCTTTCAGGACGGAAAATCACCGCCAGAACCGTTACGAATTCGCCGGTCGAACTCGTTCCGCCGACTTCTTCGTAAGTTTGTTTCGGTTTCGGATTGCTCTCGATAATTCCGTTGCGCGAAAGTATTTTATATTCTTCTTGACCGCTTGCGCGATAGCTGACCGCGACGACGAGGCGGTCGAGATTGCGAAAATTATTCGTTCCGGCGTAGGCGGCGCCACGCTGGATTTGCTGTTTGACGACGAAATCCGGCATCGCTTCGACCGCCGCCAAAGTTGCTTCACGCGCTTTTGCCAGAATTTCCGACGCTTCTTTTTCCGAAGGCAATTTTGATTTGTCTGGGTTTTCCTTGCGCCGCGCCGCTTCTTCCAAAGTGCGCCGCAAATCCGCGTCGCCGCGGCTTTTTGAAGCGGTCAAACTTCGTAAACCGTCGGTCAATTCAAACGCGATGCCGCGCTTGCGAATCGCTTCGACGATTTCGTCTTTCTCGCCCGCGTTCTTTTGCAAATCGTAAAGCATCTTGACGTATTCGGCTTGCGTCAGAGGCTTTTGCTGCGCCGCTTGCGCGAACGCAAAACTCGCGGAAAATAAAATCAAAACTGCGGATATAATCTTTTTCATTGATATTACAGATGCTTGGGAAATTTCTTTCGTTCGCTTCGACTAAAATCTTACGGCAAAGCAAAAGCGGAGAAAAGTAAAAAACCTTTCTCCGCTCGTGTTTTTACAAATATTAACAAAATAATTCCGTTTTAATTAATCCATTCTTCCTCGTAATTTAATTGCCAATTTCTGGTTACCCAACTCTGCGCGGCGGTCAAAGCGTTCTGCTTCCATTTTTTTAAATTCTCCAAAATGGAAAGCGCGGCGAGCGGTTTGCTCGGATCGCGCTCGACGCGAATCACCTGCGTCGGAACGGTGATGATAGTTTTATCTTCATCGAAAATTCGCAGTTTGACTTCGCTACCGACCGGCGGCAGAATTTCCAAATTAACCAACGCGCTGGTTTCGCCGAGATTTTCCGTAAAACCGTTGACCGAAACCGTATTTCCGCTTTCCAAATCTATCCAACTCGCCTGCACCGTCAGATTTGCCATAATCCGATGATTCAGCGGTGTCTTATTTTCAGTTGTTGTATATGCTAAACGCGACATAAATATAAACCCCCTTATTCGTTTGATAATTGTTTTTCGTATCGTCTAAACAGCTTAGACAAGTTTATTGAGCGAGTAATTTAATGTATTCTTACAAAAAAGTCAAGTTTTCCTAAAACGCTTAATTCGCTCAAAGTTTTAGTAGCTCGTTTTAATTTTTAGGTTGCCATTCAAAGCCGATAAAAGTTTTTTCCGTAAAAGAAATTTGCGTTTGAAATCTCTTGCAAAAGCGCACAAATCGCTCATTTGCTTGACGGACGCAATTCGTTTAACTTTAAGATATTTTCAAAAACACAAAATTTTCAATGACTTTTATTACGCTGGCAGCGTCGAAAAAGTTGCAATCTGAACGCGCATCGTATTTTTGAAACAGCTTATAGTCAATTAATAAATACGGCGCGTATGAATATTCTCTAACTTTGACGTTCGAGTGAAATAAAAAGACGAAACTTTTAACAGCAAATTAACTTGAATGCCGGATAATTTTGAAATTCGGATATTAAAAATACGGCATAGAAACACAAGGAACTGAATTTGCGTAATACGGCGTTTGAGCTTTTGTATATCCGAAAAAACAGTAACGAAAATTTTTCATAGTTTCGACTATGAACAACTAAAGTGTGAGAGCTAAACACTTAATAAATCTCGGCTGACGTTTTGAATCTCGAAAAACAAAGAAGCGAACTAAATTTTCTTCGCTTGAAATCCAAAAAGCGCAATAAAAATTCAAAATTCAAAATAATCAGTCCGTATCTGATAATGCAATTTTGTTCCAAAAAATTATAAAAATAAAAAGAGGTCAAAAAATAAATGACTAAAAAAATTTCGATAAAATTTTTAGCAATGGTAATTTTCTGCCTGCTTCTGAGCGTCGGCAGTTTGTTTGCTCAATCGCAAGCCAGCACCGGACAAATCACCGGCGTAGTTGCGGACTCGACCGGCGCGGTCGTCCCGAACGCGACCGTAACGCTTACTAGCAAAAGCACTAACCAAACGCAACAAGCGACGACGAGCGGCGAAGGCATCTACCGCTTCGTTACGCTTCAGCCCGGCACGTATTCCGTCAAAAGCAGCGGAAGCGGTTTCGGCGAGCAAACTCTTGATGTCGAAGTCCAAGTCGGACGCACGACCGACGCGAATTTTACGCTCGGCGCAGCCGGCACCACGACGACCGTCGAAGTAACGGCGGAAGGAATTCAAACGACATCAAGTAACTTCGACGCGGTGCAGGATCAAACGGCAATTCAAAATCTGCCGATTAACGGTCGGCGTTTCCAAGATTTCGTAACGCTCACGCCGTCGGCGCAGGTTGATCCGTCACGCGGGCAAATCTCGCTCTCCGGTCAGCGCGGCATCAATACGAACGTCAATGTTGACGGCGTGGATTACAACCAGCCGTTTTTCGGCGGCATTCGCGGCGGCGAACGCTCGAACTCGGCTTTTACTATTCCGCAGGAATCAATCCGCGAATTTCAGGTTGTCGCCGCCGGTTATTCGGCAGAATTCGGACGCTCGACGGGCGGCATCGTCAACGCCGTAACCAAATCAGGCACGAATAATTTTCGCGGCTCGGCTTTTTATCTTATTCGCCCGCAGAGATTTGCCCGCGGCAACGACTTTTCCAAAGCCTTACGCACTCAACGTCTGCAGGCACTCGGACTTGATGCGACACTCGCACCGACGCAGCAGCAATTTGGCGGCTCAATCGGTGGACCGATTGTTAAAGATAAACTTTTCTTTTTCGCTTCCTACGAACAGCAACGCTTCCGCGCTCCGCGCCAAGTTGTATTTACTAATCTGCTCGGCATTACGCCGACAGCCGCACAAACCGAAGGATTTAATTTTTATCGCGGTAATGAATCGCCTTTTACGCAAAGCAACGACGCAAATGCTGTTTTAGGCAGAATTGACTACAACATTAACGACGCGAACCGTTTTAACATTCGTTATAATTACAGTCGTAACAATGCTATCAACGGTGTCTCAACCGGCGAATCTAGTCTTGACCCGACGACGACTAACTCAGTTTCCACTAATGGAATTGAGCAAGACCGCAATCATATTGCCGTCGCGCAACTCGTCAGTAATATATCATCTAACGCCATCAACGAACTTCGCTATCAGTATGCTCGCGAAACTCGTCCGCGTCTTTCAAATTCGACGCTGGCAGGTGTTTCCACATTTGTCGGCACTTTCGGCGCACGAAACTTTTTGCCGACCACGCAGTTCGATGTGAGAAATCAAATTGCTGACAGCTTAACTTATATCTACAGCAACCACACTTTTAAATTCGGCGGCGAATTCAGCAATATCCACGCTGACCAGAGTTTCGGTTTTAACCAATTTGGCGGTTACAATTTTTCAGGCTTGAATACCGCGACCGGAGTTCTAGATGCTATATCCAGCACCCGCGTAGCGGGAAGGCTCGGCAGATTCGATACTTCGACGGCGCGATACTTTCAGCAAATCGGAAATCTCCGAGCCGCTTATACCGTCAAACAGCTTGCTTTCTTCGCACAGGATTCGTGGCGTGTTACGCCGAAATTCACGCTGAATCTCGGCTTGCGTTACGAAAAGCAATATAATCCTTCGGCAGAAGCGAATAACACACCGGTGATTGATGCGATTAAAAATGCTTCGTTTCCGCTTCTCGGCGGAAAGGGCATTGACCCGACGCGGATTCCGGACAGCCAAAATGAATTTGGACCGCGCGTTGGCTTTGCATACGACCCGTCGGGCAATGGTAAAACCGTCATACGCGGTTTCGCCGGAATATATTACGCTCAAACGCCGCTTATCGAGCTTGCCGCGCCGTTTAATAATTTCCGCAATCCGGCTGGCGATTTAAACGTCGGACTCGGACCGGCGGCATTCACGGCGGCGACTTTCAGCCAAACTGCTTTCGATGCGGCAAACCCGCAGTATGTCGCAATCGTGGGCGGCGCAGGCATCACGCCGAATACGGTTTACCGGCAATTTGCTATTTTGGGAATTAACTTAAATAATTCCTCGCTCAGTAATTTGCCGACCTTAACTCCGGCGCAATTACAAACTATTGCCGACCGCATTCAAGCGGCGCGAACCGGAGGAGCGTCGGCGTTAGGGGTTTTTCAGAATGCCAACGTCATTGGCATCAATCCGAATTTCAAAAATCCTGAATCCTATCAATTCGGCGGCGGTATCGAAGAGGAAATTGCCCGCGATATGTTTATCGGAATTGATGTTTCGTGGGTCAAAACGGTTTTCCTGGAACGCAACATTGACGTCAACATTCCGGCGATTCAAAGTTTCAATCAGGTTACCGGACGACCGACCGTGAACCGCAACGTATCACGACCGGTTTCGGCTTTAGGAACGATTCAACTGCGCGATTCGTCGGCGATTTCGCTTTATCGCAGCGCGACTTTCCGACTTCGTATGAATCGCAAATGGGGACAAGTCAATGCGTTTTACACGCTGTCGCGCTCAAATTCCGACGATGATAACGAGCGCAATTCCGGCGGTGTGCTGTATGCAAACCCGTATAATATCCACGACGAATATGGTGCGTCGGTGCTTGACCGCACGCATCAATTCGTCGCTAACCCGGTTTTCTTCCTGCCGTATGGCTTTGAAGTTTCCAGCGCGATTCGTTTGCTTTCCGGCAACCCGATTAACTCGACGGTCGGCTCGGATTTAAACGGCGACGGCAATTCGACCGACCGTCCGTATATTTCTCCGAACGTGCAGTTGCCGCGCAATTTCTATCGTAATCGCTCGATTTACAACGTTGATTTGCGCGTGCAGAAAGGATTCGGCTTGGGCGAAAACCGGCGGTTGGTTTTTTCCACCGAGTTTTTCAACATCCTCGGTTTAAGCAATCTGCAAATCGGCGGTTCAGCGACGACTAATTTCTGCGCTTCGACCAGCGATGCGACTTGCGGTTTGAACGGTGCGACAAATATTAACTTTTTGCAAACCCGTCAGCAAAACACGAGCAGCTCAACTTTTGGACAACTCAATTTGAGCGGCGTAAATCCGGGCAGCCAGGTTTTCCAGGTGCAGTTTGGCGCGAGATTTCAATTTTAGTTTTTCCCTCATCGGGAAAAACCTTGCGGCGTGTTTTCTTCGGGAAGCACGCCTTTTTTATTTCGATTTATTATTTTCGATTTTTCATTTACCATTGAGGCGTGCGGATTTTGCAAATCAGTTCGGCGAAAACTTTCGGCGGCGGCGAGCGGCATTTCGTAGATTTGTGTCGCGGCTTGATGCGGCGCGGACACGCGGTTTTCGCCGCGCTCCGACCGACGAACGAGTGGCAGAAGCGTCTCGATTTTTTTCCACCGGAAAATATTCTGCACGTTTCTCTGCGAAATTCGCTCGGCGTTTTGAGCGCGCAAAGAATCGCCGAATTCGTCCGCGAAAATGAAATCGAAGTGATTCACGCGCACGCCGCCCGTGATTATATTCCGGCGAGTCTCGCTTGCCGTCTAACAAAAAATTCACGGTTTGTTTTGACGCGCCACGTGCTTTTTCCCTTGCGACCTTTTCACCGTTTGACGTTGAATAATCTTTCAAAAGCAATCGCTGTCTCAAAAGCGGTAGAAATAAATCTGCAAAAAATTTTCCCGAAGGAAAAAATTCGTCTTATTTCAAACGGCATTGACGTTGATGAAGCGCGGGCTGAAAATGCGAATCGCCAAAAGCTGCGCGAAGCGTTTCGCTTTGAACACGACATTCCGTTCGACGCATTTTTAATCGGCATAATCGGCGAATTGAAATTATTAAAAGGTCAGAGAGATTTTATTCTCGCCGCGCAGCTTATCGCCAAAAAATATCCCGACGCGCACTTTGCGATTGTCGGCAGAGACAATTCCTTCAAGCGCGATTTCCGTCGGCAACTGAAGAGATTAGTTGCCGTTTTCAGATTGGAAAATCGCTTTTTGTGGCTCGATTGGGTCGAAGACACCTCGCCTTTGCTCGTCGCTCTGGACGTTTTCGTGTCGGCTTCGCACACGGAAAGTTTCGGTTTGGCGATTCTGGAAGCGATGGCAAACGGCTGTGCAATCGTCGCCACCGAAACCGACGGCGCGAAGGAATTGCTCGACGGTAAATCGGGAAAATTCGCCGCCGTTGAAAATCCGGTTGAAATCGCCCGTGCAATTTGCGAATTTATCGAAGATGAAAAAGAGCGCGAATCTTTCGGCGCAAACGCTCAAACGCGGGCGCGGGAAAATTTTGGTTTGCAAAGAATGATTGACGAAACCGAACGAGTTTATCGTGAAATTTCAAGCTGAAAATTTCCGCATAAATTCGAAAGTTCGCGGCGCGAGTTTCGGGTTTTCAAACAAATCTTTTTTCAATCTCTCGAAATCTTCCGGCGTATCAACGTCATACCAAACGGGCAGAAGTGCGAGTTTCAAATTCAATTTTTCAATGTTCCGCGCCGTTTGCTCGAACGTCTGTGGCGAACTCCACGCGACCCGTTCAAAAATTTCCCGCCGCGATTTTCTTAAACCAATTAGATAAAATCCGCCGTCCGCCGTCGCGCCTAAAACCGCGTCGCTTCGTTTTAATTCGCCGAACGCCTGCCGGATAAATTCGGCGGGAAGCGTCGGGCTGTCCGTGCCAATCATCACGACCGCATCCGAATTTTCTCGAAATGCGAATTCAAAAGCATTAAACATTCGCTCGCCGAGCGTCGCGCCGGTTTGCCCGAAAAAGTTTTCGCATTCGGGCAAAATCGCCGACAAAGCATTCAATTTCTCGACGGGCGAATATGCTATCATCAAATTATTTTCCGAAAGTTCGACTTTGCTTATCGTGTCGAGCAGAAAACATTCGGCAAGCGTCGCCGATTGTTTGGCGGAGAGAAACGGCTGAAGACGAGTTTTGACCGTTCCGGCAAGCGGAACTTTTGTCATCACGATTATTGTTTTGTTCATCGAGGGGAAATAAATTTTTCCGTTTTCGGCATTTTAAATTTATAAAGAAAGCATAAAACAAATATGGGATTTGAACTAGACGTAGAAAACGCGGTGCGGGCGCGATACGGCGCGGCGGCGAATGCAAAGGAAGACGCGCTGTGTTGTCCGGTTGAATACGACGCGCGGTTTTTGCGCGTTTTGCCTGCCGAAATTATCGAGCGTGATTACGGCTGCGGCGACCCGTCGCAGTTTGTTCGCGCGGGCGAGACGGTTTTGGATTTGGGTTCGGGCGGCGGAAAAATTTGCTATATCGCCGCGCAAATCGTCGGCGCGAAAGGCGCGGTCATCGGCATTGACGCGAACCGCGAAATGCTCGCGCTCGCCGATAAATATCGCGGCGAGATTGCCGATAAAATTGGTTATGAAAACGTCGAATTCCGTTACGGCAAAATTCAGGATTTGCAGCTTGATTTGAGTTTGGTTGACGAATATCTGCTGGCGAATCCGATTAAAACCGCGCAGGATTTCGCCGCTTACGAATCTTTCGTCGCAACTGCAAAACGAGAAAAACCGCTTGTCGCCGATGATTCGATAGACGTGATTTTGTCGAACTGCGTTTTAAATCTCGTCCGACCCGAAGACAAAGAACAAATGTTCGCCGAAATGTTTCGCGTCTTAAAACGCGGCGGTCGAGTCGCCATTTCCGACATCGTTTCCGACGAGGATGTCCCCGAACATCTGCGAGAAAACGCGGAACTCTGGAGCGGCTGCATTTCGGGCGCGTTCCGCGAAGATTTGTTTTTAGAAGCATTCGACCGCGCCGGTTTTTACGGAATGGAAATCGTCAAGCGCGACGAAAAACCGTGGCGCGTCGTCGAAGGAATCGAATTCCGCTCGGTAACAATCGTCGCTTACAAAGGCAAACAAGGCGCGTGTTTCGAGCGCAATCAAGCCGTGATTTATAAAGGACCCTGGAAAAAAGTCATTGACGACGACGGACACATTTTAGAACGCGGACAGCGAACGGCGGTGTGCGATAAAACCTTTCAGATTTACCGGAAAGAGCCTTACGCAAATCAAATTATGCCAATCGAACCGATTGAAAATATCGCTTTGGAAAATGCGAAGGAATTTGACTGCAAGCGCATCGCAAAACGACATCCGCGCGAATCGAAAGGCTTTGAATATAATTTAACCGATTTGTCGGGCGAGATGTGCGGCGACGGAGGAAATTGTTGTTAAAGAAAAATTTAAAAGATTATCGTAAAGGCGCGGTCGGCGCGTTGACGGATGAATATGAACGCGCGGCGATTGAATTGAAATTACTTGTCGAAAATATCGGCGAAGCGGATTACGAACGCCTCGCCGATGCTGAAATGAAAGACGCGGATTGCCGCTCGATTCAAACGATGATGAATCACGTCGTTCATTCGGGCTACGGTTATGCGAACGGCATTCGCGGGCAGTTTGAGATGCCGTTTGAGCCGCTCGGCAAAGAGCGCAGGCAAATTTCTCAACGCGAAATTGGCGGCGAAATTGATAAAATGCTCGCTTACACAATCGAAACGCTCGAAGGAAAGTGGGAGATGAGCTATGACGAAATGGAGGCGGTCGTCATTACGCGGAAGGAAAATTTCACCGAAAATCTGGAACAATTACTCGAACACGCCGTTCTTCACATTCTGCGGCATCGGCGGCAGGTCGAAAAGTTTTTACTGAAATTTGAAAGTTAATTTATGAGTTATTACAACGAAGAAGATTTGACGCGTTTCGGCGAAATCGGAAAATCGCGCCCCGATTTGTTCGAGAAATTTATGGCGTGGTATGAGGCTTGTCAGGAAGACGGCGCACTCTCGAAACGCGAAAAGGCTTTGATTGGTTTGGCGGTTTCGGTCGTCGTGCAATGCCCGTATTGCATTGACGCATACACGCAGTCGAGTTTAGAGAACGGCTCGAATATCGAGCAGATGACCGAAGCGATTCATCTCGCCTCGGCGATTCGCGGCGGCGCAAGTCTTATTCACGGCATCCAATCGCACAACGCGCACGATAAAATTTCGATGTGAAATTATCAGCCGCAGAGTTCACAGAGCGCACAGAGAGAAAAAACAAATTTAACCAAAATTCTCTAAAAACTCTGTGTTCTCTGTGGCAAAATTTTTATGCAGACAGCAATCGTCCAAATTACGCGCAAGGGAAAACCCGCGCTGCCGAATTCGCCCGTCGGTTTTGCGGAGAAATTAGCGACGCACAATTTAGATTTGCGCTCGACCGATGTTGAAATTCTGCAAGTCAACGTCGGCAAACTTTGCAATCAAGCGTGTCTGCATTGCCACGTTGACGCTTCGCCGAAGCGAACGGAGATAATGACGCGCGAGACAGTCGAAGCGTGTCTCGACGTTTTGCGGCGATACGAAATCCCGACGCTCGACATCACGGGCGGCGCACCGGAACTCAATCCGCATTTTCGATATTTGGTGGCGGAAGCGCTAAGGACGAACGCGAAAGTTATCGTGCGGCATAATTTGACTGTGATGTTTGAAAACGGGCAAACGGATTTGCCGGAATTTTTCCGCGCGAATCAAATTGAAGTCGTTTCCAGCTTGCCGTATTTTCTCCGACAGCAAACCGACGCGCAGCGCGGCGCGGGCGTTTTCGACAAATCAATCGAAGCGTTGAAGCGATTAAACAACGTCGGCTACGGCACGAAAGAAAATTTGATTTTGAATCTTGTTTATAATCCGACGGGCGCGTTTTTGCCGCCCGCGCAAACGGCAATCGAAGCGGATTTCCGGCGCGAATTAAAGGCGCGTTACGACGTTTCTTTTAACAATCTTTTCACGATAACGAATATGCCGATTGCGCGTTTTCTCGATTATCTGCGGCGTTCAAACAATGAAGAACGCTATTTGCAAAAACTCATCGGCGCGTTTAATCCGTCAACCGTCGCGGGCTTGATGTGCCGCAATACTTTGAGCGTTGATTGGCTCGGAAATCTTTACGACTGCGATTTTAACCAGATGCTCGAAATAAAAGTTTCGGAAAATTCGCCGCAAACGATTTTCGATTTTTCGATGGAAAAACTTTTCGGTCGTGAAATAAAAACCGCCGCGCATTGTTTCGGATGCACGGCGGGCGCGGGTTCAAGCTGCGGCGGCACGGTTGCCGTCTAAAACTTGAAATTACTTTATCTCGTTTCGATAAACTTCACCGCCTTTCATCACGAACTTCACGCGCTCTAGTTCGGTGATGTCTTTTAAAGGGTCGCCGGTTGTCGCAATAATGTCGGCGAATTTTCCGACTTCGATTGCGCCGAAATCGTTTGTTTTTTCGAGCAAATCGGCGGCGGAAACGGTTGCCGACTGAATCGCCTGCATCGGAGTCATTCCGTATTTGACCATATAATTAAATTCCTTCGCTTGATTTTCCGTCCAGGCGTAGCCGCCCGCGTCCGTGCCGTAAGCGATTTTCACTCCTTTTTTTAAGGCGATGGGAAACGCCTTCGCTTCCACGTCGCGCATTTGCAGCCAAATCGGTGCGCCCGCTGCGGCGCGTCCTTCGGCGACGTAAACGCCGACGTAAATCGTCGGACACCAATACGCACCCTGCTTGACCATTCTATCCATCAAGCCTTCGTCCAAACCATAACCGTGTTCGATTGAATCAACATTGTGTTTTAACGCCGCGTCAATTCCGTCCCAACCCATCGCGTGCGCGGCGACTTTTTTGCCCAAACGATGCGCTTCCGTAACCATCGCTTCCATTTCATCGTCGGTAAAATTCACCCACGAATGCAACTTGCCGTCTTTCATATAATAGCGTCGGTCGGCGTAAAATTTTATCCAATCCGCGCCATATTTGACCTGTTCGCGGACGGCTTTTCGGATGTTGTCCGCGCCGTCAATAATCTGCACGCCTTCGGGCATTTTCAATTCCCACGAATAACCCGACAGCGGATACATTCCGGTTGGCGCGAAGGCTCTGGTTGCGACAAACATTCGCGGACCCGGAATCACGCCGCGCTCGATTGCCATTTTCACGTCAACGTCGGCATACATCGCGCCTTCGGTTTCGACATCGCGGAAAACCGTAAAACCGTTCATCAAACCAGTCCGCGCCGCCATCGTCGCTCTGATAGTGCGATATGGAATTGATTCTTTCAAAAGCTGCTCGTCGTAATCTTCCGCCGTGATGTCGCCCTGCAAAAGAACGTGCGTGTGGCAATCGGCTAGACCGGGCAAAACGGTCGCGTTCGACAAATCAATCGTCTTCGCGCCCGCCGGAATCGGCATATCCTTCAACGCGCCGACGGCTTTTATTTTTTGTCCTTCAATCAAGATTCCTTGATTCTCTAAAACTTTTCCATTGCGCGTGTCAATCAATCGTCCGGCTTTGACGAAGACAATCGGCTTCGTTTTTTCCTGTGCTGACGCGGAAAAATTAAATGACAAAAAGCACAACGAAAAGAGTAAATATGCAGAAATAATTTTTTTCATTGTTCACCTCGTAGATTATTTTATACGAATTAATACTGAAACTCGCCCCAGTAGGAGCGGCAGCGACGTTGCTTCGTTTAGCAGTTGACTCGTGCGCCGACAGAGTTACAACTTCGCTCGCGCTCGTTGGCGGACGAGCCGTCCGCGCTCCGACTTTTATCTTGCCGGCTTCGGAAAGCTGACCGGACTTTTATTTCCCGATTTATCAACGGCGCGAACGCCGAAAAAATAATTGTCCTTGGACATTTCTTTTGCCGTGTAATCTGTAACTTTTCCAACGAAAATTGAATTCGTCCAAACCGCGCTCGTCGTATCGCGCCAGACAATTTCATAACCGGCTAAATCCGCGTCGTTGTTTGCAGCCCATCTCAAATCCGTATCGTTCGTCAGCCGCGCCGTAACGATGCCGACGTTTTTCGGACGCGCCGGAGCGAGCGCGAGCGCGGCGAGCGAAGCGGCATTTATTCGCGCCACGTTTGCGACGTATTCGTAATCAACAAACTCCGGCAAGTCGCCGTATTGCTTGCCGTCCACGATTTTTACCGATTGATGTTGATGCGTGTAATCTTCGTGCGGCTCGGTAAAGCGCACGGCGGAAAATCCCTGTTCGAGAAACGGAATATGGTCGCCGCCGCGCCCGTATCTGTCGCGGCGATAAATTATTTGAACGCGAAATTTCGGCGAATATACGTCGGCAGTTTCTTTAATAAATCTCGCAAGCTGACGCGACGCTGAATCGTTTTCGCCGCCGACGCTGCGGCGCGTATTTCCTTCCGCTTCGGTTTCGTTTGACGGAACGCCTTCCGAAAAGACGCGCACCGATTGGCGGTCTGCCGCCGTTTTATAACTCGTTACGCCGCCGATAATGTCGTTGGTGAACATCGCTTCGATGTCCATTTTTTTCTCGACGGCTTGTTTGGCAAAATACGTCGCGCCGAGCAGACCTTGCTCTTCGCCCGCCACCGCCATGAAAATAATTGTCGCGTCAAATTTTCTTTTCGCCATCACCCGCGCCATCTCCAAAGCCGCCGCCACGCCCGAAGCGTCGTCGTTCGCGCCCGGCGCGTCGCACGTCGCGTCCGTCGCGTCGAGGTTGCACATCGAATCGTAATGACCGGAAACGACGTAAATTCTGTCAGGATTTGTCGTGCCTTTTAAGGTAGCGACAATGTTGGTCAAGTTCGTCGGCTTAGGAACGCGACCACGCGGCGGCGGTTGCGCTTCCTGCAAAAAGGTTTGTTTCTCGACAATCAAACAACCGCCGCAATCGGTTGAAACTTTCTGAAATTCGCCGAACAAATAATCACGCGCCGCGCCGATTCCGCGCGTCGGATTGTCCTGCTCGGACAAAGTATTTCGCGTTCCGAAAGTTACGAGTTTGCGAATCGTCGCTTCGATATTTTTCGCCGAAATTTCTTTGAGCATCTTTTGAATTTCCGCGTTCGGTTTTTCTTTCGGTTTTTGCGCGAAGGAATTCACCGCAGCGACACCGAAGAGACACAGAGATAAGGCGAAAATTATTTTTAGTTTCATAGAATTGAATTGGCAACAAGAAAATTTAACCACAGATTAACACAGATTAACGCAGATTCAGAAAGCAAAACTCGCGTTCATCTATGATTAAATTTTCTAAAAATTCTCTGCGTCTCTGTGTCTCTTTGGTGAAAATTATTTTTCTAAAACATCGAACGCCTGCAATTTATTTCCGTCCGCCGAATAAACCAAGCCGACGGTTTCGTCGGTTGTAAAACGCGCGTCGGGTTCGCTTATTAAAATGAAACGCGCGTCTTCGCCCGTGTGGACGTTCACGCCGACCAAGCCTTTTTTGTCGAACGGCTTCGGCAAATCGGTGTAAAAATACATATAATTTCCGCGCAGGTCGGCGAGGCGTTTGCGGCGCAAAAAGTAATCGGAAAGTTTTTCGACTTGCCGCACCGGGTCAATTCTGTCGAGCAGACTTTCCTGCACATCGCCGCGCGAAGGCGTAACGCCGCCGATAATTTTTCCGCGAATGTTTGATGGCGTTGTAATCTGCAAGCCGTTTATTCGATTCAAAAAATTCGGCGTTCGCGCGGCGATACCGTAAACGCGGATTTGCCCGCTCACATAATTTCGCGCCGAGTTCGTCGCAAGCGTCGTCAAGTCGAACGATGAAAATCTAGTCTTTAATCCCGACCAGCGAAGCGACAAAACGGAATTTGCAATGCTCGCGCCGCGCACCAAATTCAAAGCCGAAGTCGCCAGCCCGCCGTAACGAAAATAAAGCGCGGTCGCCCGCAGAGCGATGCCCGCGACTATGCGAAAAACGCCGCGCGACGGGGCTTTGTGTTTCACGCGCCAACGCTCATCTTGAGGAGATGTATATTTGCTCCAACCCGATAAAGAACTAACCGTGCGCGAACCAAAAGCCGCAATTTCATCTTTACCGCCGATAACAATTTCACTTTTTTCATTGACCAAAATAAACTGTGCCTTTTCGATGTCGTGTTTAGTTTTTCCAAGTCGCTCTCCGGTCTTCGTATCAAGCGCAATCAAATCAACTTTGTCGGCGATAAAAATTGTTCCCGCATACGGAAAAACAAAATTCGTCAATCCCTTATCCGCGCCTTTGTAACGCCACAGAGTTTTGCCGTTTTTCGTATCAATCGCCGACACGCCGAACGCGCCTTTTTCTGAAATTTCGCCGTCTTTGATGCGCGTAAATTGTCCGCCCGTTCTGACATACAAAACATTTCCGACGACCGCCATTTCCGGCGTAACGCCCAAATCTTTGGCTTCCCATTCGACTTTGAAAGTTTGGCGATTTATCGCGCGAACTCGTCCGCGCCCCGATGTATAAAGATATTTTTCATCGAAAACCGGATCGGCTTCGGTCAATGCCAATCCGTCTTCGTTAACTTTAAATTTCTCGCGCTCGCCTTCTTTTCCCGTCCGCGCGTCGTAACTCGTCGCGCCTTCATAAAATAAATAAAGTCTGCCGTCAAGAATCAGCGGCGGGCGATAATTGTCCAGAGTGAAAGCGACTTCGCCGTCGGAATCGAAGCGCGAAGGCATCATCTCGACATCGCTTTCGAGTTCCTTTTTCCAAAGCTCGTCGCCGTTTGAAAGATTGAAAACGTGAACAATCGGGTTGCGTTTCAACTCATTGCCGACTTTGCCTTTCGCCCATTTAACCAACACGACGGCGAGCAAATCCTGCGACGGTTCGACCGCTAATTGCAAAACGTCGCATTTAACTTTATCGCTGCGCCAAAGCGTCGCGCCCGAAAGCAAATCAACCGCTTCGACGCGCGATTTCTCGCCTTCATCGGTTGAAACCAAAATCAAATCGGTTGAAGGAACAGGCGTAATCGAAGTTTCATCCAAACCTTTCGTCTTTTTACGCCACAAAGTTTCGCCCGTCTGCCCGTCAACTGCGTAAAGCGAATTGTCAGTTCCCGCTAGCATCACGCCGAAATCGGTCGTTTGATAAAACTCGATTTTGCCGTCGAGATTTTTTTGCCAAACCGATTGAGCGTTTGAGATTGAACAGAGCAAAAGCAAGGCGAAGACTAAACGCAAAGACGCAAAGGCGCAAAAACGCCAAGAAAAAAAGCTGCGAGTCGGAAATTTCATAACTCTTATTCTACAATAAATAGCGAAGTTTTTATCGGAAAACTTATCTTGCGTCTTTGCGTTAAAAATTTCTACTGAATCCGGTAAGCCTTTTCCTTCCAAACGACAATCACCGTTCCGCCGAGATTTTCGACGATGCGGCGCAAATCTTTGTCGAGTTTTTTATATTCCTTCGTGCCGCGCGAAATGTTCGTCGTCGGTTGTCCGCGATACGCCGAATCAACCCAGACATTGTTCGCGCGTTTGAAAGTTTTTCCGCCGACAGTCGTTGCTGCTTCAGCGGATTTTTCCGTCGCGTCATCTTTCAATTCTTCAGCTTTCTTGTCTTTAGTCTCCGCCCGCGTCGTCGCCATCGGCGCGGTTTGGACGCTGCGTCCGTTGATTGAAAGATTAGCCGTCTTTCTTTGAGACACGGAATTTTCCGACGCTTGGTTTTGTCGCTCGGCTTCGTCGAGTTGAAGATTATTTTCTTTTGGCGACACTGCGCCTGCCGCAACGGAATCTTCCGTTTTGGCTAAATCAACCGGCTCTTTTTGCGGCGCGGTTGGTTTCGGCGCGGGCTGTAAATTTTTGTCTTCTTCGTTGCGCGTCGCCGGCATATTTGAATTTGCCGCTGCGACTGGCGGCGCAGCGGGCATCGCCGAATTTGAAACGCTCGCCGACGAATTTGAAATCGCCGCGCGGTTGAAAGTTGTGTTGCTCGACATCGAATTCGACATCGCGTTCGGACGAGATTCTTCAGCCGGATTTGCGCCGCCGTCCGACGACATTCCTTTGCCGTTCGGCTGCTGTTCGGAAATTTGCGAAACTTCCGCGTTGCGCGCTGCGTCGCCGTTTTGCAAAATGGTAAATATTCCCAAGCCCGCGAAAATCAAAATCAATGCGCCGAGCGTGTAAGCCAAATTCGGAAACGCGAAAAGTTTCCGATACCATGGAATCGGCGACGCGCCAATTTCCTTTTCTTCGGCGTGAACAATTTCACTTTCCGAATCGCTATTGAGCGAGATTAAATTCGATAAAATTTTCCGGCATCTATCACAATCGGCAAGGTGCATTGTGCAGCCTTGCCGATTCTTTTCCGGCAAAGCATTTTCGGCGAAGGCGGAAATTTCATCCGCGTCGAGATGTGCAGAGTGCGGAATATCTCGCGCCGCAAACGCATCTTCGCTTTCTTGCGCCGACTGTCGCAATAGAGCGTCAATTTCCTTGTCGAAGTTTAATTCCATCAAAATAATTATGAATCAGAAATGCCGAATCACGAACTTAATTATTCCGCATTCCGCATTTAGAGAACGCCGCGCCAAAAATTTTCTTGCACGAGCGCGAAGGCGATTAAAATCGCCAGCAATTTTTCAAAATTCATTCCGAGTTTCGATGCCGCGTCCGCCAGATGGCGCGTTACTTCTTCGCGCTGCCAGCCGTGTTTTGTCTGCAAAATACGCTCGACCGATTTCCTGATTTCCGTCTGAATGCGGACGAGTTTGCGGCTCGCCGTCGCTTCGTGAAAACCGAGTGTCGCGCCGATGTCTTTTAATTTCAAATCGTCGAAATAATACAACTTCAAAATCAATTTGTCTTCCGCGCCGAGTTCGCTGACGGATTGCTTCAATGCAGCGGAAACATCTTTTTGTGTTTGCTTTAAGCTAAACGCTTCTTCGGGATTATCGGAAGCGTGAACGACTTTTACGTTGTCCGAATTTTCCGAAGATTCCTGCGCCAGATTTTCAAATTCTCTCGCTTCTTCGATTTGCACGAACTTCGATTCCTTGCGAAATTGGTCAATCGCCAACTGATTCGTTACGGCGCGAAGCCAGCCCGCGAGACTTCCGCGACCGGAATAATAGGAAAGTTTCGTTTTCAATTTTCCGTCCGCGCCGCGTTTTAAACCGTAAAGCTCCGCCCAAATCGAACCCGCAAGGTCTTCCGCGTCTTCGGCGTTTTTGGCGTATTTTCTGGCTGCCGATTTCACCGCCGCGTCGTAATTTTTCACCAAATATTCCCAAGCCGACTCGATGCCTTTTTCGCAGGCGATTATCAAACACAAATCGTCGGCGCGAAGTTCGTCAATAAAATTTTTCACCTCCGCGCTCGAAGCGTTTTCGTTTGTTTGGAAAAGATATTTATTCAATGCCGACGCAATGCGCGGCTGCAAATCAGCCGTCTGCAAACCGCGCGAATCGGTGGCGCGTGAGATTAAACGCGCCGCCGATTCTTCAATCGTTTGGTTATGTTTTTCGCCGGAATTCATCGCAGGATACGACAGAATTTTAACATCAAATTTGCTTTGCGAGTAATTTAATCGAACAAAGTCTGCAAAGATTTTTATTTCAAATCTTCGTCATTCAATTTTTGCGTAATTCGCCCGACCGGATAAAATCCGACGCGCTGATTTGTGTAATACGGCGAGCGTTCGTAGAAAAAATTAAGACGCGCCCGCGGATTTTTGGCGAAATTTTCATCCTTTAATTTTTCTTCAAATTCGCGCCGCAGATTCGCGTTTTTCGACAGCATTTCACGCGCGAGTTTTTCCAAAACGTAACCTTCGGCATATTCCTTCTGCTCGAAAACCGTATTGAAAAATCCCCAGTAAACGAACGAATCCGGCGACATCGGTTCGAGCAGATGAATGGCGACGTTTGCCGCTTCCTGCGCCGTCGGAACAATGATCGAACCGGCGGGAAATTCGCGCGTTTCTTTAATCGGATTGGCTTTGAAATTGACCGTAACGCGATTTTCAAACGACGCGGGCGCGAATTTTACATCGCTGAATTTGTAGCTTTCGACTTCGATTGTTAAAGGTTTCGTTAATGTTTGAAATTTAATTCCGTGCGCTTCTAAAACCGCAATCGCGTCTTTCCACTGCGGCGGAACGATATAATAAAGCGGCGGCGCGACAAACGCGGTTACTTTCGCTTCGTCGAATTTCGGAATCGTCAAATCGAGCGGTTTCGTGCCGTAAATAATTCGTTTCGTGCCGGAGATTTCGCTGTCTTCGAGCGCGTATTCGATGCCTTTGAAAGCGAACGGAACGGATTTGTCCGTAACTTCGAGGCGAAGCGGAAACTGCCGATTCGCGTCGTAAGTTTTCCCGCGCTCGACGGTTTCCGCGTCGGCTTTTCGATTGGCTTCAAACAGGCTTTCTTTGTTTCGATTGATTTCTTCAATCGTATATCGCAAAACGTCGTAAGTTCCGCGAACGCGCGATTTGTAAGGCTTTAACATATGCGTTTCGATCAATAATCCGGCGCGATTTCTGAGCGGCGCGTAGCCGGTCGAAAAGCGCGGCGTGGCGATAAATGTCGCTACGCCGCCCGCAACTTCGCGTCCGGCAAATTCGATGTAATGCGTCAAAAGATTTCCTTCCGATTCGACTTTCGGCACGACATTTACATCGAAATGTTCAAACATCCAATTTGTAATTGACGCGGGCGATTCTTGAAAATGCGCGAACTCGTAAGTTAGGTTATATTGAAAATCCGCGCCGTCGGTTACGTGGCAATCTATAAAAAAAGCCGGTTTCCAAGAATTCCAAAGCGCGAGCCAAGCGCGTGTTTCGGGCGCGTCCGCCTTCATATAATCGCGGTTGAGATTGAGTCCGGCGGTCGTCGCGCGAAAGCCCATTTCGTCGGGTCCGTTTTGATTGATGCGGTTGTAGGCATTGAAGTTTTCGTGTCCGTCCACGTTGTAAATCGGAATAAAAAGAATCACCGCATCTTTTAATAAATCGGCGCGTGTTTTCGTGATGGCGATGTCGCGCAGCAAAGCGAGTCCCGCGTCTTTGCCGTCGGATTCGCCCGCGTGGATGCAGGCTTGAATTAAAATAATCGCTTTGCCTTTTTTTCGCGCGGCTTCGACCGTAAAAGTTTTATCGCTGGACACAATCAAGAGCGGCAAATCTCTGCCTTCGCCGCTTTTGCCGAACGATTGATATTCGATTAAGTCCGACGCTTGAGCCAATTTTCGGGCGTAAGCGACGGTTTCGGCGTAGCGCGGCGTTTTTCGATAATCGGTTTGCTCGGCGAAAGTCAGCCATTCTTTCGGAACATTCGTTGATTCGCTTTGCGCGTTTGTTTTCATAGAAAATAAAAAAGTCGGGCAAAAAATAAAGGCGAAAATTATCGGCAATTTACCGAAACGTAGAAAATTTACCATTGCTTTTGAAAACGTAATTTTGAAATTATTCTCGCGCTATCTTACATCACAAACGCGCGAAAATATAAAAAGGTCGAGGTTGAATTTTTATTCGACCTCGACCTTTTCAGTTTGCTTATCAAATCAATTTACGGAATGTAAGCATACGGAGTCGGCGTATCGGTTGACGCGCCGAACGCAACTCCGGTAAAGCCCGCCGAACTACGCTGGATATACCAAGTGCCGCTGCGGAAAACTGCGACATCGGCTTTGCCGTCGCCGTCGTAGTCCGCCGGAACGGGCAAATCGCTTCCCAAACCGAAGGTTAATCCGCTAAATCCGGCAGTGCTGCCCAGAACATACCACGTTCCGTTTCTGAAGACCGCGACATCGGTTTTGTTGTCGCCGTCGTAATCTGCCGGAACAGCCGCGTCCGTTCCCAATCCAAAGCCGATGCCGACGAATCCGGCGGAACTTCTCTGGATATACCAAGTGCCGTTACGGAAAACGGCAAGATCGGCTTTGCAGTCGCCATCGTAATCGCCGACGACCGGCTTGTCGCCCTGTTGTCCGAACTGCGCGGCGGTCGTTTGGTTCGTCGCTAAATTATAGGTGAACCAGGTGCCGGTTGACGGACGGAAAACGACGAGTTCCGCTTTTCCGTCGCCGTCGACATCGGCGGGCTGCGGAATATCGGTCGGTGCGCCAAAGGCAACGCCCGTGAATCCGAGCGAACTGCGCTGGAGATACCAGGTGCCGCCGCGATAAACGGCGATGTCGGTTTTGCCGTCGCCGTCGTAATCCGCCGGAACGATTTGATCGCCCGTCGTGCCGAACGCCGCTGCCGTGAAACCGGATGTCGAATTAAGCAGATACCAGGTGCCGGTTGCGCCCGGTCGGAAAACCGAAACGTCCGCTTTGTTGTCGCCGTCGTAATCGAATCGGCGTTGGAAGCGGCACGCATTAGTCGAGCAAGGACCGTTACAGACTCTCGCGCCGAGAATCTGCACGTCGTCAACCCAGACACCCGTCGAAGCAACTGACGAATCCGATGCCATCAACCAGCGGAACTGCACGGTTTGCCCGCTAAGCGAAGCGGGCAAGTTGACTACCGTAGTAATATAACCGCTCGAATCGCCCGTCCAAGCCATCCGTCCCGAAAGCGGATTTTGAAAGTCCGAACTGATAGTCGTGTTGTAGCCGCCCGAAACAAACGTGCCGCCGCCCGTAATTACATCCGTCCAAGTCGTTCCGCCATTTGTCGAATATTCCAAAACTTCGCCGTCAAATGTTGCTTCGGTTATGTATTTATTCTTAAACGTAATTTGCGCGTCAGTGCCGCTAATCGTCGTCGGAGGCGAAACGAGAGCCGCGGCATTGGTTGCCGCCGGGTCGTTGGCAAATGCCGCGTTCGGCGCGGAATTCGGTGTCGTCGTGGTCGTTACCCAGCTAATGCCCGTGCCGGAAGTCTGAACGCTCGTCCAGCCGGAAGGCAGAGCCGGCGCGGTTACGTCGTCAAAGTTTTGGGTCAGCGACGCGGTTCGCACGCCAGTCGAGAATGTTTTGGTAATAGTCCCGAAATTCGTCGCGCCATCGCTGATATTGAAAGTTAAAATTATTTGACTTCCGCAAGCGATACCCGGACTGACGGTGAACGTAAAGTTTTGCGTTACCGCCGCGCTGCCGGGCGGCAATGCGCCGTAGCTTTGCGTCGCCGGAGTCGGATTTGTTACGCCGCCCGTTGACTGTAAAGTTGCCGTTAAATTACTCGTGCCGGCTGCGCCGGTGTTTTGAAGCGGCAGGCTGACCGTTAAAGTTTCGCCCGGATCGGGTGCGCCATTCGGTATGCCGCAACTTTCCGAAACGATTCCGACCGTGCCGGAGGTTACGACCGCCACGCCGGTCAGACAAATATTGACTGTCGCCGTTTGCCCGTTGGCAACGGTTACAGTTTGCGAACTCGGAATATAACCGTTTGCTTTGCTCGCCGTAACCGTGTAAGTTCCGGGCGAGACGGTTAATGTGTAAGTTCCGCCCGCGCCGGTTACACGATTAAATCCGCCCGTTGCGTCAACCGAAGCGTTCGCAATCGCCGCACCGCCCGAACAAAATGAAACTGTTCCGGTAATCGTCGCTTTCGGAGCGGCGGTGCAGCCCGGAAACTTGAATTTTCCGACGCGCGTTGACCAGCCTGCGCCACTCGTCGTCGCATAATATTCCTGCGTATACCACATTGTGCAGTCGTCCGACGGGTCTGGATTCATCGAACTGTAATCGCCCCAGCGATTGCTCGTGCTGGTTTGCGAACCGCCCGCCGCATAAAATAACGCTTCGCCCTCGTTCAACACGCCGCTGTTTTGGACGTTGTTCGTGCGACCGGCGATTTTAATATCGGCTCTTTGCGTCGTTCCCGCTTGACTGAAGCCGAGTGCGATGTCGCCGAGATAATCCTGCGCGATGCTCGCCATCCAATTATTCAAACCGTTTGCGCCGTCGCCGGGAGTTAAGTTGTGCGTGCCTTGGTCGAAAAACGAGAGCGTATCGCCGACGCGCCGCATTTCAAACCACCGGACAGCCGATTGATAAGTCGCTGCCGTCGTCGGATTGACTCCGCTGACGTTGACCGTAAAATTACCGACGTATGAATTAACCGGATTCGCCGTCGTTCCGAAATTGCGGTAAGCGAAGCGGTGCATCGAACGACCGGCAAGCGAGTCGAGACCCGTTCCGCCCATCTGTTCGATGTCGCCGCGTCCGCTCGGCGACCGGAGATCGAACGGTGTCATCTGCGTATTGCCGACAACCGTCAACACGGAACTTGCCGGATTGGAAAAATTCGGGACCCATTTGTAAATACGAAGCCCGTCAAACGGATCGCCGATTTCGTCCGATATGGGCGAGCCGATAATTTCAGCCAAGCCTGCCGGCGGTCCGACAAAGCCGTCAATATCGCCCGGCAACGCGCCGCCGGAATTCGGTTCGGTTAAACCGACGTTGATATAAACCGCGCCCGCCGTCGGATCGCCAACGAGAGCTTTCGCGCGGTCTTGGCTTAAAATTCCCAATCCCAAAAACTGAGTTCCGGCGTTGTTAAATTGGTTGAAAGTCATATGGTAAGCGTCTGTCCAAACGCCGACTTTCGGGTAATCGTTAAATAACTGTCCGGGATAAGCGTAACTCCAAACGTAATACGCGCCGGTCGGGTCGCCGGTTACGGAGAGGGCGACGCATTGATAATTCGTCGGAGCGGGAACGGCAAATTGACTGATGTGCCAGCGGTCGGCAAGCGGGTCATAGACGACTACCGGATCGCCGTCGTTGAGCGTGCGACACGGATCGCCTGCCGGAAGCGCGGCGAATAAAGAATTGGTTTTAATCGGACCAGCGACGACCGTTCCACTTTTATTAAATATCTTCAATACGAGGTTGACCGAACTGACATAATGATTCAGTCCGACATCGCCGTTCACATCGGGCGGCAGCAATGCGCCGACACCTTGCGCGGCATTATCGGCTTGGGTCGCGCCGTCAAAAGTCAGAGATGGCGTTGGCATCGCTTGCGGAGCGTCTTTCATAGTCGCCGATTTGCCGACCAAAGGGTCTATAAAATTGCCGTAACCCGCGCCCGCGCCCGGAACGATTTTTTTGAACTCTTCCGTGTTGAGAGGATTGATTTCCTTCGCGTCTTCGCTGTCTTCGCCGGTATCAACGCCCATCTTTTCGCGCAAATTTTTAGCTTTTATTTCGCGCAATTCTTCCGGCGAGACAAAACCCGCGCGTTTTGCCAACGCATCGGTTTCGGTCGTCGGCATATCTCTCACCGGTTCGGTTACGGCGAAATTTACGGGCAGCAATTTGTAGACCCCGTTTTGATATTCGGTGATTTTTCCGTCCGCTGAAGGAATTCCTTCGTCTTTCGGCGAGATATTGCCGGTCGTGTCTGCCTGCGATGGCATTTTTACGATTGCTGCGATAGCTAAAGCTAACAAGATGACGAGCGATAATCTAAACTTCCAATTCATTTTCATTCCTCCAAAAAGATGCGTTGTTGCTTTATGAATTAAGTGTGCGCGGAATACCGATAAACATTTAATCGGCAAAATAATCGAAGCCTGAAGTGAAGTTTTGAGAAACCGCAACTATCGCGCTTCGTATTCATCTTCAAAGTCGAAGACGGCGTAAATTGATAAATAATTTTAGCGATTATTTATTGCGTCCGAAATATCAAATATACACGACCGGACGGCTTTTTAAAAGCAAAAAAATAAAGACGGCAAATTTTATTTTCAGAAGCTTTTTGAAAACTCGTTTGACAAAATATAAACAAGCAAAGCTGTTCGCTGTTCGATATCAACTGTTCGCTGTTTTTCAAGTAAATCCTTTTTTCTGATAAATAACGAATAGCGAACGGCTTAACTTTCAGTTTTAACAAATCCGTAATTTTCGGAGTTTATTCTGCAAACTGCAGTTCTTCGATAATTTCGCGCATATATTTTCTGCCCGTCTCCATATCGTCCGGGCGAAGCGAAACCGCGCCGACAACCGCGTGTCCGCCGCCGCCGTAGCGTTCGCATATTTCGGCGATGTTATGAAGTCGCGGGCGCGGCGACCAAGGATTTGAACCGACCGAGATTTTTGTTCTGAACGCGCTTTGCGAGAGCGATACTGTGTAAGTCGTTTCGGGATAAAAATAATACGGAATAAATTTGTTGTAGCCGTCAATTCCAGTGCCGATTAAGTCGAAACTGACCACGCCGCGCGAGTATTTCGCGCTTTGTTTTATTAACTCGACGGTTTCCTGATGCTGCTGGAGAATCGGTTCTAATTTTGCTTGAACTTCCGCGCCGCAGACAACTTCGTCGAGAGTTTTTTCAGTCAAATCGCGGATAATTTTTTCGACGAACGCCGCATCTTTTTCGCCTTCGATAATTTGCATCAGCTTCAGCGCGGGCGAGCGCAATTCGACGCATTGCGCGGGCGATTCATACAACGCGCCGTCAATGATATGCGCCCATCGAATCAATTCGGAAAGGCTTTCGTCCCTGAAACCGAATTTTTCTTCGGCGATGCGGGCGATAAATTCCGCGCAGGATTTGCTCGTCGTGTCGAGAAATTTTTTGCCCGAATCGTCGGCGAGAAAATCGGCTTCGTCTTCCGGCGACAAAAACGCCGATTGATGATGGTCGAACCACCACGTCAGACGTTCGTCGGGACTGTATTTGAAGTCAACGATCGCGTTTTCATCGCCGTCGAACTGCTCGCTGTCAAAGGCGTTTCCCGCGCGGTGCATCGTCGGCGTGTAGAAAATTTTCGCGTCTTGATGGATTTTTGAAAGATAAAATTTTGAAAAAACTGCGGCGGACGCTGCGCCGTCAAAGCAGTTTCCGTGATAAAGTATGCGAAGTTTCATAATTTGAGTTTTGCCGAACGCGCAAAACATTACAGAGTAAATTTCAAAACGCGCCTGCGTCAAGCAAAGACAAATGATTATTCGCGCCGCAAACAATGAAGATGCCGCGTCGCTCGTCGAATTTAATCAAGCGATGGCTCTGGAAACCGAAGGCAAACGGCTCGCGGCGGAAACTCTGCGCGGCGGAGTCGAAGCGGTTTTTCGGGACGATAAAAAAGGCTTTTACGTCGTCGCCGAAAGCGAAAACGAAATCGTCGGCAGTTTAATGATAACTTACGAATGGAGCGATTGGCGCAACGCTTGGTTTTGGTGGATACAAAGCGTTTACATTTTGCCCGAAGAGCGCGGCAAAAAAATCTATTCGGGTCTTTATGAATTCGTTAAAAACAGGGCGCACGAGCGGGGCGACGTTTGCGGTTTTCGGCTTTACGTCGAACGGGAAAACGAACGGGCGCAGCGCGTTTATGAACGAGCGGGAATGGAAGCGTCGCATTATTTGATGTATGAAGAAACGCTCTCAAATGAAAAGATTTGAATTCTTGAAAATGTGATTTGATAATTTCGATGACCTCAATTACCGAACAGGAATT
>JBPCMK010000110.1:0-31417 GCA_051002375.1 Pyrinomonadaceae bacterium | reverse complement strand
AATTCAAAGCAACATCGTTTCCGCACGGCGGAACTAACCCGAGTCTGTTTACAACTACACGACGTTCCAGAAAAGAGTGGAGAGGAGAGAGGAAAGAGTGGAGAGCAAGAAGATTTTTCTCTACTCTCCACTCTCTACTCTCTACTAATTAAGCGTTTTTGTGCTGTTCGACATATGCGTAAGCATCGCGTACGCTTTGAATTTTTTCCGCGTCTTCGTCGGGAATTTCAATATCGAATTCTTCTTCAAAGCGCATTACGAGTTCGACCAAATCTAATGAATCCGCGCCCAAATCTTCGATGAAGCGGGCGTTTTCCGTAACTTCCGCTTCATCAACTCCTAATTCGTCAACAATAATTTGTTTAATTTTATCCTGAACTTCTGACATAGTTTTCTCCTGTTTCTTATAAATTATTTAATGCTTCCTTCAAACTTACTGAATTTTCGACGTTCAAACAACGAACGTCGCGGTTTATTTGCCTGACTAAACCCGACAAAACTTTTCCCGCTCCGACTTCGACAAACGTATCAACGTCTTCGTTGATTAAATTTTCGATTGATTCCGCCCAGCGCACCGGCTTTGAAACTTGTTCGGTTAAAGCGATTTTTACGCGCTCGCTTTTCGTATTCGCTTCGGCGGAAACATTTTCGATTATCGGGAATCTTAAATCGGCAAAGTTAATTTCCTGTAAATCAATCGCCAATTTTTCCTGCGCCGGAAACATCAAATCACAATGAAACGGCGCGGAGACGTTTAATTTTATCGCCCTTTTTGCGCCGCGCGTCTTTAATAATTCGCAGGCGCGGTCAACCGCTTCCGTGTTTCCGGCAATCACGATTTGCGACGGCGAATTGATGTTTGCCGGACTGCAAACTTGATCTTGCTTCGCTTCGTCGCAGGCGATTTCAATGGTTTCGAGCGGCAAACCAAGAATCGCCGCCATCGCGCCGACACCGATTGGCACGGCTTCCTGCATATATTCGCCGCGATTTCTGACGGTTTTCACCGCGTCGGAAAATTCAATCGCACCCGCCGCAACCAAAGCTGAATATTCGCCCAAACTATGTCCGGCGACGAAATCCGGCGACGGAAAATTTTCTGATTGCATCGCGCGAAACGCCGCGATTGAAACGGTCAAAATCGCCGGCTGCGTATTCGCCGTCAACTGCAAATCGGCTTCGTTTCCGGCAAAACACATTTCCGATAATTTAAACTGAAGCGCGTCGTCGGCTTCTTCAAAGACCTGTTTCGAGGCGGGGAAATTATCGTATAAATCCTTTCCCATTCCGACTGATTGCGAACCTTGCCCCGGAAATATGTAAGCCGTTTTACTCATTGATTTAATTTAAACGCAAAGGCGCAAAGTTTAATTTAATGCAAAATCAAAATTTCTTTGCGCCTTTGCGGTTAAAGTTTTCAAAATCTAATTAGTGTTCCGCCCCAAGTTACGCCGCCGCCGAAAGCCGTCAGCAAAACAAGACTGCCTTCTTTGATTTTTCCGGCTTCGATACATTCGTCCAAAGCAATTGGAATCGAAGCCGACGAAGTATTGCCGTGTTCGGCGATATTTGAATAAACTTTTTCTTCCGACACATTCAGGCGCGAAGCGACGGCATCGGTGATTCTTTGATTCGCTTGATGCGGAATTACAAGGTCAACATCGTCAATCGTGTAGCCTGCTTTTTCCAACATTTCCGCTGAAATTTCCGTCATCGAGCGTACCGCGATTTTGAAAAGTTCGTTGCCTTTCATCTTGAAAAAATGGTCGCGGTTGTCAATCGTTTCGTGTGTCGTTCCCAGCTTTGTCCCGCCGCCGGGCGCGTAAAGCTGTTCTTCGTAACGACCGTCGGAGCGAATCTTAGTCGCCAAAATTCCCTTGCCTTCTTCGACCGGAGCAAGCACTGCCGCGCCCGCGCCGTCGCCGAAAATAACGCACGTCGAGCGATCTGTGTAATCAACGTATTTCGTCAAAACTTCCGCGCCGATAACCAGCGCGTAGCGAATTTGTCCGGTGCGAATCATTGACTCAACCATCGTGATTCCGTAAAGAAAGCCGGAACACGCCGCGAAAATATCCATTCCGGCGGCGTTCGTCGCGCCGATCTGCGCTTGAATCAACGCTCCGGTCGAAGGCATTATCTGGTCGGGCGTGGTCGTCGCGCAGACGATAATTTCAATATCTTCCGCCTTTAAATTAGCGCGTTCGAGTGCTTGCCGCGCCGCTTTCGTGCCGAATTGCGAAGTGTATTCATTATCGGCGGCTTTGTGGCGTTGCTTAATTCCGGTGCGCGAAGTTATCCATTCATCGGAAGTTTCAACGATTTTTTCTAAGTCGGCGTTCGTTAAAATGCCGCTCGGATAAGCGTGTCCCATTCCGATGATGCCTGCGTTGTTCATTTAGTCTGGACTCTCTGGACTATTCTGCTTCTTTGACTTCGATAATCTGACGACCTTTATACATTCCCGTTGCCGGGTCAATGCGGTGCGGTTTCAATGCTTCGCCGGTGTCTTTGTCAATATAAAATTGCGGCACTTTGAGCGCATCGTGAGCGCGTCGCTGGCGTGTGCGTGAATGGGAATGTCTTCGTTTCGGATTTGGCATAAAATTAAACCTCTAAAAATAATTTGCCGCAAAAACTCACAAAACTCTCAAAAATTATTTTGTGTCTTTCGTGTTTTTTGTGGCTATCTAAAATCTTTCAGAGCCGACCATCGCGGGTCAACCTCATTTTCTTCACAATTACAATCTATCAAATTTCGGTTCGCGCCGCATTTCCGGCATAAACCTTTGCAATCTTCCTGACAAAAAATCTGTCCGGGCAGATTCAATAAAATCTGTTCGCGGACGAGTTCATTTACATCAATTTTTTCGCCGCCGAAAACCGAAATCTGCAAATCGCTCGCGCCGAGTTCTGATTCTTTTTCTTCGGTGTAATTTTCCGGCTCGATGTAACTCACGCTAAACGGAATTTTCAAATTCGCGTCTGCCGCCTGCAAACAGCGCGTGCATTCGATTTCAACGTCAGCGTTGATTTCACCTTCAACGTCGGTCTGCACGATTCGCTTTGTCAAATCGCCTTCAATGGAAACAGCGTTTTTCAACTTCGCTTCGTCGCTGTCCAATTCGATTTCTTCCGGCGAAATCGAAAACGAAAAATGAAACGGCGAATTTTTCAATGTGATTAAATCAATAATCATTATCCAACAGAATAAACTTTCAATCGAAACAGCGCAAAACGCAAAGGATTTATTATAACTTTTGAGATTGCCGTGTCAAACGCCGAAAGGTTACAAGTTAAGGGTTTCGGGTTTGCGAATCAAACGCCGCTGCCAATGGCTTCGTTCAAACTTTTAAAGCCTTTCTCTTTCAAAATTTTCGTCAAACCGCAATTTACATCGCGGGCAAACGAAAATCCCTGATAAACGAATCCCGTATATGATTGGATAAGACACGCGCCCGCAGCGATTTTTTCAAATGCGTCTCGCGCGTCAAAAATGCCGCCGACACCGACGATTGGTAATTTTGCATTTGAGTAACGATATATTTTAGAAATAACTTCGTTTGATTTTTTTTGTAAAGGCTTCCCGCTCAAACCACCGCTTTCATCAATTTTCGTTTTTAGATTTTCTCTTTCGATGGTCGTATTGACAGCAATAATTCCCGCGAGATTTAATCGTAAAGCAATATCAACAATCGCCTCGATTTCGGATTCTGACAAATCAGGCGCGATTTTGACGAGCAGCGGTTTTATATTTTGAGTTTTCGATAATTCTCGATTTCGTTTCTGTAATTCTTTTAATAATTCTTCCAGATTTTCCGCTTTCTGCAAGTCTCTTAAATTCGGTGTGTTCGGCGACGAGACATTCACGGCGATATAATCGGCGACCTCGAAAGTCGCATCAAAACTTTGCAAATAATTTTCTATCGCCGCTTCATTCGGCACGTTTTTGTTTTTGCCGATGTTGATGCCGAGAACGCAATGCGGATTTATAAGTTTTAATCTTTCGACGATTTTCGCCGCGCCATCGTTGTTGAAACCGAGCCGATTTATTAGGGCTTTGTCTTCGGATAATCGAAAAAGTCTGGGCTTTTCATTTCCAATTTGCGGATTGATTGTAACTGTTCCGACTTCGACAAAACCGAAGCCGAGCGCGGCGAGTTGATTCACGACCACGCCGTTTTTATCGAAACCGGCGGCAACACCTAGCGGATTTTTGAATTTCAATTCAAAACGCGACAAATCGCCAAACGATTCGCAAGCGAATCGTTTGGCTGCAAAATCTTGCGCGACTTTTGAACCGAGTCCTATTTTCAAAGACTCGATTCCAATCTCGTGCGCTGTTTCCGCCGAAATTCGGAAAAGAACGGGACGAATTATTTTTTGATATATTTTCGACATCTTCAAACCTGTAAATGGTAAATGATAAACAGCAAATGTAAAAACTTTGAACTTGATACTTTGAACTCGGCAATGATACGATTTGCCTCAAAGAATATGACAGATGAATACGGCTTAGTTGAAAAATCGCGCATAATGGACGCGGCGCGTATGAAACGCGCTCTATCGCGGCTCGCGTCGGAGATTGTCGAAGAAAATCAAGGCGCGGCGGATTTATACATCGTCGGCATCCGGCGGCGCGGCGTTCCGCTTGCGGAGAGAATCGCCGAAAAAATCGAAACGCTCGAAGGCGAGCGACCGCTTTACGGAATCATTGACATCACGCTTTACCGCGACGATTTATCAACCGTTGGCGCAAACCCGATTGTCAAACGCACCGAACTCGACGCGGACATCGAAAACAAAAACATCATTCTCGTTGACGACGTGCTTTATACGGGCAGAACTATCAGAGCCGCGCTCGACCAACTAATGGATTTCGGTCGCCCGCGCAAAGTGCAGCTTGCCGTGCTGATTGACCGTGGAAAGGAACACCGCGAACTGCCGATTCAAGCCGACTACATCGGCAAAATCGTGCCGACGAAAAAAGCGGAAATCATCAAAGTAATGCTCAAAGAGTATGACAACGAAGAAGCAGTTTGGATTTACGAAAAACCGTCGGAATAATTTTTCAAAGCAAGGAATTAAAGCCTTGCTTTTTTTGTAAAGTAAAATGCAAAAACCATTTCGCCGCCGCGACCTTTTGGGAATTCGCAATCTGTCAGCCGAAGAAATCGTCGGTATTCTCGACACCGCCGAAAATTTTCGCGAGATAAACCAGCGCGAGATAAAAAAAGTTCCGACGCTGCGCGGCAAAACCGTTATCAATCTTTTCTTCGAGGCTTCGACGCGCACGCGCACGAGTTTTGAACTCGCCGCCAAACGTCTTTCCGCCGATACTGTCAACATTAGCGTTTCTTCGTCGAGCGTTTCAAAGGGCGAAACTTTGATTGACATGGCGTTGAATCTCGACGCGATGTCGCCCGACTGTATTGTCGTCCGTCATTCGAGCGCGGGCGTTCCGCATCAACTCGCCAAAGTCAGCAAAGCCGCAATCGTCAACGCCGGCGACGGGGCGAACGAACATCCGACGCAGGCACTTCTCGACGCAATGACGATTCGGGAACATAAAAAGAAAATCAAAAATCTGCAAGTCGCCATCGTCGGCGATATTCTGCATTCCCGCGTGGCGCGGTCGAATATTCATCTATTAACAAAACTCGGCGCGACGGTGCGCGTCGCCGGACCGAAACCGCTTGTGCCGGATGATTTTCAGCATCTTGTCGAAAAAGATTTGCTCGTCGCAAAAACGGTCGAAGAAGCAATCGAAGGCGCGGACGTAGTAATGATTTTGCGAATCCAAAGCGAGCGGCAAGACTCCGCGTTTTTCCCGACCTTGCGCGAATACGCGATTCATTACGGCTTAACACAGGAAAGATTGAATCTCGCAAAAGCGGACGCGATTGTTCTGCATCCGGGTCCAATGAATCGCGGCATAGAGATTTCATCGGACGTGGCGGACAGCTCGCGCAGTTTGATTTTAGACCAAGTGAAATACGGAGTTGCCGTGCGAATGGCGGTTTTGTATCTGGCAACGGGCGGAAGTGTGGGATAATTTTTTGGAAAATTTTATAACAATCTATTATGAAAATTTTAGTGCCTTTATGCTTACTATTGCTCGTTTTTATAAGTTGCAAATTCACTTCAGACGAGAAAAAAGCGCAGCAGATTTTAGCCGACGTAAATTCCTTACAAGACAAGGAAGAACCAATTCTGGCGAAGATGTTGACATACCCGAATATCTTCAACGAAAAAAATCTTGAAATTTTTCCTGAAAATCGTCTTCAACTTGAATCAGTAGCTAACGAACAAATTAGTTTGTTAAATCAATTAATTGAAATTGACAAAGAACAAATAGACAAGTTGAAACAAATCGAAAGTTTCCAACTCGATAATAATTTTTTGGAATACTCAAAACTCAACCGGCAAGGTTTTGAGAAAAGGTTAGAAGGCAAACAACTGATGATTCAAAAATTTCAGTTAATTCTCAACAAAGATTATACAACCGGACAACAAGTTAAAGAAGGCACCTCCGAAACTGAAAAAAGGCTGGCGGAAATTGATTCCGAAATCAATCAATTAGAAAATCAAGAACAAAATATCCGAAAATCAGCAGGTAAATGAACAATAAACTCCTAATCGCAAACGGTCATTTGATTGACCCGACGGAAAATCAAAATAGCGGCAAGAATCTTTTAATCGAAGACGGAAAAGTTACGGCTTGGCTCAATCAAAACGAATCCGCGCCGGAGGACGCGGAAGTTTTCGATGCGACAGGTTTGATTGTCGCGCCCGGATTTATTGATTTGCACGTTCACTTGCGAGAACCCGGACAAGAACATAAAGAAACGATTGCGAGCGGTTGCGCGGCGGCAGTCGCGGGCGGCTGGACGAGCGTTTGTCCGATGCCGAATACGAATCCGATTAACGACAATGCGGCAATCACGCGCTATATGATCGAGCAAGCCGAGCGTGCGAATTTGGCAAATGTTTTTCCCATCGGCGCGATTACGAAAGAATCGGGCGGCAACGAATTAGCCGAAATGGGCGAGATGAAAGCGGCGGGCGCGGTCGCCGTTTCCGACGACGGGCGACCCGTTCCGAATGCCGGAATGATGCGGCGGGCGATGCAGTATGCACGGGATTTTGATTTACCGATTGTTGATCATTGCGAAGATAAATCGCTTTCGAGCGGCGGCGTGATGCACGAAGGAAAATTATCTCTGCTGCTCGGATTAAAAGGAATGCCCGCGCTCGCCGAAGAAATTGATGCGATGCGCGACATAATTTTGGCGAAGGAAACCGGAGCGCACATTCACATCGCGCATATCTCGACGCGCGGCACGATTGAAATTGTTCGCCGCGCTAAAAATGAAAATATAAACGTAACCTGCGAAGTTACGCCGCATCATTTTACTCTGACCGATGCGGCAGTCGAAGGCTATGACACAAATACGAAAATGTCGCCGCCTCTGCGAAGCGAAGAACATCTCGAAGCGATTTTGGAAGCCATCAAAGACGGCACGATTGACGCGATTGCGACCGACCACGCGCCGCATCACGCCGACGAAAAAGCTCTGGAATATGACCGCGCTCCGTTCGGCATTACAGGTTTGGAAACAGCAATCGGTTTGGCTTTCAAACAGTTGGTTCACACGGGAATTATAGATTTGGTGCGTTTAATCGAACTTTGCTCGACAAATCCGGCGAAGATTTTCAAACTGCAAAATCGCGGAACATTAAAAATCGGCTCGATTGCTGACGTTACAATTCTCGACCCCGATTTAAATTGGACTTACAGAGTTTCGGAAAGCAAATCGAAATCGAAAAATTCACCATTTGATAATCAGAATTTTACCGGCGCGGCGGTCGCAACGATTGTCGGCGGACGAATTGTTTATCAAAGATAAAAGAATAAGAATGACTGCCACAAAAAGGCACAAAAAACTCAAAAATAAAAATCTGATTTCTTTTGTGCTTTTTGTGCCTTTTTGTGGCTAATTTCTTAACATAATTCCATTGGGCTTCAGCCTTAACTCTGAGCCGATTTAAATTACCGAAAAAAATCTTTCGGCAATTCGGTTTCAAACTCCAACCTTTGATTTCCGTTCGGATGCCAAAAAGATAATTTGTAGGCGTGCAGACAAAGGCGCGGAAATTCGCGTCCGCCGTATTTGTCGTCGCCGATAATCGGATGTCCGATATGAGCGCAGTGCAGTCGCAATTGATTGGTTCTGCCCGTTACGGGTTCGAGCGATAAAAGCGTCGTGTCGGCGTATCTTTCGATGACTTGAAAGCGCGATTCGGCGAATTTTCCGTCAGACGAAATAGCCCAAAATCTTTCTTCCGCATTTCGTCCGATTGGCGCGTTAATCGTTCCGAAATCTTCGGCAACGCAGCCTTCGACCAGCGCGTAATATCTTTTCTCGACTAATTTTCGCTGAAAATGATTGCTCAAAACGCGGTGCGCGTTCGGGTTTTTGGAAATCAAAATCAAACCCGAAGTTTTTCTATCAAGGCGATGAACCAAACCGGCGCGAACGAAATTTTCGGCATTCGTGTCAGATTCGTTTCCAGCATTAAAATAATAAGTCAGCGCGTTCAGCAAAGTTCCGCCGCGCACACCTTTCGTCGGATGAACGAGCATTTCCGGCGGTTTGTTGACCACTATCAATTCCGAATCTTCATAAACGATTTCCAGCGGAATAGCTTCGGCGACAATCGCCGTTTCCGCTTTTATATCAACTTCGATTTCAATCGAATCGTCTTTACGAAGATGATAACCGCCGACTTCGATTACGCCGTTGACCGCGCATTTTCCTTCTTTAATCAAATACCGCAGATACATCCGGCTGACCGCCGTTACTTGCTCACAAATGTATTTATCGAGGCGTTTTTTTCGAGGAATCTCCGAAATGTGAAATTGAAATTTTGTCAACACTATTATTCGATTACGAATTTCAAATTACGATTTGCGAATTGAAAAAACTCTTTCCGAAATTTGAAATTCGTAATTTGAAATTCGCAAATCGTAATTAAAAATCTATCCTAATTTCTCGTTGACGAAAGTAAAAATTCCCGTCGCTACGCTGACGACGATGAAGGTTGCGATTGCCCGCCAAACCGCGTCGGACTCGGTGAATTTCCAAATCGCCAAAATACATAAAACGGTGCAGGCGACGAGCGACAGCGTGATGACCGTAAATGAAATAATGCGAACGAGTTTGGGTTCGACAATGCCTTTTATTTCCCGTTTCGGTTTTGTATTCGGCTCTGCATTTTCTATTTCCATAGCGAAATTATAACAGATTGAAAACCGCCCACAATGAAATAACGGAAATCAAAATCCATAAAATCAAGCCCTGCACGAGCGGCTTGATGCCGACTTTTTTTAGAGTTTCACGCGACAGCGACGCGCCGATTAAAAAAAGCGTAACAGTCAAACCGGCTTTTGCCAGATTGACCAGCGAATCGAACATACTCGGCAAAATCGTGGTCGGCGCGTAGGTTCTGATGACAGTTGCCAGCAAAAAAAATAAAATGAAATATGGAAAAACGATTTTCGCTTTTTTACTGCGATACAAAATGGAAAATAAAAGCGCGACCGGCGCGATCCAGAGTGCGCGGGCGAGTTTGACGGTCGTCGCAATCGCCAGAGCTTCCGCGCCGTAACTCTGCGCCGCGCCGACGACCGAACTCGTATCGTGAATCGCAATCGCCGCCCAGATGCCGAATTGATTTTGCGAGAGTTTCAAGTAATGTCCGATGACGGGAAAAAGAAAAAGCGCGATGGAATTTAAGATAAAAACCGTTCCGAGCGAAACCGAAATTTGCTCGCTTTCCGCCTCAATCGCGGGCGCGACCGCCGCAATCGCGCTGCCGCCGCAAATCGCTGTTCCAGAGGAAATCAAGCTTGAAGTTTTCCCTTCGACTTTGAGAAATCTTCCGATAAGAAACCCGACGATGAGCGTTCCGAAAATCGTCGCAATCGTGAACAAAATTCCTTGCTTGCCCGCTTTCCAAACCGCTGTCAGATTCATTCCGAAACCGAGTAGAACGACCGACGTTTGCAGTAAAATTTTCGTCGCCCGTTTTGTTTGTTCGGGAAACGGATTGCCGAAAGTGAGTGCGGCAATCAAACCCAAAAGCAAAGCAATCGGCGGCGAAACCCAGGGCGTGAGACACGCGAAAATTAAAATTATGAAAATGATTTTTTGCCAAGACATCTTATTTATATGAGAGATGAGAAATGAGAATTAAAATTTTAATGCAAGTTAACTCTTATTTTTCATTTCTCATCTCTCATCTATTTCGCTTTCCCTTGATTGGCGACGGCTTCCTGCGCTTTGCGAATCGCTTCTTGGTCGCCGAGATAATAATTTTTTGTCGGCTTTAATTGCGCGTCCAATTCATAAACGAGTGGAATGCCGGTCGGGATATTTCGGCTGACAATATCCGCTTCGGAAATCGCGTCGAGATATTTCACCAGAGCGCGAAGCGAGTTGCCGTGCGCGGCGATAATCAGACGTTTTCCGGCTTTTATTTTCGGCGCGATTTCAGTTTGGAAATACGGCACGACGCGCTCGACGGTTTGCTTTAACGCTTCGGCTGTCGGAAATTTTCCCGTTTCTATTCCCGAATACCGCGCATCTTTGCCGAGCCATCTTTCGTCGCCTTCGACGAGATCGGTCGGCAAAACGTCGTAGCTTCTGCGCCAGATTAAAACTTGTTCTTCGCCGTATTGCGCGGCGGTTTCCGCTTTGTTCAAACCTTGCAGCCCGCCGTAATGCCGCTCGTTCAAAAGCCACGATTTCGTTTCTGGAATCCACATCAAATCCATCTCGTCGAGAATAATCCAGAGCGTTCTGATGGCGCGTTTCAAAACCGATGTGTAGGCTTCGTCAAACGTAAAACCTTCCGCCTTTAAAAGTTTTCCCGCCGCGCCCGCTTCTTCTTTTCCCTTTTCGGAAAGGTCTATGTCCTTCCAACCCGTAAAACGATTTTCCTTGTTCCATTCGCTTTCGCCGTGTCTGATTAAAACTAATTTATACATAATTTTCCGCGTCCAGAATTTTCTGCGCTTCACCGATAAGATAAAGCGAACCCGTAACTAAAATCAAATTGTCCGCCGTTGAAGTTTGACGCGCAAGTTTGATCGCTTCAGCCGCGTTGCTCGCCGTAGAAACCGAGCCGATTTCATATTCGCCTAAAAAACTTAAAAGATTCTCCGGTTCAATCGAACGCGGATTATTCGCTTTCGTGAAAATCAATCTGTCGGCTTTCGGAAAAAGAATTTCGGCAACCCCGGATAAATCTTTGTCGCGCATCGCGCCGAAAATCATCGTGATTGGCGACGTGATAAATTCGTCGAGAAATTCGCGCAGAGCTTTTGCGCCGCCGACGTTGTGCGCTCCGTCAAACAAAATATTTTTGTAAAATTCCAATCTTCCCTTGTGCGCCGCGTTCTCTAAACCTTCGACGATATTTTCGGTTTTTATTATCGGAAAATCGTTTTGCAAAGTTTCAGCCAGAAGAATTGCGACTACGGCGTTTTCGATTTGATGTCTTCCGGGAAGATTTAATTTTACGTTTTCGTATTCGGTTTTTTCGGTTTGAAACGAAACTCGAAAATCGCCCGTTTGAACAGCCGCCACAGTTTGCGCTGACTTTGGCGTAACGCCAAAGTCAGCGCAAACATTCGATAATATTTTTTCCGATTCGTTAAATTGTTCGCCCAAAACGACTCGTGTATCTTCCCGAATTATCGCCGCTTTTTCCGCCGCAATTTCCGCCAGAGAATTTCCTAAAATATTCTGGTGGTCGAAATCAATTCGCGTAATGCCGACGATTTCCGCCCGCATCGCCGTCGTCGCGTCAAAACGTCCGCCGAGTCCGGTTTCCAAAATCGCCAATTCGATTTTCGCTTCCGCAAAAGCCGAAATTGCAATCGCCGTAATCTGCTCGAAAAACGTCGGCACGGTTTCGAGTTCTTTTGCGTGAACTAAATTTTCGGAAATTTTTCTAACGCGCGTCGCGTGTCTGGCGAAATCTTTTTCGCTGATTTCTTCGCCGTTAATTTTTAGGCGTTCGGTAATCGAGATTAAATGCGGCGACGTGAAAAGTCCGGTTTTGATTTTCGCGCTGCGGCAAATCGCGTCGAGAAAAGCGCACGTCGAACCTTTGCCGTTTGTTCCGGCGATTTGGATTTTAAGAAAGTTTTTTTCGGGATTGCCGGGCGCGGCGAGTAGTTTTTCGGCTGCGTCTAAACCGAGTTTCATCGCCAAAACTTCGTTGCCGAGACTGTAAAGATATTCGACGGATTTCTGGAAATTCATTGAGCGGCGATTTCCGGGTTCATCATAAAAGTCAAGAGGCGAATAATCGTCTCGCGCATCTCGCGGCGGTCAACGACCATATCGAGCATTCCGTGTTCCAATAAAAACTCCGAACGCTGAAAACCTTTCGGCAGTTTTTGACGAATCGTCTGCTCGATAACACGCGGACCGGCGAAACCGATTAACGCTTTCGGCTCGCCGATATTTACATCGCCGAGCATCGCAAAACTCGCCGTAACTCCGCCCGTCGTCGGATCTGTCAAAACCGATATAAACGGCAGACGCGCGTCATTAAATCGGGCAAGCGCGGCGGAGATTTTCGCCATCTGCATCAAGGAATAAGTTCCTTCCTGCATTCTCGCCCCGCCCGAAGCCGCGAAGATGACGACCGCGCCGCGCGTTTCCATCGCTCTTTCAATCAAGCGCGTGATTTTTTCGCCGACCGCCGAACCCATCGAACCGCCGATAAAACTCATATCCATCGCGCCCGCATAAACGAGATGTCCGCCGACCGTTCCCTTTCCCGTTACAATCGCTTCGGGCAAACCGGAGGATTTTTTCGCCTGCTCGATTCTTTCCTTGTATGGTTTCGTGTCAACAAATTCGAGCGGGTCGGCGGACGTGATATTTTCGTCGAGCTTTTCATATTCGCCGTCGTCGAAAAACGTATCGAGCCGCTCACGCGCCGGAAACCGAAAATGATAACCGCAATGCGTGCAGACTTGCAACGATTCTCTCAATTCGCGTTTGTAAAGCGCGTTGTCGCATTCGAGACATTTGACGAAAATACCTTCGGTCTTTACGCGCTTTTCTTCGTCGTTCGTCTGTCCTTCGATTTTCGGGTCTTTTCTGCGAAACCAAGCCATATCAATTTCGGATTTGCGATTTCGGATTTCGGATTTTCACTGAATAAGGTTATCACACGACGGAAATTTGTCTAACGCGGGAAAATTCAGCGAGTGAAAAATGAGTTGTTTTTCGCCGCTCGATTGTGCTAGATTCAAGAAAAACTCTAGCGCGTATAAATCTTGAATTATGAAAATTATTTTACTCTCGCTTCTTTTTCTCTTCTCGGTCGTCAATGCTTTTTCCGTCGTAAAAACTTGGAACGGCAACGGCGCGGACGCAAATTGGACGACGGCGGCAAATTGGGCGAACGGCGTTGCTCCGGTCGCCGACGACGATTTGGTTTTTCCGGCTAATGCGCCAAAATTTACGGCTAACAACAACTTTTTCTTTCAGACGAGTTTCCGCTCGATTACCATTAGCGGCGGAGATTATACGATTGGCGGCAGTCCGTTTCGGCTCGCCGGCGGATTGATTGTCAATGGCGGCACACAATCAATCAACACGGCAATCAGCTTGAGCGCGACGCAAACTTTTATAATCAAATCATCTGCGACGGTTCAACTTGCCGCCTTGCGGGTCGGTGGTTTCACGCTCGCTCTCGACGACGACGGCTTTTTCGGACTTGGAGTTATTTCCGAAACCGGAAACTTTGTGAAAACCGGCATAGGCACGGCTTATATTTTTAGCGGCGATTTCAGCGGATCGATTACGCACAACGACGGGATTTTTATCGTTGACGCAAATCTTCCGAACAGTTCCGTAACTATCAATTCGCCGATAACCGGCGGCGATTTGGGGCTGAGCGGCTTCGGCGGCACGGGAACAATCGGCGCGACCAACGTGGCAAGCGGATTCATCAGCGCGGGAACTTTAACCGCGCCGACGGGAATTTTAAATATCAATCGCGGACTGACTTTTACGCCGAACGGAAATTACGTCTGCAAAATCGGCGGCACGACCGCGGGCGCGAACGGATACGACCAATTAAATGTAACGGGAACGGTTACGCTGAATAACGCTCATCTCCTTCCAGTGCCGTTTAATAATTTTCGTCCGGCAATCGGCGATACGTTTTTGATTTTGAAAAACGACGGCGCGGACGCAATCAACGGAACTTTCCTCAACGCTCCCGAAGGCGCGACCTTCGGCGGCACGCTCAACACGGCGTTTCGCATCACCTATCGCGGCGGCGACGGCAACGACGCGGCAATCACCCGCGTCAACCGCGCAGATTTTGATTTCGACGGCGACGGCAAAGCGGACGTTTCGGTTTTTCGCCCGTCTAACGGCGCGTGGTATTTGAACCAATCAGCCGCCGGTTTTAAAGGCGCGGTTTTCGGCTTCGGCACAGACAAAATCGTTCCGGCAGATTACGACGGCGACAACAAAACCGATCTCGCCGTGTTTCGTCCGTCTTCGGGAACCTGGTATATTCTTCGCAGTTCCGACAATACTTTCGCGGGCGTTCAATTCGGCGCAAACGGCGATGTTCCCGTGCCGAACGATTACGACGGCGACGGACGCGCCGACCTCGCGGTTTTTCGCCCGTCAAACGGCACCTGGTATGAATTGCAAAGTTTCACGAATCAGTCGTTCGCGCAGGCTTTCGGGCAGACGGGCGACAAACCGCTCGTCGGTGATTTCGACGGCGACGGCATCGGCGATTTGGGAGTTTTCAGAAACGGTAATTGGTATCTGTTCGAGAGCGCGAGCAGCGCGTTTCGCGGCATATCGTTCGGCTTTGGAAGCGACCGCGCAGTTCCGGCTGATTACGACTGCGACGGAAAAACCGACATCGCCGTTTATAGAAGTTCCAACGGAACTTGGTATCAACTAAAAAGCGGCGCGAATAATGCGTTTTCGGCAGTCCAATTCGGAACGCCGGAAGACATTCCGGTCGCGGCTGACTACGACGGCGACGGAAAAACCGACGTTGCTGTTTTTCGTCCGTCAACCGGCGTTTGGTATCTGCTGCGTTCGACCGCCGGATTTACGGGCGTTACGTTCGGACAAAACGGCGATAAACCAATTCCGAGCGCATTCGTTCAATAAAGCAATTTACAAATTTCAAATTACAAATGGTTTTTGATTTTTTCAATTCGAAATTCGTAATTCCTATCGCAGAACCTTCAACATTTCCGCGTGAATCAATCTGTTGCTCGCGCAAATCGGCGGTTTGTAGATGCTGAATTTTGAATCGTCGTAGTAGGAAACTCGCCCGCCCGCTTCTTCGATTAGCAAAACTCCGGCGGCAACGTCCCACGGATTCAAACCTTCTTCCCAAAAACCGTCAAAGCGTCCGCAGGCGACATACGCCATATCAATCGCTGCCGAACCGTCGCGCCGCACGCCGCGTGATTTATGCGTGAAATCGGAGAAATGTTTGGCAAAATCGGTGCGTTCCCGCGCGTTGTATGGAAAGCCGGTTACGAGCAGCGCGTCGGATAAATTTTCGGTTTCCGAAACGCGAATCGGTTTGTTGTTCAAGGTCGCGCCTTTCCCTCTTTCCGCCGCGAATAAATCGTTTCTAGTCGGATCGAAGGTTGCGCCGATGACAATTTCGCCGTCGTGTTCGAGCGCGAGCGTTACGCAAAAACACGGATAACCGTGCGCGTAATTCGTCGTGCCGTCGAGCGGGTCAATTATCCATTTCCAATTCGCGTCGCCGCTTTGTATCGTCGCTTCGCCCGATTCTTCCGCCAAAATTCGGTGTTTCGGGTAATGTGAACGGATTTTACCGATGATAAATTTTTCCGAAGCGAGGTCGGCTTCGGTTACGAGATTGATGTCGCCTTTTTTCGAGATTTCGATTTTCCGTCCGAATTTTTCGAGCAGAATTTGTCCGGCTTCGCGGGCGGTTTCGATGGCAAAATTGAGCATTGTTTTTACGAAACTAAGTATGTAGACAGAATAATTTTATAACTGACTGGAGCGCAAGCGTCTCGCTTGCCCGTTCGAGCGAAGCAAGAACGGAAGCGTCGCCGGATTATCTTCCAAACTTGCGAGAAGCGCGTCGTTTGTCCGTTCTTGCTCCGCTCGAACGGACAGGCAAGCGAGACGCTTGCGCTCCAGTCGTAAAATAATTTTGTCCATTTATTTATTTGATAAATTTCTCGCTGACTTTTAAGAATTCTTGAATCTGCGCGTCCCAGAATTTCCAATCGTGAATGCCGGGCGATTCGCGGAATTCGTGCGGGATTTTCTTCTCCAAAAGCAGAGCCGAAAATTCGCGGTTCGTGCCGATAAGTCCGTCTTCCGTTCCGCAGGCGAAATAAATAAACGGCAGATTTTTCATTTTGTCGGCGGGCATTTCGCGGACGATTTTGAAGACGTCGTTGGCTTTGCGCGTCTGCGAATCTTCCGCGCCGTAGACGCTCATTATCGAATCGGTCAAAGCCTTCCAGCCGTTGCCGAGCATTTTTTCCGTCAATGAAGCGGCTTGTAACGCGCCGCTAAACGAACCGACGAGAACAAACATTTCCGGCTCTTTCAAACCGAATTTGATTGCGCCGTAACCGCCCATCGAAAGTCCGGCAACGGCGCGGTGATTGCGGTCGGCGACGGTGCGAAATTTTTTGTCAATTTCGGGAACGAGTTCTTGAACAATGTAACTTTCGTATTTGTCGTTCGGCACGGTTGCGCTGTCGGCATACCAGCCGTTTGCTCCTTCGGGCGTAACGAGAATGTAATTATATTTCGCGGCATATTCGACAACTTTGCTTCGCTCCGTCCAATTATCGAAGCTGCCAGTCAAGCCGTGAAGCAGATAAACGACCGGATAACGCTGCGCTTTTTCCGATTGATAATTGACGGGCAAAATGATGCGATACGGCATTTCACGCACCATCAATCTGCTGTTTAATTTATAACTTTCAACTGTCGGCGGAAGCGCGATTTTCGATTGCGCCTGTTGCGCGTAAGCCGAAAACGAAAGACTGAAAACGATTATCAGCCATTGGAAAAACTTGCGTTTATTTGCGTTCATCTGTAATTAAATCTCCTATCCGAAAACGCGGCTCAACCAACCGCTGTTTTCGTTTTTGTCAATGACCTGCGCGAGTTCGCCCGCGTCAAACCACGCGCCCGAACATTTATCGCAAACGTCAATCTTGATGTTTTCGTAATCGGTTTCGACCAGTTTGCCGTCGCATTTCGGACAATCCGTTTCGGTCGCCTGCGCGTTTTCCGCGCCGAGTTTCGCCTTCATCTTTTCGATTAACTCTTGTTCTTTGCGGTGAAAATATTCGTTTTCCAACGCCCGCCCGCGGTCTTCCAATTCTACTGACATAAATTATCGCTCTCCTGCAAAAGTATTATTTCTGTAAAATAACAGACAAAATCGCATCTTCCAAATTGTAAATCGTGATTGTTTCCCGAATCTTTTCTTTCGGTTTGAAACCAATTTCCGCGCCGAACCGTATTATCAATCGCAAAAAATTTATTTCCGAATTTAAAGAATCTTGAAAGAGAAAAATATGAATTTAAAATCGTTCCGCGTAAAAGTTTCGGCTTTTTTAATAGTGTTTTTATTCGCATTTGCTCAAATTGCAAATGCGCGTCCGTTAATTCAACTTCCGCAGCAAAGGCAAGACGAGACAAAGGTCAAACAGCTTCCGCCTGTCAATTACATACGCAGCCGCGATGTTGATATAAAAAACGTCTCGATTGATTTGCGTTTCGATTGGGACAAAGAGCAGGCGTTCGGCAATACAATCGTTACGCTCGCGCCGTTTGAAGACTTAAATAAATTTAGTCTTGATGCGGCGGGAATGACGATTAACTCCGTAACTCTGGCAAACGGAACAGAGTTGAAATTCAATTATGACGGCAAGAAACAGAACGACAACCTCGAAATCACTCTCGACCGCATTTATAAAAGAGGCGAAGACCTTTTGGTTAAAATTGATTATCGAACGAATTACGTGAATAAAATTGACGATACGGAAACGGCAATCGGCAGTTTCGGGCGCGGGCTGCGTTTTATCAAACCGACGGCGAACGAACCGAATAAGCCGCGCCAAATCTGGTCGCAGGGCGAAACAGAATTTAACCGTTATTGGTTTCCCTCATACGATTCGCCGAACGATTTTCGCACTTCCGAATTAAGAGCGACGGTTGAAAAACCTTATATGGTCGTTTCCAACGGCAAACTTCTCGACATCAAAGACAACGGCGACAACACGCGCACATATCATTGGAAAATGGACACGCCGTATGCGAATTATCTTTCGTCAATCGTCGTCGGCGAATATACTGAAATCAAAAACGGCGAATATGACGGCGTTCCGGTTTACGCTTACGGCTATCCGTCGGAAGCGAAAGAAGTCGCCGCGACGACGAAAAATGTTCCGGCGATGATTAAGTTTTTCTCGGAAAAGCTCGGCGTGAAATACGCTTATCCGAAATACTCGCAAACGATGGTCGAAGATTTCGGCGGCGGAATGGAAAATATTTCAGCGACGACGCAGATTGAAGACGTGATTCACGACGAGCGCGAACTGCTCGACAACGACAGCGAATCTCTACAGTCGCACGAACTCGCGCATCAATGGTTCGGCGATTACGTAACCACCATCCAATGGTCGCACATTTGGCTCAACGAAAGTTTTGCGACGTATTTTCAAGCGTTGTGGGACGAGCAGTTAAAAGGACACGATTTCTTTTTGTATGACGACGTTCGCAAAAATCAACAGCAAACTTTAGCGACTTGGAATCAAGGCAACCGCCGTCCGATTGTAACTCAGTATTACGCTAACAAAGACGCGATGTTTGACAATTACGCATATCCGGGCGGCGGTTCGGTTCTGCATATGTTAAGAAAACATCTCGGCGACGAATTGTTTTTCAAATCACTCAATCATTATTTGCTGACCAACGCGCACAAGCCGGTCGAAACCGAACAACTGCGAATCGCCATCGAGGAAACGACCGGAGAATCAATGGATTGGTTTTTCGACGAGTGGCTTTACAAAATGGGACATCCGATTTTTGAAGTGACGAAAAGCTACGACGACGCGAAAAAACAATTAACTTTGAATGTTAAACAAACGCAGAAAGTTGACTCGAACAATGCATTTCCGCAAACCGAATTTTTCCAAACCTACGTTGACATCGAAATTGACGGCAATGTGCAGAGAGTTTGGATCAAACCGCAAGCCGAAAACGTCTATACTTTCGACGCGGCGACAAATCCGAAACTTGTCAATTTCGATTATGAAGGAACGCTTCTGAAAGAATTGAAGTTCGATAAATCGGTTGACGAACTCGTTTATCAGGCGACCAATGACAAAGATATTCTGGGTAGAAATTGGGCGATGAACGAGTTAATGAAATCCACCGGAAATTCACAAACTTCGGCGGCGGGCAAGGAAAAAATTCTCTCCGTGTTGCGAAGCGAAGCTGTAAATGACAGTTCGTGGCAAATTCGGCAAGCCGCTATTGCAAGAATCGGCTTGCTGCTTGTGCCGCAGCAAATGCCGGGAAGCATTCCCGCTTCGATAAGTTTGGATGATGCCACCGCGCAAGTTCTGCTTAAAGCCTCCAAAGATGAAAAATCTCTGGTTCGCGCCGACGCAATCGAACTTTTGGGCGCGACAAAGGATGCGAAATACGCCGACCTTTATCTTGCGGCGTTAAACGATAAAAGCTATGCGGTAATTGATAATGCGGCGGCTGCCTTAGGTGAAACGAAAAATGCGAAGGCTTACGATGCTTTAATAAAATTAGTGAATACGCCTTCGTGGAAAGGACGAATTGCCGCCGCCGGATTGCAAGGCATCGCCGCGCTCGGCGATAAACGCGCTTTGGATTTGGGGTTGAAATATGCGGGCGATATAACGATGGCGGCAAACGTCCGCCGCGCCGCGCTGGAAGTCGTCGCGGCTTCGGGCAAAGGCGACGCGCGGGCTTATCCGATTATTTTCGCGGCGTTCAAATCGTCGCTCGACACCAACGATTTTCGCGGAGTCCAAAGCGGCATTCAATCAATTATCCGGCTCGCTGACCCGCGCGGTCAGGAAGCCTTCGATTTGCTAAAGGCGAAATTTAAAAACAACGCGCAGTTTGCGGGTTTTATCGCGGTTCTCGAAGCGCAGTTCAAAGCAGCGATTGCGAATAAAGAAAAATCTCAGTAAAATGAGATTTTTCTTTATTGAAAAAAAACTCGAAATTGACGAACCTTGCGGAACATCAATTTCGAGTTTTTTATTTTATAAAATTGGAGGCTTCAGACTTAACCGCAACACAAGCTGAAATTGCTGCCGTTGCTCGATTCCTCGCCTAGCGGAGTTCACAACTCAAGCCTTGTGCGGAGTCTGAAGCCGTATGCGATTTGGGATTTTGGAGTTCGGATTTGGGATTTTATTTCAATCCAAAATCACCAATCCCAAATCCGAAATCGGTCTGGCGGAAAGGGTGGGATTCGAACCCACGGAACCCTTTTGGAGTTCACTACATTTCCAATGTAGCCAATTCAACCGCTCTTGCACCTTTCCGAAAATGAATTACGAATTTCAAATTACGAAATTAAGAAAATTCGTCATTCGCAATTTGAAATTCGTAATTGAATATCTGGCGGAGAGGGTGGGATTTGAACCCACGGTACCGTTTCCGGCACTCCGATTTTCGAGACCGGTGCACTAAGCCACTATGCGACCTCTCCGTAATTGTTTTCGTTTTTGGCGGAAAAATTCCTGCACTAATTGTCTGCATTCCTCCGCCAAAATGCCTTTCGTTATTTCAATTTGATGATTCAAAGAACTCGTGTCGCACAATCGAAAAACGCTTTCGACCGCGCCGAAACGCTCGTCTCGCGCTCCGAAAATTAATCTTTTAACTCTGGCGTTGACGAGTGCGCCCGCGCACATCGCGCAAGGTTCTATCGTCGTATAAACAGCGGTTTCCGTCAACCGATAATTGCCGATTTTCACGGCGGCTTCGCGCAGAACAAGAATTTCAGCGTGCGCCGTCGGGTCGGAATTCGTGATTGTGCGGTTTCCCGCGATTGCCAGAAGTTCGCCGTTTTTGTCAATCAAACACGCGCCGATTGGGATTTCGTTTAAGCCGCGTGCAATTTCGGCAGCCTCGATTGCCTTCCGCATCCAAAATTCATCTCGTTCGCTCATCGAGAATTATTGTAGCCGATGAAAAGCGCAAACGAAAAATATAAATTTCCGAAATCGAACTGTCAAACGTCTCCTCCTCTCCCTTTCTCCTCATCTCCCCGCCTCCCTTGCATTGTCGGCGGAAACCGTTATAATTCCGTCATTCAAAAATTACGACCGAGAATTTTTGCCGTTCGTCTAAACCGCCGATTTTATGAAATTGAAGAAACTCGTTTTTGTCTGCGCCTTTTTGAATTTGTTCTTTTTTATACAGTTGTCGTTTGCTCAAGAAACAAATTTCAAACAAGTCGTCGAAGATAAATTGAAAAAATTTTCAAACGCGACTTTAGAGAAAATCTGTCCGATTGATTCGGACGCGACAGCGAAAAGAATTTTCAGCGAATACGGCGCGATTTTCGTTTCGAGCGGAACGATTTTGCCGGGCAAATGTATTTTCACGAGCGAAGCGGACATTCAATCGTTTCAGATGAAAAGCGTTCCGCAGACGGCGAACGTCGGCGGCGTGGAAATCACTTTGCAAAAACCGGCGATGGAAGCGTTGCTCAAAGCGCGGCAGGACGCGACGAAGCGGAATCTGAAAATCACTCCGCGCGGCGGTTCGCTCGCCGCCGGACGCTCGTTTCAAGATACGGTTGATTTGTGGAATTCGAGATTTTATCCGGCTTTGAATTTCTGGGTCGCGCGTAAAAAAATCTCGATTCAGGAAGCCCGAACCGCTAAAGTTTTGCCGGTCAGAGAACAAATTGCGAAGGTTTTGGAATGGGAAAATAAAGGTTTGTATTTCAGCAAAGACTTGTCGAAATCAATTCTTTTTTCCGTCGCCGCGCCCGGCGCGTCGCAGCATAATTTTCTGCTCGCGCTCGATGTCGAGCAGTTTGCCAATAAGGAAGTGCGAAAAATTCTCGCCGACAACGGTTGGTTTCAAACCGTGAAAAGCGACTTGCCGCATTTTACATATCTCGGCGTTAAAGAATCCGATTTGCCCGCGCTCGGTTTAAAGCCCGTGATAATCGGCAGTCAAAAATTTTGGATTCCAAACTTGAAGGAATAAAATTCGAGAGGTCAAGAAAATGAATTGTCCGAATTGCAATCAGGCGAATGACAACGAAAATATATTCTGCGTTAGCTGCGGCGGCAATCTCGCTCCGCCGGTAAATCTCCAAGCGAAAAGCGAGGTTGCGCCGACGCAATTTTACAATCCCGTTCGGGCGAATCAACCCAACGATGCGCCCGAATCGGTGCAGACGGCTTTCGGAAACCGTCAGGCATTCGTTCCGCCGACGCAGACATTCAATCCTTCGATTCCATATCCGCCGACGCAAAACGCCGCGCCGAAAAGCAATAAATTTCTGTGGCTCGGCTTGGGCGTTTTGCTTCTGCTTTTGATTGGCGGCGGCGTTGCCGGATTTTTTCTTTTGAATAAACCGTCGCCGTCAAACGCGGAAATTTTGCCCGACCATCTCGGAATGTTCGTTCAAAACAAAGATAAAAATAATCTGATTGAAATCAGCAAACAAGATTCGACGAACGCTCTGCAAACGAAAGATGATTTGCTAAAAAATGATTCACTGCCCGCGACCGACGACAAACCGAATTTGATTTTGTATGCGGACGGAAAAGACGTTCCGGTGAGCGATTTGAAATTAGTGCAGATTGATTCGATAAAAAACGACGGCACTCTAAAACAGATAAACTTTCAGGCTTCGCCTGTTGACGGGAAACCCGAAATGAAGCATCTGCGCGTTCCCGACGGTTTGGCAAACGGCGTATACGCCTTCGCGCTGCTCGACGGATTTCTTGACGAAGGCAAGCATAAATTTTGGGCGTTTCAAGTCAAGAATGCGGCGAAAAGCGACAACGGCGATTTGGCGAAAGCGGTAACTCTTTCAATTAAATCGAAGCAATCCGATACGGCGACAAATTCAAATATCGGCGCGGCAAATTCAAACGTCGCGGTGAAACCCGTTGCCGCACCGAAGCCGGAAACGGTCGCTCCGGCGGGCGCACAAGTCGCTTACTGCAATTCAAACAGCGTCGTCGTCCGCAACGCTCCGAGTTTGACGGCGCGAAAAATCAGCGCGTTGCGGCGCGGGCAAAAAATATACATTATCAATTACTCGAACAACACGAATTACTGGAACGGAATGGAAGGAAATTGGGCGTATATTCAAACCGAAAACGGCGGACGCGGATGGGTTTTCTCGCCGCTTCTTAACAATTAAAAATTTGGAGATTACTTATGAAAAATGTAAATTTAACGTTGCCCGCGCTTTTGATTTTATGCTGTGTTTTCGCCGCGTGCTGGTCGGACGATTCAAAAAGCAAAAGTCGGGACGATAAAAAAACTACGCCGACCGCCACGCCCGAATCAAATGTAAATTCCGCTGCGTCCGAAAATAAATCCGACAATTCAACAAATACTAAAATGAGCGACGCTTCAAATACCGAAGTCAAAAGCGGCGGATTTTCCGCCAATCTGCCCGCCGGTTTTAAACAGCCGACCGATGCCGTCGGACAGAGACTTCTCAAAGAATACGGCGCGTTGTTTGTCGCCCGCGGCGGCGCGATTCCGCCGAACACGGTGATATTCAAAGATGCGGCGGAAGTTTCGGCTTTTCAAAACGGCTTGTCGAAATCGAAGGAAAAAATCGGCAATTTCGATGTCGAACTGCAATCGGCGGCGATGAAAAATTTGCAGGACGCAATCGCCGAAGCCAAACAAAGCAATTTGACAATCACGCCGCGCGGCGCGGATTCGGCAAAACGCGATTACGCCGGAACGGTTGATTTATGGGCGAGCCGCGTTAATCCCGGACTCGCGCATTACGTCGGCAACGGAAAATTATCACAATCCGAAGCCGACCGAATCAAAGCCTTATCGCCGTTCGAGCAAGTGCCGGAAATTTTCAAACTCGAATCAAACGGAATGTATTTCAGCAAAGATTTGTCGAAATCAATTATCTATTCGGTCGCGCCGCCGGGAACATCGCAGCATCTTTCGATGATCGCGCTTGATGTCGGCGAAAACGAAACCCCGAAGGTGCGCGACATTTTAGCCAAACACGGCTGGTTTCAAACGGTCGTCTCCGACTTGCCGCATTTTACTTTTTTGGGCGTTCAGGAAAATCAGTTGACAGGTTTGGGATTAAAAAAAGTTTCCGACGGCGGACGAACTTTTTGGCTGCCGAATTTATAAAGATTTTTTGTTTTTCTCGGTGAACTCTGTGGCTAAATTTTTCTCGCTTCGCGCCAGATTTGCGGCATCGAAAAAATTTTCTGCGAAAAAGTCGTGTGGGCGCGGCGCGAGAAAACGTCGTAATTCTGACGCTCGATTTCATCTAAAATTCGGGCGTAAATTCTCGATGCGAGAAGAACCGTAAAACGCGAATCTTTTTCAAGCAGCGCGATTCCCTTTTCGCCTTTCTGGTAAAAATCTCTGGCGCGTTTGATTTGAAATCGCATCAACTCGATAAAATTTTCGTTCGCTTCGCCCGCGAAAATTTGTTTTTCGGAAACATTGAATTTTCGCAAATCTTCCTGCGGCAAATAAATTCTGCCGCGCCCCGCGTCTTCTTTTACGTCGCGCAAAATGTTCGTCAACTGCATTCCGATTCCCAACGCTTCGGCGTATTCAAGCGCGATTTTTTCCGAATAACCCAAAATCTCCGACGACATCAAACCGACCGTCGAAGCCACGCGATAACAATATAAATAAAGTTCTCGAAAAGTTTCATAGCGCGTCGTATGCGTGTCCATCAAAACACCCTGCATCAATTCGAGCGGCAGATTTTGCGGAATGTCGTAAGTTTCAAGTAAGTTTCGCCAAGCTAAAAAAACCGATTTTTGTTTGGAATCGGTTATTTGCCGTTCGTTGTTTTTTCCGTCATAAATTGCCTTTAAATTTGATTTCCATTTTTCGATTGTTTCAATCGCTCTGTTTTCGTTTCCCTTTTCGATTTCGTCAACCGCGTCGTCAACGTGGCGGCAAAAAGCGTAAATCGGATAAACGAATTTGCGTTTCGATTTCGGTAAAAATTTGGCGGCGAAGCAAAAACTTTTGGCGTGAGTTCGGGTAACGGTTTCGCAGTATTCGTAAGCCAATTCTATTTCATTTGACATTCAGATTTGTTCAGGATTTCCTTTCCGCCAAGTAATCAGTTAACTGAATCAAGCAGCTTCTCGCTTCGTTCGATGGGAAATTCTCGATTAAAATTCGCTTTGCTTCTTCGACGATTGTTTTCAATTTAAGACGCGCCGCGCTTTGTCCTTCGCTGATGGCGAAGGTTTTACGCGCTTCAAAAATCCCGTCGTCTTCCTCCGCGTCAATCAAATCGTCCGACAGTTGATAAGCGTCGCCAAGCAGTTCGGCGTAGCGCGAAAGGTTGGCGAGTTCGAGATAATTTGCGCCCGCTAAAATCGCGCCGAGTCTTAAAGCCAGACGCATCAACGCCGAGGTTTTCAAATTTCTGATTGATTCCGATTCGTAATCCGCAAATTCATTCGCGCCCGCGCTTTTCGCCCGCGCCAAATCAACCGATTGCCCGCCGACCATTCCCGACGCGCCGACGCATTCGACGATTTCCGCGTGCGCCTGCATCGCGCGTTCGGGCATTCCGTTGTGATTGACAAAAACGAGCGCGTAAGCGGCGTTAAGAAAACCGACGGCGACGAGAATCGCCAAACCTTCGCCGAATTTCTCGTGCAGAGAATCTTTTCCGCGCCGTTCGTTTGCGTTGTCCATCGCCGGCAAATCATCGAAAATCAGCGAACTCGTATGAATAAATTCGACCGCAACGGCAGACGGCACAATCAAATCCGATTTCCCGCCGACGAGTTCCGCGCCGAGCAAAGTCAAAACGGGGCGCAGACGTTTGCCGCCCGAAAACAAAGCATAGCGCGTCGCTTCATTAAACTCGGTTTCGATGTTCGGCGGCGCAAGCGGCAAAAATTGGCGCAGGGCGTTTTCGATTTGCGGTTTGTGCATTTCAACATAATTCCACAAATCCGATTGTCTGAGTTTCTCTTCAATCATTATTTAACGAATCCTGATAAACCTGTTTCGCGCGTTCCGCTAAAAAGGTTTGAACGGTAACGCGGAAAGGGTGTTTAGCGACGAAATTCGGAACGCGGACAACTTTCGCTTCGAGCCGTTCCAAACCTTTGGCGATTTCTTCGTCGGAAAATTCTTCGACTTGAAATTTTTCCGCCGCGCGTTTGAATGCACCGCGCAAACGGTCTAAAGCGAGTTCGCGGTCGGCAAGAATTTTGCCGCGCGATTGAAATTCGCCGAGCGCGTAAAGCAAAACTTTTTCATTCTCGACGTTTTGCACGTCAAAGAGATTTGGCTGGTTCATTTGTTTTTAGGTATAAATCAAATCAACTAAACACAAATTCAATGTTAGAATTTTACCACAGCTTGTAAAAGTTGCAGACGTGGCTGTCAACAAGTTTTCAACGTGGCTTGCCACAGTTTTTAAGCCTGAATCGCTAAATGTTAAAATTGTCATTGAATTTATGAATGATTCAAAACCGAAATTTCGTGTCGGTCTCGGCGTAACGGGCGGCATCGCCGCTTACAAAGCGATTGAAGTTCTGCGGCTTTTGCAAAAAGCGGATTGCGAAGTGCGCGTGGCGATGACCAGACACGCGACGGAATTTATACAGCCTTTGACCTTTCGCGCCCTGACGGAAAATTACGTTTTGGTTGACGATTACGCGCCGGAAAATCCAGACCCGATTGCTCACATCAATTTTTCCCAAACGATAGATTTGCTTTTAATCGTTCCGGCAACGGCGAACATTATCGCCAAATTTGCTAACGGCATCGCTGACGATTTTCTCTCGTCAACTTATCTCGCTTCGCACGCGCCGGTTTTGATTGCGCCCGCGATGAACACGACAATGTGGGAACACGCGGCAACGCAGCGCAATATCGAAAAATTAAAATCCGACGGCGTGTATTTCGTCGAACCTGTCGCGGGCGAATTAGCGTGTAAAACCGTCGGCACTGGAAAGTTGGAAGATGTCGAAAACATCGTCGCGCAAGCGTTGGGGTTGTTGGTTTCAGGTTTCAAGTTTCAGATTTCAGATAAAAACGAAGATCATATTTTTGACGGCGAGAATGTGAACGAAAACGATGAAATTCAAAAATCAGAAACCAGAAACCTGAAACCTGAAACCCAAGATTTGCTCGGAGAGCGAGTCTTGATAACCGTCGGCGGCACGCGCGAGGCGATTGATCCGGTGCGATTTATTTCCAATCATTCGTCGGGCAAAATGGGTTTTGCCGTTGCGGAAGCGGCGCGGCAAAGAGGCGCGAATGTAACGGTTGCGTGCGGCATAACGAGCGTCGAACCGCCGGAAAACGTAAAAATAATTCGGGCGATTTCGGCAGAGGAAATGTTCCAAGCTGTAATGAAAGAGTTACCAAACATAACCGTTTTCGTCGGCGCGGCGGCGGTCGCCGATTATCGTCCGGCAAAGAAAGCCGCAACCAAAATCAAAAAAACCGAAGACGTTTTGACTTTGGAACTCGAAAAAACCGCAGATATTTTATCGAATGTTTCGCAAAACCGGCACGATGGTTTATTGGTCGTCGGATTTGCGGCGGAAACGAACGATGTCGTAAATTATGCAAAATCAAAGTTGAAAAAAAAGAATCTGGATTTGATAATTGCCAACGACATATCCAAACACGGCGCGGGATTTAATTCGGATACAAATATTGCGACAATTTTCAAACGTGGAAGCGACGAACAAATCGAATTGCCGTTGATGTCGAAGCGCGAAATGGCTGATAAAATTTTGGACGAAGTGGTAAAACTGAGACGAGAAATAAAAAGTAAAAAGTAAAAAGGCAAAAGTAAAAAGTGGAAAACGAATTTTCGTTATTGCTGGCTGATATTAAAGAGCAAGTTCTTTATTTGCAAGAACTCGGCGCGGGAAATTTCAGCGTGGATTTACCGGAAATTTCGATTAAAAGCTCAACTTTCAAAGTTCAAAACTCAACCGATAAAATTTCACAGGAAAGATTAGAGCGTTTTGTACCGGCGGATTTTGAATTGCCGAAAATCGAACCGACTCCAAAAATTTCTAACAATGAAAACGCATCGTCGCGCCAGAATCTTTTAGAAGCGACAAAATTATCGCGCTTGCCGTCTTTGCCGAAAAGAAATTCGTATCTGACAAATCAAACAACAGAGCAAGCGAGGGAAACAGAGAAAATGCCGAAAACAAAAATTGAAGATGTGCCGCAGGATTCGCTGTTTGGCGATTTCAAACAAACTTTGCCGCCGTCCAAAGAAACGATTGAAGATATTCGTCTCGACATCGGAAACTGCACGCGCTGTCCGCTGCACGAAGGTCGGACGAAAATCGTTCACACGACGGGAAATTTTGAAGCGGATTTAATGTTCGTCGGCGAAGCACCGGGCGCGAACGAAGACGCGGAAGGCGTGCCGTTTGTCGGACGCGCCGGACAGCTTTTGAATAAAATTATCGAATCAATCGGGATGAAGCGCGAAGACGTTCTTGTCGGCAACGTGAATCGTTGTCGTCCGCCGAATAATCGCCAGCCGACTTTAACCGAAGCGCACACTTGCAAACCGTTTTTGCTGCGCGAAATCGCCGTCGTGCGTCCGAAAGTGATTGTCGTTTTGGGAAACACGGCGACGCAAAATCTGCTCGACACGAAAGTCGGAATCACGAAATTGCGCGGTGAATTTCAAGACTATTTCGGCATCAAAGTTATGCCGACTTTTCATCCCGCATACCTTTTGCGCGACCCGTCGAAAAAGCGTGAGGTTTGGGAAGATATGAAAAAAGTGCGCGACGAATTGAGCAAATCGTAGTAAAATTTGGCAGGAGATTTTATGCTAACTTTAACTGCAGAATAGTGAAAATTCAAAAACAATTTCAATTCCGGCTGATGAAATGGAAAAACTCGGCATCAGCGACGGCATCGAAATAGAAATTTCCAAAAACGAGCGAGACGAAATTGTTTTACGTCCGGCGCAAATCGGCTTTAATCGAACTCGGCAAAGGACACGAATGAGCGAAATTTTCTTTCCCGATTTAACCTGTTCAAACTAAAAACTAGATGCAGAACGATTTATTTAACGGCAGTTGGGAATTAAACGAACCGCACGAAACGCTCGACGAAATCAAGCGTGAGATGATTGACAAAGCCAAGTCAATTCCCGAATTGGCGAATCGTTTTTTCGTTTTCTCACAGGGCGATGTGAATGCGAAAATCGCCGTCGTCGGCGAATCGCCGGGACCGCCGGACGCGAATGCGGAGAAACCGTTTCAAGGTCCGACGGGCGATTTATTAAACCGAATTTTAGCTTCAATCGGATTAAATCGCTCGAATGCGTATCTTACTAATATCGTCAAATATATTTCCGCCGGCGACGAATTAACGCCCGAACTCATCAAGTTTTTCACGCCGTTTGTCTGGCGCGAACTCGCCGTCGTCAAACCGAAAGTCGTCGTTCTGCTCGGCAACACGCCGACCAAAGCGTTGCTCAGTACAAAGCAGCCGATTTCAAAAGTGCGCGGCGAATTTCACGACCTTAACGGAATGCGTTTGATGCCGACTTTTAATCCGGCGTATTTGCTGCGCGACCCGACGAAAAAACGCGAAGTCTGGGACGATATGAAAAAAGTGCGCGATTATCTCGCGGCAAACAATTAAGTTTTCTCGGTTCGCCACCTTTTTTTGATCATCATGGCAAGTATTAGCGACGCAAAAATAAAAAAGACAAAGCCCAAGATAAAACCCGTCTGTCTCCATTCAGGGTTTGAAAAAGCCAGCAGAAAAAATGCCAGCGACGCGATGTAGCCGACAGCCGATCCTAGTCCGATTAGCTGCATAAAAGCCTCCTTCCGAAAGTTAGATTTAAAGAGCTTTTGCGAGGTGAAACTTTATGTAAATTAGTTTATCTTGATTTTAATCAAACCGGAAATCATTTCAACTGAAGTCGTCTATAAAGGTAAAATTTTCGACGTTTCTCTGGACGAAATCCGCGAAGGCGCAGTCGAATACGAGCGCGAGATTGTCCGCCATAACGGAAGCGCGGTTATCGTTCCGGTGTTCGCGGATAAAACCGTCGCGCTCGTCAAACAATATCGCCACGCCGCCGGAAAATATCTTTGGGAAATTCCCGCAGGCTCTCTGGAGAAAGGTGAAAATCCTGAAACGGGTGCGCGACGCGAACTCGAAGAAGAAATTGGCGTAACGGCTGGCAAGTTGGAAAAGCTCGTTGAATTTTACGTTTCGCCCGGTTTTTTATCGGAAAAGATGTTTGTGTTTTTAGCGACCGATTTAACGGAAACCTCGCAGAATCTCGAAGCCGACGAACTCATCGAAATCGAAAAATACACTTTTGAAAAATTGTTTCAAATGATTCGCGGCGGTGAAATCGAAGACGCGAAATCAATCGCCGGTTTAACTTTAGCGGGCGCGAAACTCGGCTTCAATTTCTAAAAAGCCGTTCATTGCTTGACGCAAAATTCTTTTTTCGATATTCTTATCGTTCGCGTTTTGGCGAAATAAAAGGCAATTGAATACTATTATGAGTACTTATTTTCCAAGCGGAAAAGGTTTGGCGGAAAACCGCAAATGGTTCGTCGTGGACGCGCAGGGCAAAACCGTCGGCAGATTGGCGACGGAAGTGGCGCGGATGTTAACGGGTAAAAACAATCCGGCATACACGCCGTTTCTCGATATGGGCGACCACGTCGTCGTTATCAATGCCCGCCACGCGATTTTCAAAGGTTCAAAAAACGACCAGAAAGTTTATCGTTATCACACGCTTTATCCGGGCGGATTGCGCGAAACTTCGGTGAAAGATATGCTGGCGACCAAGCCGGAACGCATTCTCGAACTGGCGATTAAAGGAATGCTTCCGAAAACGAAACTCGGCAAAGCGATGGCGAAAAAATTAAAAGTTTATGCCGACGCAGACCACCGACACTCCGCTCAACAGCCCGAAGCAGTAGAAATCGAAACAACATAAAACAGTAGAGGGTGGGGGGGGGGGGGGGGGGGGGTGGGGTTTGGGGTTCGGCCTTTCCCCTCTCCCCAAAAACGAGGAAAGAAGTCCGTCG
>JBPCMK010000109.1:0-16908 GCA_051002375.1 Pyrinomonadaceae bacterium | reverse complement strand
CTGCCGCCGAAAATATGCTGAACGAACTGCGCCTTCGGTCTGCCGTTCAAATTGCTTTGATATTCGTTGGCGAGAAATTCCGGCGTTTGATAATACTCGAAAACGCTGCCTCGAAAACGGTTCGTGCCGCTTCTGGTAACAAATGTCACCTGCGCTCCCGAAGAGCGTCCGAGTTCCGCCGTAAAATTGCTCGTAACGACTTGAAATTCCTGAATCGAATCGGGATTCGGGCGAAGCGGCGTAAAGTTCGAGCCGCCCGCCGATGATTCGTTAATGTCAATGCCGTCGAGCGTAAAATTAAAAGCGCGGTCGCGCGAGCCGTTGACGTGAACGCCGCCGCCGGTGTTCGCGCCGTTGACGATGCCCGGCTGATAGTTGAGCAAATCGAGCGGATTTCTGCCGCGCACGCCGACAATCGGCAAACTTTCGACCGTTCGCTGTTCGATGGTCGAACCGAGATTGCCCGAACTGCTCGTCTGCACTTGTTCGACCGCGTTCTCGACCGTAACGACCGCCGAAACATCGCCGACTTCCAAGCCGACGTTGACCGTCGCGGGCTGGTTGACGTTGACGACATTTTTTGTCGAAACGAACTTTTTAAATCCTTGTTTTTCAACCGCCACTTGATAAGTTCCGGGTTGAATCAAATCGAAAGTATAACTTCCGTTACCGCCGGTTTGGACGGTTGAAACCGCGCCCGTTCCTTCGTTGGTTAAATTCACGGTCGCGCCTTCGACCGCCGCGCCGGTGCTGTCCGTTACCGTTCCCGTCAAACGAGAAGTCGTTCCCTGCCCGAAAGTATTATTTGCCCCGACAAACAAAAAAACGAATGTCGCCGAGATAGTCAAAAACAATTTAAATTTCATTACTCTCCTCCTTTTTGAAGTGTAAATTTAGATAAGAATGCTTTATCAGATTTTAAAGTGTATTAAGAAATGCTGATGTAAATTATCACACTCTTACAAAAAATTTAAGCCGAAATTTACGAATTCGTTATTTTTTTGAAATTTTATCGAAAAATGTTTCATAGCGGATAGAAAATTCTCCTATTTTTGTTTGGATTAGAGCGCAAACGTCTCGCTTGCCGATGAAGCGCGAAAGCCCGAAAAGATTTTAGCTGATTAAGCTGATAAAAAACCGATTCTTTTATCCGCGATAATCTGCCGAATTCGTTAAATCCGTGTTCTAATTTTTCTCGTTTTTATTCCCGAACGCGCTCAAAATGCAAATTTATTTTCGATATTGAATAATCAAGCCTTTCGCGCCGACCGCAAAACCATATTTTTTCATCATAAAAAGTCCGTAGAGGTTTTCCTTCGTGTCGCTGTCCTGCTTTACCCAAGTTCTGCCTTTGTCGGACGAGCGCAGAATCGTTCCGCCGTAGCCGACAATCCAGCCGTTTTTATCGTCGGCGAAATCAACGCGCAAAAACGTGTTCGGAAAACTCGTTTTTACAGTTTCCCAATTTTCGCCGCCGTTTTCAGTTCGCAAAATCACGCCTTTCGCGCCGACCGTGTAACCTTCGGACGAATCTCGAAAATCTACATTATAAAGCGTTCGATTCGTTCCCGAATTTTGCGTGAACCAATTTACGCCGCCGTCCTGCGTTACGAGAATCAAACCTTTGTCGCCGACAATCCAGCCGCGCGAACCGTTGGCAAAATCGAGATGAAACAATTCGAGTTTCGACGGCACGATCACCCGCGACCAAGTTTCGCCGCCGTCTTCGGTTCGCATCACGAGCGAATCAATCACTTCGTCTTCTTTATTCAAAAGCGAACCGACGATAAAACCGCGTTTTTTATCGGCAAACCGGACGCTCAAAAATTCCGGCGTTGCATTGCGAAAACTTTTCGGGTCGTAAATTTTTATCTCGCGCCAGGAGCGTCCGCCATCATCGGTCAGAAACATTTTTTTGCCCGCCACCAGATAACCTTTGCTGTCGTTGCGGAAATAAATTTCGTTGATGTCATCTTCGGTGTTGATTGCTTGTTTCGTCCAAGTTTTGCCGCCGTCGTTGGTTTCTTCCAAAAATCCTTTGTCGCCCGCCGCAAACCCGCGGTCGGACGAAGTAAAATAAACCGCTACCAAATCGCCGGTCGCGCCGTTTTTAATCTTGTCCCAAGAAGATTGCGCGTAGAGAATTTGCGCGGCAATAATTATCAAACCGCCGGAGACGACGGTTTTTATCCAAGCTGAAATAAGAAAATTTTTCATAAAACCTAAAAATTAAAAAGATGGCTTTGACGAATAAGATACAATCTATTTCGCCAAAAGTCATTTTCGCAGAAAAGTTTTGAGTTCCGCCTTTCGGCGGCTTCTCTCGAATTATCAGAGAAAGTCGCCGAAAGGCGGAACTCAAAACTTTTTGCGTCAGAATTATTTGATTATCCGATAAACTTTATCTTTCCAAACAACGACTACTTGCTCGCCCAAAGAAAAATATTGCGCGAGTTCCTTTTCTTTGGCGATTAAATCGAAGTATTCGTCGCTCGCAAATTTGAGTTTGATTTCAGAGAGCTTCGATTCTTCTTTGTATATTGAATCAATCCACACGCCGTTTTCGAGATAGAAAGTTTTCGCTCCCGTTTTTTTGACCGCGCCGGTTTTTATCATTTCGTCGTCTTCCGCCGCGTATTGCAAGACTGCCTGTTTTTCTTTCGCGTCCTTACTCGAACGCACCGCGCCTTGTCCGGTCGTCGCGGCGAGTTTCGGAGCAGAGTTGCTGGAGTCAGCCATCATTCGCATCGAACGACCGTTTATCGGAAGATTCATTTCTCTCTCGCTGCCGTCGGTCGCCAAATATGATGTGTATGGCGTAACGATTCCGTAGCGCGTGCCGAGTTCGACGATTTCATCGCGCAATTCTTTCTGCTCGCCGTTCGAGCGAATCTGCTCAACGAGCCAGCCGACGCGCCGCGTCGCCCACAGGCGCGGCAGAAAATCCTTGTCTTCGGCGCGAAGCGGAAAATCGAGATTCGGATAATTAAACGTCCGCGTTTCTTTGCCGTTTTTGCCTTGCAAACGCAGCGTCGCGTTTTCCAAATTTCCGATGTTTTTGTAACGTCCGATGATTGTAATCTGCGTGCCTTTGAAAATGTCGGAAAGTTTTCGCGGATACATCAAATCGGTTTGCACGCCGCCGAAATCCAAATCCAAATCGGTCAAGACAGGCGAATTTACCTTTGTAAAAAACGAGGAAACCTTTATTTCCAAATCTTCCTTCGGCTCGATGTAATCAGCCGCGCCGGAATTTTCTTCGGCGAGTTTGTCCAATAATCTCGTGTTGACATCATAGCCGACTCCAAACGTGAAAAGCCGCAAATTTTCAACCTTGATATTCTTCACGTTTTGAATAATTTTTTCGATGTTCGATTCACCGACCGTCGGCAAACCGTCGGTCATAAAGACGAGCATTTTCGGTCGGTCGGAAGAATCGAATTGGCGAAGCGCGGCGCGGAGAGCATCGTTGATATTCGTGCCGCCGGTCGCGGTTAATTTATTGACAAATTCTTCGCCGCGCCGCTTGCCCGAAGCGTCAGCGGCAATCAATTTATTTTCCATCAAATGTTCTTCGCCGGAAAAACCGATGACGTTAAATCTGTCGCCTTCGCGCAAAGTTTTGACACCGAAAAGCAGAGCCGAACGCGCCTTTCCCATTTTGCCTTCGTCCGCCATCGAGCCGCTTGTATCGAGGACGAAAACGATGTCTTTATTCACCAATTCTCGTTCGGATAAATCGTCTTTCGGCGAGAGCATCAACAGAAAATAGCCGTCCTTTCCGGCTTCGCGGTAAGTCAGCAGAGACATTCCGAAATCGCTGTTCGACAAGCCGTAAAAAAGCTGAAAATCGTTGTCGTTATTTGAAGTTTCAAACGAAACGCTCGCGCCGGTTTCGCCTTTTCTTTTCACATCAATTTGATGCGACGGCGAATAAATATTTCGCAGCGCATCTTTACCTCCGACGATTTCGATTTTGCCCGAAACCGTCCCGAATTTTTGCGCCGGATTCGTTCGTCTGACGCTGTTGCCCGAATCTTCTTCGACCATTGGCATCGGAACAGGCTGCGCCCAAAGATTTCTGCCCGTTCCCAAAGGATAACGATAAGCGACCGTGCCGGATTCGGCTTTCAAAACCTGCGTGTAAGTCAATTCCAATTTTTTGTCGGAGTTTGGCGGAATCGGAAAAATCGAAGCCTGAAATAAATCCTTGCCCGCGTATTCGAGCAATCCCGGATCGCGCTTGCGTCTGACAATTTCATCATAAATCCGACGCGCTTCTTCCTTCGAGCGAACTTCGCCGACGAGTTTTTTGCCGTTTTCCCAAATCGCAAATTCGGCAATCGAAGCCGTTTCGGGAATCGGAAAAAAGTATGTGCCTTCGAGCGTGTAAGGCGTGTCGTTGCGAAAAACTTGAACGACGTGCGTCGTCGCCACTTGCCCGTTGATTTTCACGTCGAGTTCGATTGATTTGACCGGCAGCGCGTTCGGCACGGGAAGCGGGCGCGGCAGCGGGCGACACGGACGAAAATCGCACGGAATCGGAATAATCACACCTTGCGCCTGCGCGGAAACGACGGTTAAAAAACAGAAAAACAGCAGACAAAAAAAACTTGCCGACTTCTTAAATCTCATTTTATTTTCTCCTTTTAGTTGAAATAGATTAAGCGCGGTCTTATAAAAAATTACGCTTTAGTTTGACGATTTAAGGAACGCGGTTCGCTGCTTCGGCTTGCAATAAAATATGGAACAAAGTTATTTTAGAGGCGTTTAATTCGCATCACAAAGAGGTAAAAAAAAATGACACGCTTCAGCTTTTTTCTTTTGTCGTTCGTCTTTTCAGCTTTCGCAGTTCACGCTCAGATTGATTCAAAAAAGCCTGCGAAGGAATGCAACGCTTTGCTGGCGCGGCAGGTCGTCGAGCAGCAAGCGGACGAAAGCAAGTCGGTCGAAGAAACCGGCAAGCGAATACGTATCTTGATTCTCGCGGCTGATTTTCTTTGGATAGCCGATGAAACAGCCGCGCGAAAATATTTCGCCGAAGCCTTTCAAATCGCGCAAGAGCGTTTCAAGGAAAAAGGCTTCGAAGAAGAGAGAAACAAAGACGGACTGCTTGTTCGGCAGCCCGATTATCGCTTTGGCGTAATCGGCGCGATTGCCGAACACGACGCGGAATGGGCGAAAAAACTTTCTGAAATCGTGCTGAAGGAATTTGACGAAGATAAGGAAAAAGATAAACGCCGAGATTTCGATAAAGAACACGAAGTCAGCGAAATTATAGGCATCGCGGCGGACGTGGCGAAAGATAATCCGAATCTGGCTTTGACGCTGGCGCGGCGGGCGATGCGTTATCCTTTAACTAACGCCTGGTATTTTTCGCTTTATGAGATGGCGAAAAATAATCAACCTTTAACCGACCAAATTTACGGCGAACTTCTTCTCAATTACGCCGACACGGAAATTTTCCGATTGTTGTATCTTTCCGCTTACCCGTTTGGTCGGGACAGAATTTTCGGCGTTGAAAAATATAGTTTGGGAACGAGCATTCCCGCCGGATTTTCTCCGAATCAGAATTTGCAGCGGCAATTTTTATTGACATTGTTTCGGCGCATAAATAGACTTACGCCTGAAAACACAATCAAATCCTTAGAAATTAAATTGCCCGAATCCGTCGTTGCTTTTACGGCGATGAATGAGATCGAACCGCTTGTTATGCAGCAATTTCCTGATTTGGCGCGGACGTTTTCGCAGGCTAAAATATATCTGAGTTCGATTACGCCCGCCGATGCTTTGCAAGATGCCCGAAAGCAAGAAGATTTTGGCAAAAGCTACGATACACCTTTCGACGAAAAATTAGCAGAAGTAGAAAAAGCCGACGAAGAAGGAAAACTCGACGACTATCAAATTTTCGAGATTATCCGCACGGCAAAAACCGAAGAAAATTACAAACAAGCGGAAACGTGGATTGACAAAATCAAAGAAGACTCAACCCGCGAAAGCGCGTCAAACTATTTTTATTTTCAGCGTTCCAAATTGGCAACCAAGGAAAAGCGTTTTGAAGATGCCAGAAAATATGCTTTAAAAGTTCCTAAAATCGAACATCGCGCCGTTCTGTTTTTCGACATCGCCGAAGCCAAATTGAAAGAGCCGATGACAAAGCTCGACGCGCTCGAAACGCTTTTGGAAGTCTACCAAACGGCGCAAAAAGCACCCGACACAATCGAGAAAGCGCAGGTGTTTCTCGGCACGGCTTTTATGTATGAAAAAATTGACCATTATAACGCTCTCGGCGCGTTGTCGGACGCGATTAAAACCGCCAACAAATTGGAAAATCCGAATCTTTTTACAAGCTCCGTAACTCAAATAATCAAGGGCAAAGATTTTACCTTTTTTTCGAGCTATGCCGTTCCGGGTTTTAATATCACTGAAACTTTTTACGAGTTAAGCAAACAGGATTTTCTAAACGCACTGACAAACGCGACGAATTTTTCCGATAAATACCTGCGGACTTTGGCGGCGTTGGCGACGGTGAAGGATTGCGAGAAAAACGATAAGCTCTTGAAAGCGAAGCCGAAAACAAAATCGAATTAACCGATATAAAATTTGGCAGCGTCTCAAATTTTATGATGAATTTTTAAGAAAATTTGAGATGCCGCCGTAAGATTGAAATTTATTGCTGCGTTTCGTCTTCGGTCGTCAGCGCGTCGTCAATATCTTTGTCGAGTTTCAAGCGAATTTTTTCCACGAGAAAATCGGCTTTCTGGACGTTTGTTTCGAGCATCTGGCGATTGGTTTGAACTTGCGTTAAAAGCGATTGGAGATTTTCGCGTTCGGCTTCGAGCGATTTTTTGCGCTGGTCGCGGATGTCTTCCGGGCGCAGCGAACCCATCATCGCTACCTGCCGATCAATCGTTTCCGAGCGCGAATCAATATCTATCTGGTCGAGCCGTGATTTAATCGTGTTTTCTTTTTCCTCCATTTCAAAAAGCTGTTTGCGGAGCGATTCGGCGCGGGTTTCCGCCTTGGTTAAAATGTCCAAATTCAGCGCGAGTCGTTTTTGTTTTTGATCGTAATCGCTTTCCTTGTTGGCTTCGATTTTTCTGAGGCGCGAGTTTAATTCCTTGATTCGCGCTTTCAAATCGGCAGTCGTTTCTGCGTTTGAATTGTTCGCGGCGTTTGTCTCCGGCGGCAAAGTTTCGCTCGTCGCCGATTGCGGAGTTTCGCCCAGGATAATTTGATTGCCGTCGAGATATTGATTGTTACCGCTGACGACGGGCGGCGGCGCGGTCGGCGAAACAATGGGCGGCGGATTCGTTCGCTTTTTTTTGCGCCGCGTGGTTTGCGCGTTCGCGTCGAAAATTGAAACAAATAACAAAAACATCAACATTAAAAAACCGCATTTTGTAATTTTATTTTCCATTTTTTTGATTTCCCGCATCTTTATCGGGCAGCAAATCGCCCGTAAAAAATTCGATGATATTTTTGCCCGCGCCAACAAACGGAATCGCGTCAATGCCCGCGTTCAAAACGCCTTTGACCACGCCTTTTTTCTTAATGTCGTAACCGACCAGACCGATTGCCATCGCCGTTCCGACATACGGAATTGATTTCGCCACGCGCTTGGCGACACTCCAGCCGCCCGCGTGAACCAATTTTCTTTTCAAACTCGGATTCTCTTTTGTCATAATTTCAACCGAAATTTCCCGCAAACATCATAACGCAAACGAACAACGATTTGAAAAAAAACCGCCAATACGTTTTACTTTTGCCTTTTTACTTTTTACTTTCCGTGCCTCGCTTGCCTTATTCCGATGACAAAAGCATACTTTTAGTTTGCACGCGCTTTTTCTGTTAAAGTTTCATTTCTTGGATGTAATTTATGGCGTTGGTCATTAAAAATCTCTACAAAAAATTCGACGACAAGTGGATTATCAAAGACGTATCTTTGGAAGTCGCACGCGGCGAAATTCTCGCCGTCTTCGGCGTGGTCGGAGTCGGGAAAACTACCTTAATTCGCTCGGTCGCCGGAACGGAGCGGCACACGAGCGGCGCGATTGTTTTCGACGCGGACGACGTTTCGAAATACGGCTGCGAGGAGCGCGGATTTCACTTTCCGAAATTAACGAACGACGAATTCTGGAAATCGCTTTTCAGAACGCAAAAGTCTTCGGAATTAGCCGATGGCGAAGGTCAGGTTTTAGCTCTCGACCACGCCTTGCAAAACGCGACCGACGTGCTTCTGCTCGACAATCAATTTTGTTTTATGGACAGAATCACACGCGAGCGAAATTGCGAAAAACTCCGCGCGACGGTCAAGGAAAAAAATCTGGCGGTGCTGTTTGCGACGAACGATTACAACGAAGTTTTTTCGATTTGCGACCGCGTGGCGATTCTGCACGACGGCGAAATCAAACAGACGGGAACGCCGCGCGATGTTTATGAAAGTCCGAACTCGGTCGCCGTCGCGCGGATTACGGGCAGAAACAATTTGATTGAAGCCTGCCGTTTAAGTTCAAGCAAATCCGACGCGCCCGAATTTCAAACCATCGTCGGCGAGCATCGGCTTTTCACCGATAGAGTCGAAAAAAACGCGCTCGGCGCAATCAATCAAATTATCACGCTCGCCATTCGTCCCGAACATATTTCCATTTCGTTCGGCGCGTCGTTTCCCGAAGACAATCTGCTTCGAGCTGAAGTTGCCGCCATCAATTTTCACGGCGCATTGACGCTCATCAAATTAAACGCCAACGGCTTGGAACTCGAAGCGGCGGTTTTGCGCCTTGTCGGTCTGAACGTCGGCGACGAATGTATGGTCGGACTTCCGCCGGATAGAATTTTGGTTTTGAAAGATTAAAAGCAAAGAAAATTTTAGCCACAAAAAAACACAGAAAAGATTTTTTAATTTTTTATTTTGTGTCTTTTGTGCTTTATCGTGGCTAAAATGCTTTTAAGTATTCGGAACTAAAATCACCTGCACGCGGCGATTTTTTGCACGGTTTGAAACGGTCGTGTTCGGCGCAATCGGCAGAGCCGCGCCGTAGCCTTTGGCTTCGATGCGCGTTTGCGAAACGCCGGACGACATCAATTTATCGGCGAGCGTCTGGGCGCGTTGCTGCGTCAGATTTTGCAGTTCGTCAGGCGTTCCCTTGTTGTCGGTGTGCGATTCGACGACGACTTTATAATCTTCATTACTCGCAAGCAGTTCGCCGAGCGAAGTGATTTTCGGCGCGGCGTTCGAGGCGAGCGTGTTGGCGCGGGCGGCTGACCAATAGGTTTCCGGCAAAGTCAAAACGATTCCACGGTCGGTTTTTTCAACCGCGCCGTATTTTTTCAGCGTCTGCATCAATGAGATTTGATTCGACTCGAAACGCGCTTGCCGGTCGGCTTCGGTTTGACGCTGTTCCGCCGCTTGTTTTTCGGCTTCGATGTTGGCGAGTTTCGTTTTCGCGGTGTCGGCTTCGGCTTTGGTTTGTCCGAGCTGCTCGCGCAGTTTGCCGAGTTCGTCGCGCAAATCTTTTACTTGCGCGGCGTAATTTTGCGCGTCGCGTTCGGCGAGTTCGCGGTTGCGCGTTTCGCGCGCGAGTTCGCCGCGCAAGGCTTCCATCTGACTTTGCACGTCTTGAACTTTTTCCTCCGACTCGCGGATGGCAGCGTCCTGCTCGGTCTTTTCGTTGCGCTGCTCGCGGGCTTTTTTGCGGACGGCGGCGGTATCTTCGGCTTTGACCGCCGCGCCGATTGCCCTTCGCGCCGCCACGTCAATTTCCTCTTCGGAGCGTCCGGCTCGCCAGCCGTCTTCGGCGGTTTGCTCTAAAACTTCGGCTTGCTGCAACTCAGTCGCCGCGTCGCGCTGCGCTCCCGCAAACTTTGCCAAAGCGATTGCCTGTTTCGCCTGCAAAATCGTCGAAGGCGTTTTCGCATAATCTACTTCGGCGATTTCCGGCGTTTTCGTGTCCGAAAAATAATCACTCTGGTTGCCGAAATATTGAATAACCGAAGTCGTCGCCGGAGTTTTGCCTGACTGCGTGTATGGATTCAAATTTTCGAGCATAATCGCGCGGCTCGGACGGCGGACGAGAAAATGCGGTTCAGCCGTAACTATCAAAGCGAAGGTTTGGAGCGGCGTGGTAACGGAGATTTTCGAGTCGAAATCAAAAGTTCCGCGCCGTTTTATTTCGCCCAGATTATCAACTTGACCATCCGGCGAAATCGCCCACAAAACATACGTCGCGTAACCCGCGCCGAGTTCGAACGGGCGCGGCATTTTTGAAACCGAAACCTCGATTTCCGTGCCGTTCTTTTTCGTGCGCTGAATTTTGGCTTCGCCCTTCATTCGCGGAAAGCGCGTCGTGCCGCGAAACTGCAGCATTACTTCCTGATCAATCGGATATGTAACCGCCGTCGTTCGGCGCGGCGCATCAACTTGCGCGAACACTGAAACGGTAAATAATAAAAACAAAAATAACGGAATGATTTTTAATAATTTGAATTTTGTCATTGTTCTTCTCCGAAAAGGTTATACAGATAAAAAGATGCCGATGGCGAAAGGGACGTTGCAAATCTTAACATAAAACCGAACGTGAGCGTTAAGTTTGGACTTTCCGGCGTGAACTAAGTATATTCAAATTTTCGATTCGCCGATGCAAGAATTCCGAAGACTGCTCAAATATCTGCGCCCGCATTACGCGACTTTCGTTTCGGCGATTGCGGCGATGATTTTGACCGCTTTATTCGAGACGGCGACGCTCGCTCTGCTCGTTCCGATTTTCAACCAATTTCTGCCCGCGACCGCAAAAACTTCCGCCACGCTTTTCAATTTGCAAAAATATATTCCCAAAGACGATTGGTATCAGGCGTGGCTGACGATTTCCCTTTTGCTCGTTACTTTTACGATTATCAAAGGCATTGCTGAGTATTTTTCTTCGTATCTGATGGCAAAAATCGGGCAATCTGCCGTGCTTGATTTGCGGCAGGAACTCTACGCGCATCTGCTCAAACAATCGGAGAATTTTTTTCAAAAGCACCGGACGAATTATTTGGTTTCGCGGCTCGTAACGAGTTGTTCGGCAATCGAGCTTTCCGTGTCGTCGAATTTGCGCGACATTCTGCGCGAGAGTTTTATGCTCGTCGTGCTGCTCGCGGCGGCGTTTTATTATAATTGGCGTTTGATGCTCGGCGCGTTGATTATCGCTCCGGTTATCGGACTTTTGACGGCGAAGTTTTCCAAATCACTCAGAAAACTTTCCGAAGAATTTATCGAAAGCAACAAACTTCTCTCGGACACGGCGCAGGAAACTTTGACCAATCAAACAATCGTCAAAGCGTATCGGGCGGAGCGGCGCGAGCAAAAAAGATTTGCGGAAGTCGCCCGCCGAATCGCCCGCGCTCATCTGCGTTCGGGACAAATCGCCGCGATTTCGCCGCCGGTTATCGAATTCGTCGGCGTGGCGGCGGTTATCATTTTGCTTTATTTCGGTCTGCGCGAAATAAATTTCGGCAGAATGGAAGCCGCGCAGTTTTTCACGTTTCTGGCTGTTCTTTTTCGCAGCTACGACCCGATGCGAAAACTTTCGCGCCAGCACAATCAAATTGTCGAAGCATTGGCTTCGGCAAAAGACGTTTGGGAAGTTTTGGACGAAGAAGACCATCTGCCCGAAAAATCGAACGCGGTCGAACTCGATTCTTTACGCGAAAAAATCTCTCTGAAAAATGTTTCGTTCAGTTACAAAAACGAAACCAAATCGGTCGTCCGCGATTTGAGTTTGGACATTCCGAAAGGTCAAATGATTGCGCTCGTCGGCGAATCGGGCGGTGGAAAATCGAGTTTGATAAAATTGATTCAAAGATTATACGACCCGATGGACGGCGAGATTTTTTGGGACGAAACGGATTTGCGCGACGCAAGTATTTTCAGTCTGAAAAAACAAATCGCGCTCGTTACGCAGGAAACGGTTTTGTTCAACGACACGATTCGCTACAACATTTCCTACGGCGACCCGAACGCTTCGAACGCGGAAATCGGCGAAGCCGCCCGCGTCGCTTTCGCTCACGGATTTATCGAAGAACTGCACGCCGGTTACGACACTATTGTCGGCGAGCGCGGCATTTTTCTCTCCGGCGGACAACGCCAGAGAATTGCCATCGCCCGCGCCGTTTTGTCGAACGCGCCGGTTTTAATTCTCGACGAAGCGACTTCCGCGCTCGACGCAGAATCCGAAAGACTCGTGCAGAAAGCTCTGGCAAATTTGATGCGCGACAAAACTTCAATCGTCATCGCGCACCGTCTTTCAACCGTTCGCCGCGCCGACAAAATCGTCGTTATGGAACGCGGACGAATCATCGAAACCGGAACGCACGCCAAATTATTAGAAAAAGGCGGAACTTATAAAAGACTCTACGAACTGCAATTTGCGGAAGAAGATATTTTGGAACAAACAAATTTATGAAATCAATGACCGGATTCGGACGCGGCGCAATCGCCGCGGAAAACTTCGCCGCCAGCGTCGAAATCAAAACAGTCAACAATCGTTTTTTAGATATAAATCTGCGTCTGGCAAACGAACTGCAAACGCTCGAAGCGAACTTGAAACGCTCGATACAAAATCGCCTTTCGCGCGGGCGCGTTGACGTTTTCGTCAATTATGAACGCACGAGCGAGGTTGTTTATGAATTGAATCGCCCTTTAATCGCCGGATATTTGTCCGCGCTCGAAGAAATGCGAAATGAATTTTCACTCTCCGGCGAACCCGACTTAAACGTGATTGCGCGGCTTCCGAACGCGCTGCAAACCAAAGCCGAAGATTTAAGCGAAGACTTTATAGACGGCATTGAAAAAGCCGTCGCCGAAGCGTTGGACGAACTCGAACAAATGCGCGAGGTCGAAGGCGAATCTTTGAAAAACGATTTGAATTTTTTGCTGTCGGAAATCGAAAATCATCTGCCGAAAATCGAGTCGGAAAGCGAATCGGTCGCCGAAGAATATCTTCAGCGTTTGAAAAAGCGAATCGAAAATCTTTTGAGCAAAAGCGATTCGCAAATTGAACTCGACCAAGCCCGTCTCGCTCAGGAAGTTGCCTATCTCGCCGACAAAAGCGATATTTCAGAAGAAATCACGCGCCTGAAAAGCCACATTGAACAATTTCGCGGCATAATGAACGAAGAAAAAGAAGTCGGCAAACGTCTCGATTTTCTGACGCAGGAACTCAACCGCGAAGCGAACACTATCGCCTCGAAAACGCAAAATTTAATCGTCAAAGAATCGGCTCTGGAAATAAAATCGGCGATTGAAAAGATTCGTGAACAAGTTCAAAATGTTGAATGATGGTTTCAATTTTCACGTTGAATAATTGCCCGTTTCAAATATGAATTGCTTATTCGCTACAAAAACCTGAAACCTGAAACTTACGACTAAATTGAATGCAAGGAAATTTAATCATCATCAGTTCGCCGTCGGGCGGCGGCAAAGGCACTCTAATAAAGGAAATTTTGAAGCTCGTGCCGAACGTCGGTTATTCCGTTTCATACACGACGCGCGAGATGCGCGTCGGCGAAACGCACGGGCGAGATTATTTTTACGTCAGCCGCGCCGAGTTTGAAAATTTAATCGAGCAAGGCGAATTTTTAGAATACGCGACGGTTCACGAAAATTATTACGGCACGTCTCTCAATCAAGTCAAACGAGAAATCGAAGCCGGACACGATATAATTTTGGAGATTGACGTGCAGGGCGCGGAGAGCGTCCGCGCGAAAATTCCCGAAGCTGTCAGCATATTTATTTTGCCGCCGTCGTTTGAAGTTTTAGCCGCCAGATTAACCGCCCGCGCGACCGAAACAAAAGGAAATTTAGCTTTGCGTTTGAAAAATTCGTTCGGCGAAGTCGAGCATTTTTCAGAGTTTGAATATGTGGTCGTCAACGACGACGTGGCGCGGGCAACGAGCGATTTGCAGACGATAATTTTAGCCGAAAGATTAAAGCGCGTTAGACAAAGCCGCCTGATTCAAGGTATTTTAGATAGTTTCGAGTTATCGAAAAATCAAGCTATTGGAGATGAAACTTAATTTATGGCTGAACAAACCGAACAGCTAGTCGAGGAAACCGACGCAGAACCGCGCGTCAATCCCGATATTGATTCAAAATATCGAATGATAATTTTAGCGGCGCAGCGCAGCAAACAACTGCAGCGCGGCGCAAATCCGCGCGTGGATTTAGACCCACGCAAAAGCAAGGCGACGCGCATTGCGATGCGCGAATTAGAAGAAGGCAAAGTTGATTTTGAAATCACGCAGCCTTCGCTGACGGGCGAGGAAAAATAAACCACAATGATTTTCAAAATACCGATTTTGCTTGACACAAAAGCGAGCGATTCGGTATTTTAGAAGTTCGCTTTTCAAACAATATTGAAGCGGACGACGCAGGCACTTAGCTCAGTGGTAGAGCATCACCTTGACACGGTGGGGGTCAGCAGTTCAACTCTGCTAGTGCCTACCAATTTTTGAAGGATGAAGGATGAAGGCAGAGGGATGAATAATTTTTTTTTGCCGGTTCTTCAAACTACATAATTTTTGATGAGATGCTAACAAAGAACTTTGCTGTTTTTACACGAACTACTACGACGCGCTTCTAACGGCGCGTAAATTCGGCGTTTTTATTTTCAACGCCAACGGCAAAGTCGCTCTTATCGAATCAAATCTTTTACGGGTAGTAGATTGTTAATCGTTAATTTAATTTGAGAGGCTTTGCGAACCGTTTAGAGTTCCGCCTTCCGGCGGCTCTTGCGGCAATCGAAAATCTTTTAAATTAACGGAAAAGCCGTCTGAAGGCGGAACTCTAAACTGATTAACAGAAGTATGAGCGAAATAAATATTAAGGTCGGAGAAAATCAAAAAACTTTTTCCGCGCCGGTCAGCGTGGCGGAGGCTTTGAAATCCGTTGACCGCGATTTGGTCAGAAAATCTCTCGCCGCGCGAGTCAACGGCGAGGAAAGAGATTTGTCCTACACGCTCGAAGCAACTGACGAGGTTTTGTCAATCGAACCGATTCTGCCCGAAACGCGCGACGGTTTGGAAGTCATTAGACATTCGGCGGCGCATCTGCTCGCGGCGGCGGTTCTCGATTTGTTTCCCGGAACGAAACTCGGAGTCGGTCCCGCGCTGATGGACGACGCGCGTTACGGTTTTTATTACGACGTAATCGCCCCGCGCACTTTGACCGAAGCCGATTTGCCCGTGATTGAAAAACGGATGCGTGAAATCGCCAAAAAAAATCTCGCATATCGGCGTGAAGTTGTCGCCAAAGAAGATTTAGTCAAACTTTTCAATGAGCGCGACGAGCCTTTGAAATGTCAGTTGATTGACGAAAAAGCCAGCGATACGGCGACCGCTTATTATATTGACAACACGTCGTTTGTTGATTTTTGTTTGGGTCCGCACGTTCCGAATACGAACAAATTAAAAGCATTTAAATTGCTCGCTCTGTCGGGCGCGTATTGGAAAGGCGACGCGAACAACGAGCAAATGCAGCGCATCTACGGAACTGCTTTTGCGACGCAGGAAGAACTCGACGCTTGGCTCAAGCAGCGCGAAGAAGCGGAAAAACGCGACCACCGCAGACTCGGAAAAGAATTGGATTTATTCTCGATTTCCGACGATTACGGGCAAGGTTTGATTCTCTGGCATCCGAACGGTGCTGCGATTCGGATGGAGATGGAAAATCTTTTACGGGAAGAATTGCAGCGTCGGAATTACAGTTTCGTATTTACGCCGCACATTGCCAAACGCGAGCTTTGGAGAATTTCTGGACACGAAGAAAATTACGCCGACGGAATGTATTCGCCGACTTCGATTGACGACGAAGAATATCGTTTGAAGCCGATGAATTGTCCGTTTCATATCGGCATTTACAAATCTTCGCCGAAATCTTACCGCGATTTGCCGCAGCGATATTCGGAACTCGGAACGGTTTATCGCGCGGAACTTTCGGGCGCGGTTCACGGACTTATGCGCTGTCGCGGATTCACGGTTGACGACGCGCATCTGTTTGTTCGTCGAGACCAAATAAGAGAAGAAATCGCCGATTGTTTGGATTTCGCCATCAAGGTTTTTGAAACTTACGGTTTTGAAAACGAGAAGGTGAAATTTGAATTGTCCGTTCGCGGCGCGGCGGAAAACAAAGGTTATCTCGGCGCGAGCGAAGATTGGGAAAACGCGGAAAACGCTCTGGCGAACGCGCTCAAGGAACGCGGCATTTCCTACGAGCGAATCGAAGGCGAAGCGGCGTTTTACGGTCCGAAAATTGACATCAAAATCGAAGACGCAATCGGGCGAATCTGGCAGCTCGGCACGATTCAACTCGATTGGAATTTACCAGAAAGATTCGAACTCGAATATACCGGCGAAGACGGGCAGAAACATCGTCCGATTATGATTCACCGCGCTTTGTTCGGTTCGATTGAAAGATTTTTCGGCGTGCTGATCGAGCATTACGCCGGAGCGTTTCCGTTCTGGCTCGCTCCCGTGCAAATCACGGTTTTGCCGATTACCGACCGAATCAACGATTACGCGCGGCAAGTTGCCAAAGAATTAAAACAACCCGGTTTTCGGGTCGAAACAAATCTGAAATCCGATAAAATCGGCGCGAAGATTCGAGATGCTCAAATCAATAAAATCCCTTTTATGATTGTCTTGGGCGACAAGGAATTGGAAGACAAAACCGTCGCCGTGCGCGAGCGCAGACAAGGGGATTTGGGCGTGATGAGTTTGGAAGAATTTAAGGAAATGGCGCGGCGTTTGAAAGAAACCCGCGCTTTGGGGAATGGGTAAGTCTGGAGGGTTTTGGGGAGGGGGGGGGGGGGAGGGCGGGTTTTGGCCTTTTGGCCCTCCCAGCTCCCCAAAAACCCCCGACCCAAAACCAAG
>JBPCMK010000108.1:0-82663 GCA_051002375.1 Pyrinomonadaceae bacterium | reverse complement strand
CAAATAAAACCGCCCGCAAAGTTACTGCAAAATAAAACGGCGATTATCACCGGCGCATCGCGCGGCGTGGGACGCGCGACTACTTTACGGCTTGCCGAAAGCGGCGCGAACGTCGTCGTCAATTATTTGAGAGAAGAAGAAAAGGCGAACAACGTCGTCGAGTTATGCAAGGAATCCGGCGTTGAAGCAATCGCCGTGCAAGGCGATGTTTCCGAATGGACGAACGCGCAGCGCATCGCGCAGACGGCAATCGAGCATTTCGGCAAAATTGATTTGCTCGTCTCGAACGCCGGAGTTTGGGAAGGCGCGCCGATTGAAGAAATGTCGGAAGAAGTTTGGAACAAAGTTTTGAATACGAACTTAAAAGCGGCGTGGGCGATGTCGAAAGCGTGCGTGCCTTCGATGAAAAAACAGGCGAGCGGCGCGATTGTGCTTGTCAGTTCGACCGCCGGACAGCGCGGCGAAGCCAATTTCTCAAACTATGCCGCGTCGAAAGGCGGACAGATTTCATTTACAAAAGCTCTGGCGAGCGAACTTTGCCCGAAGATTCGCGTCAACTGCGTCGCGCCCGGCTGGATTGAAACGGCGATGGTGCGTCCGGTTTTTGAAGACGAAAATTACAAGGCGAGCGTGATAAATTCGATTCCTTTGCAGCGAATGGCGACGACCGACGACGTTGCGCTCTCGATTTGTTTTTTGCTCTCGGATTGGTCGCGCCACCTTACGGGCGAGATTTTGAATATCAACGGCGGCGCGGTTTTATGCGGATAAATTTATGAAAGTAAAAGACGTGATGAAAACAAATGTCGGCTTCTGCGCGACGAAAGACAGTTTGATGAAAGCCGCCGAGATTATGCTCCGCCGAGATTGCGGCGTTGTGCCGGTCGTTGACGAAACAAATCGAGTCGTCGGAATGATAACCGACCGCGATTTGTGTCTGGCGGTCGTCGCCCGAAATCGCAAAGCGTCGGATGTCAAAATCGGAGAATTGATAAACGGCAAAGCAATCGTTTGTTTGCCCGATGAAAAACTCGAAGACGTTTTGAGAAAAATGCGAAAGCATCAAATCAAACGTCTCGCGGCAGTTAATAATAATGGCGAACTCGTCGGCATATTATCCGTGAACGATATTTTCCTCGCCGTTGGGAAAGACAAAAATTTAAAGAAGAAAATCGTTTCAACGCTGAAGGCGATTTCCAAGCCGCGCCCGATTGTATTACGCGAAGTCGCCGATGGTAAGCAGCCCGTAAATTAAATTTATTAATGTTCTGAGTTCCAACTTTAGTTGGCTTTTCCCCATCATTTGCCAACTAAAGTTGGAACTCAAAGCGAAGCCTTTATGCTCGTCAAGAAGGCTTTGCTCGTCAGTTGGAAGGCTTCGCTCGTTGGTTAAAAGAGATAATTCACGCGCAAGGCGGCTTTGTCCGATGATTAGCGCGTCAAAATCAAATGAAAACACTTTATATTTTGCGCCACGCCAAATCGAGTTGGGACGACGCGATTTTGTCCGACTTTGAACGTCCTTTAAACGAACGCGGACTCGAAGCCGCGCCTTTGATGGGCGAGATGATGAAGAAAAATAATTTTCAACCCGACATAATTATCAGTTCGCCCGCGACGCGAGCCAAACAAACCGCATCGTTAATCAAAGACGCGGCGCAGATTGTCGGCGAAATAAAATTTGACGAACGCATCTACGAAGCCAGCCCGCGCTCGCTCGTCGAAGTCGTTTCGGAAATTGACGACCGAAACGAAACGGCGTTGATTGTCGGTCATAATCCGGGACTCGAAAGTTTGATAAAAATTTTAACCGGCAAACTCGAACCGATGCCGACGGCGGCGTTGGCAGTCGTTGATTTGAACATCGAACGATGGAGCGAGATAAATTCTTCGACCGGCAGCCTGCGAATTTTAATTCGACCGAAAGACTTTTAGAACTGAAAACTAAAAACTGAACAGTTAACGTCTGGTTCTTTACTTCTCAGTTCTCACTTCTCAGTTTTTACTTTATTTAACATTCATTTAACTTTCCGTTCATATCCAATTAAACTTTTTCTCATACTCTTAACCTTCAAGTTCGCGCTTTTATAATCGGGCGATTTGTTCTACATTTCTATTTAATGGAGCAGAGAAAACTTTTGGAGCGCGAACTCGACATCCTGCGCGACAGACTACTTTTAATGGGCGGCGAAGTCGAACTCGCTTTGCAAAGGGCGATGCACGCGCTAAACCAGAGAGACAGCGACGCGGCAAATCAAGTCATCGAACACGACCGCGTGATTGACCGTCTTGAACTTGAAATTGACCGCTTGAGCGTCGAAGTTTTAACCTTGCGCCGTCCGGTCGCCCGCGAGTTGCGAATGGTGATTTCGATTTTCAAAATCACGCCGGTTTTAGAACGCATCGCCGACCACGCGACGAGTATTGCGCGAGCCGCGCTCGAATTAAACGATGAGCCGGAATTGAAAAATTACGCCGAGTTAAACGAAATGGCGGAACGCGCTTTGGAAATGCTGCAATCCGCGCTCGACGCATTCACGTCGAACGATTCGGAGAGGGCGCGGCAGCTAATCGCCAAGGACGAAGAAGTGGATAAAATCTACGACCGTCTGGTTGATAATCTGATGGAAACGATGTCGCGCGACGCGGCTAAATCAATTCGTCTGGCGCGGCTTTTGTTCGTCGCCAAAAATCTAGAGCGCATCGGCGATTACGTCAAAGACGTTTGCGAACTGACGGTTTATATGAAGGAAGCGGTTTTTATCAAACACCAATAAGATTTGGGATTTAGGATTGCGGATTTGGGATTGGCGCGTTTATTGAGCGAATCGTAAATTTACAAATGATTCGCTTGATTAAAGTGCAATTTCAAATCCCAAATCCCAAATCCCAAATCCCAAATTGAATAATGCAAGAAATCCTAATCATCGAAGACGACGCGGATATTGCCGAGAGTCTGCAATACAATTTTAAGCGCGAGGGCTTTCGCGCCATCGTCGCCGAATCGGGCGAGAAAGGTTTGCGGCTCGCGCTCGACGAAAAAAACCCGCCGTCGCTGATAATTTTAGACTTGATGCTGCCGGGAATGAGCGGAATGGAATTGTGCCGCCGTCTGCGGCGCGAAGGATTGACCGAGAAAACGCCGATTATTATGCTCACGGCGAAAGCCGCCGAGATTGATAAAATCGCCGGTCTCGAACTCGGCGCAGACGATTATATCGTCAAACCGTTTTCGATAAAGGAAGTCGTCGCCCGCGTCCGCGCGGTTTTGCGGCGCGTCGAAAAAGATATTATCGAGCGATACGAAGGCGGAAAAATTTCGATTGATTTTGCCGATATGCGCGTAACCTGCGGCGACGCTTTGGTGAAACTGACGCGCAAGGAATTTGCGCTTTTAACTTATTTGATAAAAAGCGCGGGACGAGTCGCCACGCGCCAAAATCTTCTCGACAATGTTTGGGGTTACAGCTATTTCGGCGACACGCGCACGCTCGACGTTCACATTCGCCGTCTGCGCCAAAAACTCGGCGACTGCGGCAACTGCATCGAAACGGTCGTCGGCGTGGGTTATCGGTTTGTCGAACTTAAATAAGTAGAGAGTGGAGAGTAGGGAAGTAAAACCCTTCGCTCTCTGCTCTCCAATCTCCAATCGAAAGAATGAGTCTTTTCACCGCCTGGTTTTCCAATAAAAATTCCGACGAAAAATCTTCGCGCCCCGTTTTAAGCGAGATTCTTAAAACGATGCGCGAGAGCGTAATTGTCGTCGGCAAAGACACGCGCATCGTCGCCTCGAACCGCGCCGCATACGATACTTTCGCTCGCAATAACGGCACGCTCGAAGAAAAACGCCTGAGCGAAGTCGTCCGCGATTTGACCTTGCACGAAGCGTTTCGCAAAGCTCTCGAAGACGACGAATCTTCCGACATCGAACTCGAAATTCCGGGTCTCGAAAAACGCAAATTCGACGTTCACGTCGCCCCGATTCAAATTGATAAAACGCGCAGCGCGATCGGAATTTTCTACGACATAACGCAAATCGAACATCTCGAACGAGTGCGGCAGGAATTTCTCTCGAACGTCTCGCACGAGCTTCGCACGCCTCTGACTTCGATTCTCGCCTTTGTCGAAACGCTTGAAGACGGCGCAATCAACGACGGGGAAAACAACCAGCGATTTCTCGGCGTGATTCGCAAAAACGCCCAACGGATGCACCGTTTGATTGACGATATTCTCGAACTCTCATTTATCGAATCGGGAAACGTAGAAATCAACGCGAAACAAGTTTCGCCCGCCGCGCTCGTCAGAGAAGTTTTCACAAATCTTTCGTCGAAGGCAAAGGGGCGAAAAATCAAATTGGTAAATGAAATTTCCGACGACGCAGTAATCCGCGCCGACAGCGTGCGGCTCGAACAAATGCTCACGAATTTGATTGATAACGCCGTAAAATTCAGCCACGAAAAAGGCAGCGTAACCGTCGCCTTCGAGCGAAAAAACGGCAAGGATATAATCTTGATTTCCGACACGGGCGAAGGAATTTCCGGCGAGCATCTGCAAAGAATTTTCGAGCGATTTTACCGCACCGACCGCGCCCGCTCGCGCGAAATCGGCGGCACGGGTTTGGGTTTGGCAATCGTCAAACATCTGGCGCGGCTTCACGGCGGCGAAGTTTCGGTCGTCTCCACGCCCGGCAAAGGCTCGACGTTTTCCATCGAACTGCCGCAAGAATAAAAGCAAAACATAATTAGCCAAACAAGCGCGAAATCAAATCGAAAAATACTGTCTGCATTTTCATTCCGTTTATGCTAAAATATAATCTCCTCAAAAATTTTTGATTCAAACGCGAATCGGCGGCGGCTGATTCGTTTCTCATCTTTTCAAACGCGCCGGAGAAAAAATTTATGGAACTGAGCGTCGGACAAAAAGTGGCTTACCCGAATCAAGGCGTTTGTTTGGTGGAACAAATCGAACGAAAAAAAATCGGCGGAAAGTCAATGAAATTTTACGCGCTTCGGGTTTTGAGCGATGATTCGACGATTTTCGTGCCGCTCATAAACGCTGAAACGGTCGGCATCAGACCGATTATCACTTCGTATCAATATCGCCATTTGATAAATAAACTGTCTGCTGATTTTGAAACAATTTCAGATGATTGGAAGGAGCGTTCGCGCGAGTTTAATTACAAACTGCAGTCGGGCGACGTTTTCGAGGCGGCGGACGTTTTAAAGAAATTGACGTTTCTTAGCCGCGAGAAAAAACTTTCGTTCCGCGAGCAGAGTTTTTTGGAAAAAGCCAGATTTCTAGTCGTTTCCGAAATTACGAGCGCGGGTTTATCAAAGGAAAACCGCATCGAAACGAAAATAGATAAACTTATCGAAAACGCCTGCCGCAAACATTTCATCGTCCAGCCGCGAGTGATGGTGGCAAGCCATTAAAATTACGAATTTCAAATTACGAATTGAAGAAACTTTTCCAACATTCGTAATTTGAAATTCGTAATTTTGCCTTACTTGGCATAGCTCGCCCGCACGACGGTTTTGATATTGCCGCGCACGTTAAAATCGCCTTTAATCTCGACTTTCAGAGGGTCGCACGCACGGATGAAATCTTCCAGAATGACGTTTATCAAATGCTCATGAAAAATCTTTATTTCGCGGAACGAATTGATGTAGAGCTTTAAACTTTTCAATTCGACGCAGCGTTCGTTCGGAACGTATTTTAGTTTGATTGTGGCGAAATCCGGGAAATCCGAGAACGGGCAAATCGCCGTAAATTCGGGAATCTCGAAATCAATCCAAATCTCGCGCCCGACGTATTCATACTCGAAAGTGTCGAGCGGATAAAGATTCATCGCTTCGCGCCGGGTCGAACGAATATCCAGATTTTGCCGGTTTGCCGGTTGTAAGTTTGCGTTGTCTAACATAAAAATTCTTTTCGTATAAAAATCGAAACGATAATTTCACAATAAAATTTCAAAACTTAAATTTCTTCGCCGTCGCCAAATTTCGCACGCCGCGCAAATTTAATTGCTCGAGCAGATTGATAAAAATATGCGCGGTGGCGTATGCGTCGTCGCTCGCGCGGTGATGATTGACGAGCGCGACCGAATAATAATCGGCGAGCGTTTTTAAGCGATGGTTTTCGACGTGCGGAAGCAGTCGGCGCGACAGGCGAACCGTGCAGAGCGACGGATTTCCGACGCGATAATCTTTATGAATTCTGCCGATTTCGTGATTCAAAAAACGCATATCGAAATGCGCGTTGTGCGCCACAAGCACCGAATCGCCGATAAAATCTAAAAAATCCGCCGCCACTTCGCCGAAGACGGGCGCGTTTTTCACCATTCGATTTGAGATTCCCGTGAGCTGCGTAATAAAGGTCGGAATCGGAATTTCGGGATTAACGAGCGTTTGAAATTCTTCCGTGATTTTTCCGTTTCGCACGCGATATGCGCCGATTTCCGTAATGCGGCACGGCGGAGTTTTCGCGCCCGTCGTTTCCAAATCGAAAACGACGAAATTCGTGTCCGCAAAATTTCTGCGCTCGAAATCCGTTTCAATTAATTCGAGCGTATCGTCGTTGAGAAACAATCGCGGGTCAATCGCCGCTAAATCCGAAACCAGCAGTTTCGCCAAATCCGGCGCGGGCGCGTTGATTTTCATTACATAATCAACGACTTTGACGGCGGAGGCGCGACCGCCGAAAGATTGTAGAAGCTGAATCGTTTCGCTGATTAAAAGAGAATCGGAAATTAAATTCGGAAAGGGCGGCATCACAAATTTTATTCTAGCGGGAAAATCCGAATCTGCAAATTGCGCTTGCAAAGTTTGATGATTTAGAGTCATAAAAGAAGTTTTCGCAAACGTATGAATCCCGAAGATATTTTGAAACATTTCAAACAAACCGACGCGCTTTTGGAAGGGCATTTTATTTTATCGAGCGGTTTGCACAGCGCAAATTATTTGCAATGCGCTCTCGCTTTGCAATATCCGTCGGACGCGGCGAAATTCGGCAGAGCGATTGCCGAACATTACACCGACGCGCAAATCGAAACCGTCGCCTCGCCCGCCATCGGCGGTTTAATAATCGGCTACGAAGTCGCCAAAGCCTTAAACGTCCGCTTCGTTTGGACTGAAAGAGAAAACGGCGCGATGGCTTTGCGGCGCGGATTTTCGTTAAAAGAAACAGAGCGAATTTTAGTCGTCGAAGACGTTATCACGACCGGCGGTTCGACGCGCGAATGTATCGCAGCTTTAGAAAAACACGGCGCGAAAATCGTCGGCGCGGCTTCGATAATTGACCGCTCCGGCGGCGCGGCAAATGTCGGCGTGCCGCGCATTGCGCTGGTCAGTTTGGAAGTTCCGAGTTATAAACCCGAAGCGTGTCCGCTGTGCGCGGGCGGAAAGATTGCGGTCAAACCGGGCAGTAGAAATTCAAAATAAATATCAAATTATTACATTGAAAAATGACTGAAGAAGAAAAGCTAAAACTGAAAAAAGTTTATTCACAAAGACTGAGAAAAATTGCAAAAGCACGTTCCGAGCCATTAATTGAAAACATCAAAGAGGCTTTTGCGGGCATTCCCTATCCGAAAGATGAAAATCTTATTAGCACTCCCGAACATCGCGCCGAATGCGATGAATGTCAAGAGATTTATCATTTTTTCGTCGGTAAAACTTGGAAAGAAACACTTAATAAAGAGTCCTCCGGCTTGCTTTCTCACGCGCGATCCTTCTTTTTGCCGTTAGCTTGGCAATATTATCTTCCAGCATATTTGATTCGGCTTATTCGCAAAAACTCATTTATATCTTCTGACCTTGAACCAAATGAAGAACCTGAACTAACAGATTGGGAGAAAAATCGAATTAAACTTTTAACTTCTCGGCAATGCAATGTAATAATCAAATACTTGAAAATTGCCAATGAACTCTGGCAAGGAGACGATTATAGAGAGGCGAGAACTCTGAAAGCGTTAGATTATTGGAAGGAAAACTATCGAAACGCCCTTGCTAAAGAACAAAACCTAAATGAATGAATTACAAACTTCTCTTACAATACGACGGCACTGATTTTCACGGCTGGCAAGTGCAAAACGGGCAGCGCACTGTGCAGGGCGAACTCGAAAGAACTTTGAGTTTAATCGAAGACGCGCCAATTAAAGTCGTCGGTTCGGGGCGCACGGACACGGGCGTTCACGCCGAAGGGCAGGTCGCCAATATTCATTTAAATCGCCACTTCACGCTCGAACGTCTTCAGTTGGCAATCAATGGCAATGTCCGGCGCGACGTGCGCGTGATAAAAGTCGAAAAAGTGTCGGAAGATTTTCACGCGCGGTTTTCCGCCAAATCGAAAACTTACGTTTATCGCGTCATCAACGCGCCCGTAATGTCGCCGTTCTGGTTGCGCTACGCTCATCACGAAGCGCGATTTACAGATGTCGGACGAATGAACGAAACGGCGCGGCTGTTTTTAGGCGAACACGATTGGACGGCGTTTTCCGCCGCGCAGTCGGATGTCGAAAACCGCGTCCGCACGATTAAAAATTTTACGGTCGAATCGGTCTGGGACGCTCGCTCGAATTCTTCGGTCATCGAATTTCGCATCTCCGCCGACGGATTTCTCCGCTATATGGTGCGCTCGATTGTCGGCACGCTTTTGGAAGTCGGGCGCGGTGCAATGGATTTTGATACAATTCAAACGGCAATTGTCTCCGGCGACCGAAGTTTAGCGGGAGCAACCGCGCCGGCAAACGGTCTGACTTTGCTGAAAGTTGATTACGAATGAAAATCTATCACATCGTTACACCCGAAGTTTGGGGTAAATTCAAAGACGAAAAATTTTACGAAGCTGAAAGTTTGCGCCGCGAAAATTTTATTCACTGCAGTTTTGAAACTCAACTCGAAGCGGTTTTGCAGAGATATTACAAAGGCGCGAAAAAGGTTTTGATTTTAGAAATCGAAACGGAAAAGCTAACGTCGAAATTTGTCGAAGAGCCTTCGACGAATAATGAAATTTACCCGCACATTTACGGCAAAATAAACACGGACGCGATTGTTAAAATCGAAGAAAGAAATTTGTAGAAATGCGCGAAAACTTTCGTGAAATTATCAAACCGAATTCTGCCGAAGCCAAACTTCTCGCGGCGATAGATGCGGCGCGTTTGCCGAATCACATCGCAATTATTATGGACGGCAACGGACGCTGGGCGAAGCAGCGCGGAAAGCCGCGAATCTTTGGACATCGCGCCGGCGCGGAATCGGTTCGCGCGATCTTAGATACCTGCGCCCGACTCGAAATCAAAGCCGTTACGCTTTACGCTTTCTCGACCGAAAATTGGAAACGTCCGCAGGCGGAAGTTTCCGGTTTGATGCAGATGCTCAAGCGATATTTGAAAAGCGAACTCAAAGCCGTTCACGGCAATAATATTAAATTTCAGGCAATCGGAAACATCGCGGGTCTTGACGAATCAGTTCGCAGGGAACTTGCCGCCGCGATGGAATTTACGCGCGGAAACACGGGAACGATTTTGAGCGTCGCGCTCAATTACGGCGGACGCGCCGAGATTACGGAAGCCGCCAAACGCGCCGCCGAATTTTTAATCAGCAATGGCAATTCAATCGAGAATTTACGCGAGGAAGATATTGAACGCAATCTTTACACGCGCGGTTTGCCGGAAGTTGATTTGCTGATTCGGACAAGCGGCGAATTTCGCATTTCCAACTTTTTATTATGGCAGCTTGCGTATAGCGAAATTTACGTTACGCCCGTTTTGTTCCCGGATTTTCGCCGCCGGGAAATTTTCGAGGCGATTCTCGATTTTCAAAAACGCGAGCGTCGTTTCGGCGGTGTCTAATTTATGAAAAATCGTCTTTTAACCGCGCTCGTCGCGCTTCCGGTTTTAATTTTATCAATCGTCTTGCCGTATTTTCTGCCGCAATATGCGGCGGCAAATTGGCTTTTTCTGCTTATCGCCGCGCTCGGTTTGGGCGCGGGGCTTTTCGAGTTTTTCACTTTGACCAAAAAACTCGAACTCAAAGCCGACGCTTCGATTGCATACTTAGGCGCGGCGGCGTTGTTCGTCGCTTATCTTTTCGACGCGCCGCGAAACGCGCCTGATTTTTTAATTTTAACCGTCGCGCTGTTTCTGATTTTCGTTTTAATTACGCAGACTTTTCGCTTTCAAAAAAATTTTTCCAAAATGCTCGCGGGCGTTGGCGTAACCGTTTTGGGCGTTTTATACATTGCTTTCTTGGGCGGATTTATCGTTGCGCTGCGCGTCGGGTTTGACCAAACGCTCGTGCCGTTTCTCTCGACCAAACTTCTCGGATTTTTCTTTTTCGTCGTGATGGGCGCGGATGTCGGTGCGTATTTCATCGGGAAAAATTTCGGCAAGCACAAACTAATCGAGAAGATTTCGCCCGGCAAAACATGGGAAGGCGTAATCGGCGGATTAGTTTTGAGTTCGGCTTTCGCTCTCGTTTCGTCAGCTTGGTTTTTTCCAGAATTGCCGTATAAACTTTCAATTCCGCTCGCCATCGTAATGTCAATCGTCGGACTGTTTGGGGATTTGGCGGAAAGCGCGATAAAGCGCGGCTCGAATGCGAAAGACGCGGCGAATATTTTGCCCGGACACGGCGGATTTTTGGATAGATTGGACAGCTTACTTTTCAACGCGCCGATTCTTTATTACTTTGCCAGATTTTATTTTTGATTTTTCTCCGCAAACGGATTTATCAAATCCAGCCAAACCGGAATCGAATGCCACGTCCACGCTTTGCCATAAGCTCGCCGATTTAATCTTTCGATTTTATCTTCGATTTCTTGCTGAAAATTTTCCGGCGGCAAGTCCGCTTTATTTTCGTAACAGGCGTGTGAAATGCACGGCGCGGGTTTCGCTTCGGAATGAACCAAGCAGCCGATTCCCTTTTCAAAAAGCGGACACGCGAAAGTTTCGCCGGAAGTTTTCAAGTTATATTTCCCAACTGTTTCTGCGGCGCGTTTGTAAATTTCCCGTTGCTTTTTTTCGCTCAATTTTTCCAAAGTTTTTCTAATCGCCGCCGCTTCTAATTTTGTAATATGAACATTGACGAAGTGCGCGTCGAGACAGCACGCACCTTTCGTCGGGCAAGTCGCGCAATTCCGCGCCTTCGATTCGTAGTTTGTTTTTATGAAATCCTGATAATTCGTTTTCAGTTTTTTCAATTCATTCAAAGCTCTAATTTCGGTTAGCGGTTTCATCGTGTTAAAATCTTATCAAAATTAACAGGGAGAAAAAATTATGCTGAAAGAAGGCGATGACGCGCCGGATTTTACCGTCAAAGATCAGGACGGCAAAGATGTGAATTTATCGGATTTTCGCGGGCAAAAGGTCGTGCTTTATTTTTATCCGAAAGACGACACGCCCGGCTGCACGAAGGAAGCGTGCAGTTTGCGCGACGGTTTTTCGACGTTTGAAAAAGAGAACATAAAAATCTTGGGCGTTTCGACCGACGATGAAGCGTCGCACCGAAAGTTTATCTCGAAATACGGGCTGCCTTTCACCTTGCTCGCCGACACCGACCACGCGATTGCCGACGTTTATGAAAGCTACGGCGAAAAACAGTTTGCGGGCAAAACTTATAATGGCGTTTTGCGGAAAACTTTCTTGATTGACGGGCAGGGAAAGATTGTAAAAATCTTTGACAAAGTAAAAGTTGACGAACACGCCGACGAAGTTTTGGAAGCGTTCGGCAAATAAAATTAAAAATAGAAAATGCCGAGAGATAGAATGCGTTGGGCGGAATTGCTCGACGTTTTAACCGATTCCGACCGCGAGCGAAAAGTCGTCGTCGAACGAGCCACCGAAACCGAAAGGATGGCTCTTTTTTTGCTTCGCCGCGAAAATTGGACGGGCGCGGTCGCGCCGAAAACGCAGAAAAATTACGACCTCGAAATCGTCCGAAGCGATGAACGAGTCGCCGTCCAAACTCGCAATCAACGCGCGAAAGTTCATCTCGGACAAATCGAAAAGTTTTTAGATTTTCTGGCGCACACCGATTCGGAAAATTTCACCGGCGGACTCATCATCTCGAACAGCGGTTTTACAAATTCGGTCTACACGCATCTGCGCGAGGAGAAAATCAAGCATCTGCGGCTGGCGATTTTGCGCGACGATAAATTGATTTGGGATTCGGAACAATTCGACGTTCAAGAAGAAAAAAACAAAACGATTTACGTCGGCGTTTTCACATGCAAAGGCGGTGTCGGCAAAACCACCATCTCGGCGCATCTGGCGGGCGCGTTCGCTTTGAACGGTTACGATGTCGCGCTCGTTGATTTAGACCGCCAGCAGAATTTGCGAAAGCTGCTCGGCGAAGGTTTGTATCTGCCGGCGACGCGCGGCAAACTCGGCTCGGTGATTTCGGTTTTGAGCCACGACGAATGGGACGAAGCGAGTTATAAAGATACGCGCATCGTCGTCTGCGACTGCAACCCGGAATTCGACGCGAACCCGATAGAATTTATCCGAAAGTTCGATTATTGCATCGTGCCGACGACTTTAAATCCGCTCGGCGTGAACAAAAACGCCGACGTTATCAAGCGAACTTTCAACCAGATTCGCCGCGAAAACGCGAAGGCGCATTTATTCGTTTTGATAAACTCACTGCAAAAAGACGAGGAAAGCCGCAACACGATTTTGAATCACATTCTCGAATCGCAGTTCGTCGAATTCACGCAGCGCGACCGCCGGTGTCATTACATCAACCCGGACAAAGTGGCGATTCGTTTCAGCAAACAGCTTCTTTATTGGGGCTTTCATATTTTCGACAAATCAAAGCCGCAACTTGCGTTTCGTTCCATCGGCAGATATTCGTATCCGCGTATGGATTTTTTGAAATTGGTTGATTATCTCGAAACCGAAACGACGATTCAAAAAGCGAAAACATTGGGCGCGTTGATTAGATAAACGCAAAATTTATGAAATTCGGTTTGATTGCCGGAAACGGAAAATTTCCATTTCTCGTCGTCGAAGGCGCGAGAAAACAAGGCGCGTCTCTGGCGGTCGTCGCCATCAAAGAGGAAACCGACGAACGCATCGAAGAGATTGCCGATAAAATTATTTGGGTCGGCATCGGACAACTCGGTAAGATGATTTCATTCTTTAAAAGCGAAGGCGTTGAGCGAGTGATAATGGCGGGGCAAGTCAAGCACGTGCAGATTTTTTCCGGCGCGTTTCCCGATTGGCGAATGGCGAAAATGCTCTATAATCTGCCGAAACGCAACACCGATTCGCTAATCGGCGGAATCGCCGCCGAACTCGCCAAAGATCACATCGAATTGATAGACTCGATCTTTTTTATCCAAGACCAACTCGCGCCGCAAGGCGTTTTGACGCGGCGGAAACCCGACGAAACCGAGCGCGGAAACATCGAATACGGATTAAAAATAGCAAACGAAATTGCGCGGCTCGACCTTGGACAAACGATTGTCGTCCGTGCCAAAGCGTGCGTCGCAATCGAAGCGATGGAAGGAACTGATGCAGTAATAAAACGCGCCGGAGAATTGGCGAAGGGAAAACTCACGGTCGTCAAAGTCGCCAAGCCGAATCAAGATATGCGCTTTGACGTGCCGGTTGTCGGCGTGCCGACAATCGAGCAGATGATTGCGGCGGGCGCGACTTGTCTGTGCCTGACGGCGCGGAAAACTTTGATTTTCGATAAAGCGGAAATGCTCGCGCTCGCCAATCGAAATAAAATTTCAATCGTCGCCGTCGGCGAAACAATTTCAAATGACCTTGCGTAAGAACAGCAACAATTAGCCACAGAGAACACAGAGTTCACACAGAAGGAATTATTATTTTGAACTCGCTCTGTTAACTCTGTGTTCTCTGTGGCTAAATTTGTTTTGGAGAAAAAATGAAAAAAAATCTACTTGCAATTTTCCTGTTATTCGCGTTTATTTTGCAATCGTCGGCGTTGGCGCAAACCGCGACGAAACCGAGTTCCCCATCGCGCAAAGCGGCGGAAACAATTATGGCGGACGGTTTGAAGGATTATCTTTATTTCGTCGCGTCGGACGAAATGGAAGGGCGCGACACGCCTTCGCGCGGTCTGAATTTGACGGCGAAATTTATCGCTCTGAATTTGAGACATTGGGGATTTAAACCGGCGGGCGACGACGGAACATTTTTCCAAAACATCGCGCTCGACCTGCATTCGACCGATGCGGAAACGACGCAGCTTTCGGTCGGCGGGCAGACGATAAAATACGGCAGAGATTTTTTCTCCAATCCGGTTGCGGCAACCGTCGCCGATTCGCCGCTCGTCTTTGCGGGCAGCGGCTGGCTTCTAAGATCGAAAAATATAGACGCTCTGAAAGACGTGGATGTAGCGGGCAAAACCGTTGTCATTTACAGCGGAAATTTCTATCCCGAAGGCGTTACGCAGGCGGATTTATTTTCCGGCAAATTGGGAAAAGCCGGAATTGATTGGATGCTGCCGTTCGATTACGCCCGGCAGAAAGGCGCGGCGGGTTTGATTATAATCGCCAGCCCGAAGACCGAAGAAAATTGGGAAATGGAGCGGCAATCACGCGAACACGGCAGAGCGACGGTCGAGAAATTCGCTCAAACAAATTCGCCGAGAAACCGCAACCCAAACAATATCCCGACGATGATTATTTCCAGAGACGCGGCGGAAAATTTGTTTCAGGGCGCAACCACATCGCTCGCGGAAATTTTCAAATTGTCGCAAACCGACGCGCCGCTTCCGACCGTTGCGCTCGGCAAAACAGCGAGTTACACGGTCGCGTCTAAAACCGAAAAAGGCGCGACGCAAAACGTCGTCGCCGTTTGGGAAGGCAGCGACCCGACGCTGAAAAACGAGATGGTCGCCGTCGGCGCACATTACGACCACATCGGTTTGAGCAGTCCTTCGTCGCCGAATCCAGACAAAATAAACAACGGCGCGGACGACGACGGCTCCGGCACGGTTTCGGTTCTCTCAATCGCCGAAGCGTTGGCGAAATCCGCGAAACGTCCGAAGCGTTCGATTTTATTAGTCTGGCATTGCGGCGAGGAAAAAGGACTTTGGGGAAGCCAATATTTCAACAAATATCCGACCATTGACATCAAAAAAGTCGTCGCTCAACTCAATATTGATATGATCGGACGCAGCCGCAAACCGGACGACACGAATCCGAAAAACGCCAATCTTTCCGCCGCAAACGAAGTTTATGTTATCGGTTCGCAAATGATGAGTTCAAAGCTCGGCGAAGTTACCAAATCAATCAACGATTCGTATCTCAAATTAAATTACGATTTGAAATACGACGACCCGAAAGACCCGAATCGTTTCTTTTTCCGAAGCGACCATTTCAACTACGCGCTCAACGGCATTCCGATTATCTTCTGGTTCGACGGCGTTCACGAAGATTATCATCAACCGGGCGACGAGCCGCAAAAAATCGATTACGTGAAAATGCAAAACATCGCCCGCACGATTTTCCTGACGATGTGGGAAGTCGCGGATTTACCTGCGCGTCCCGCAGTTGACAAGCAGTTGCCGCCGGAATTGACGCAGAGATAGTTTCTAAAAGTTATATTTCTTTTGCGAGAAGCGAACGACCGATTATCCGAATTATCGGTCGTTCGCTTTAATTTTTCGGCAAACAAAACATCGGTGTTATAATCGGCGGAAGGTGATTTTATGACAAAAACAATTAGCGTCAATGATGTCTCGCTTCAAACGATAATTGCCCTGACCAAAAACGGCGATGAAATCGTGCTGGAAGAAAACGGCAAGCCGCCGGCGAAAGTTACACCGATTGAAAAACCGAAAGGGCAGAAAAAACTAATCACAGATTTAGGCAAAGGAACGATGTTTGTCAGCGAAGATTTTGATGAGGAAATCTCTCTTTGGGAAACTGCCAGCGATGAAGATTTTCTGAATTTTGAAAAGCAACTTACAGGAGAAAAATAAGTGGCGTGTAGCGATGTTTTACTGTAAAGGACGAGAGTATTTATTTAAGAACAATTTACTTGAATAGATTAACTCGTCAATCTTCGATAAATATTCGGCGCGTCGCTACGGCAAATTCAGAAAATCAGCGACCGAATCATTTCAATTTTGCCTTCACGTCTGGATGAAAAACTTCAACGATTTCACCCGGTTTAATTTTTGCCAATGCTTCCTGAATATCGTTAATCATTTCAACGTGAGTTTTCAGGCGATTATTGAATGCTCGCAAAATTAAAATTGAGATTTTTCGATTCGAGAGATTTTGCTGAGATTTGATGTTTGAGTCCGCCGTCAGCAAAACGTCAAAATTATTTTCTTCGGCAAGCGTGAGCAGTTCGCCGTTTAAGACATCCGCCCAATTACGCTCTTGTATCGTCACGGTTTCGTGTTCGGTCAGATGATTTTTGAGCCGTCGGTCGAGATTATGGTCGAGCAGGATTTTCAATTCGCGGCAACTTCCTTAATCAAAGATTTCTCCGCCATTTCTAAAACGGCGATGGCTTGTTCGCGTGAAACGGGCGGAAAACCTTCGAGAAAATCTTCTAAAGTTTCGCCGCCTTCAAGATAATCGAATAGATTTTTGATCGGTACACGAGTTCCCGCAAAAACGGGCGAGCCGCTAACTTTTTCGGGATTGATTTCGATAACTTCATTTTTCATAACGAAAATTTTATCATAAATCTAACTTGTTAATCTTCGATAAATATTCGGCATTCGCTCCGGCAAACTCAAAACGTCGTCAATAATCGCATAGCCGACACGCGCCGGATAAATCAGCTAATCGGCAAATATAGAATCAGGTTTTGATATTCTTCCAGTTCCGAAGCTGAAGCAATTAGGACGAGTTCATCAACCGTTTCGCCGACGCTCATATTTTCGCTTAAAGTTAGAATGCCGTTGGCGCGTCTGCCTTTTGCTAAATGTTCGGCAAGATGAACCGGCATTGATTTTCGATTATGCGTTACCAAAATAAAGCCGTTGTCTTCGCACCAAATTAAAATTTCGGGGTCGAGCGTGCCGTATTCGGGTGCGCCGAGAATGCCGACTTGCCAGACCGTCAGATTCGCGTCGCTGGCGAGAAGCGAGAAACGCAGAATCGGATTGACGTTTTCGTCCAGCAGATAGCGAATTTTACTCATCGTAATTTAAGCGGCGAGCAAGGTTTTTTCTTCTTTAACTTTTTGCAGACGCAGAATAACGGGCGGCGGATTAGCGGCTTGATTCTCACGCATTTCTTTGCTGAAACTCAGCCAATCAAGCAGATATTTTTCAATTTCTTCACGATTGTTGAGATAGTAAAGTATTACGGCGTAGACCTGCTCGATTTTCAGGCTCGGAAAATTTTCGCTAATGCGTTCCGCCGTTTGATTACGATAGACGTAATCGTAAAGCACTGATTCGATGCCGATGCGCGTTCCCTTAATACGAATGTCATCGGCGGCGAAAAAATCAAAATAATCTTCAAGTTTCATAACGTCGAAATTATAACAGAAATTGCAGAGTTCGATAAAATTTTAGCTGGTCAAACGCCGGTAGATATTCGGCATTCGCTCCGGCAAACTCAAAACGTCGTCAATAATAGTGTAGCCGACATCGCCGTATAAATCTTTTAATTCGTATTCCGAATCGCGGTCAACCGTGATGCAGAACGGTGTGATGCCGCTTTGTTTGGCTTCGGTCAAGGCTTCGCGCACGTCTTCGCGGGCGTAACGCGCGTCGCCGTAATCGTGGTCGTAAGGTCTGCCGTCAGTGAGGATTATTAAAAGTTTCGTGCGCGAATCTTGCCGCAGGAGTTTTGCCGCCGCGTGGCGAATTGCCGCGCCTAATCTCGTGTTGTTTTGGAAAGTGATTCCGCCGATTCGTCTTTCAATATCTTCGGAATATTTTTCGTCGAAATCTTTGACGACGTAAAATTTTACGTTGCGCCGACCTTCGGAAGTGAAACCGTTTATCGAATAAACGTCGCCGACGGCTTCGAGGGCTTCGCTCATTAAAACCAAGCCTTCCTTTTCGATTTCGATAATTCTTCTTCCGGGATGCGTGTATGGCTGAAGCGGATTTCTGGTAATTGTCCGCGCCGTCGAGGAAGATTGGTCGAGCAAAATCGAAACGGCGACATCACGCTGTTTTCTCAAGCGTTTCGTGTAGATTCTTTCCGACTGCTGACCGTCGGCGCGTTTGTCAATGACGTAATCCACGAGCGCATTTAAATCGTAATCTTCGCCGTCTAATTCGCGGTTTATTTTTGTGAGATTTTCCGGCTTCATCAGTTGAAACTGATGGCGAATCGAAGAAATCTGACCGCGATAACGCGAACGCGCGAGTTCGACAAAATTCCTATCGCCCTGCCGAACTTTTTTCTCAATGACGCGACACCAATCGGTGCGGAAATCCGATAAATCTTTGTCCCATTCGTCATACGCGAAAGCCGCGTCGCCGGCTTCCAAAGGCTGTTCGGGCATTTCGTTGTGCGCCCACGCTTCCGCGCCTTGAAGGTCGTCCGGCTCGCCATCGTCGTCATCATTCGAGTTCCACGCATTGAATAAATCGCTCGCGTCCTCCGCTTTTTTCGGCTTCGGCTCGCGCTTGATTTGCGATTCTAAAACCGATTCGGACGCGCTTTTGTCTTCGTAAGCGTAATCGCCTTTTTCGTCTTCGTTCTGCTCGTTCGATTCGGATTGCTGTTCCGCCGCGATGTTTTGGAAAAGCGTATAAACGCGGCTCGTCGCCATCAGCGCATCAGCAACCGTCGCCGAGTTTTCTGACAAATAAGAAGCGATAACCGTTTCGATTTCCGACGCGATTTGTCCGTAAAATTGTCTGGCATCGTCGGTTGCGCCGCCGCATAAAGTTATTTGAAACAGCAGTTCAAACGGCACTTGATGCATCGGCAAATCGAAAATGTAAGGTCGCTTTTCGCGCAAGAATTTTTGCATCAAATCCAAATCTTTGCGAAGCCCGCGATAAGTCTGTCGCAGGCGATTGTCAATCCGCGCGTTTTCCATCGTGCCGAAAATTTTCTTCGCCAAAGTCGGTTCGGGAAAAACCTGCAAAACGGTTTTGTAATCGGAATTTACCGGCAAAATTTTTCGACGTTTTTTTAATTCGGCTCGCGTTTCCGCTTCGCTCAAAGCCCGTTCGCCTTTTTGAACGTCTTCGATATAACCGGCGAGAGAAAATGCGTCGGTTTGTTCGGCGGTCGCTTCGTAAATTTCCGAAAGCTCGGCGAACGCGGCTTTTAAATCGGCGGAATCTTGTTCGTAAGTTCCGAATTCGATTTGTCCCGCGCCGTGCGCCGCGAGAACTTTGTAGAGGCGAAAATCCATCTCGTCGCTGTTAAATTCGTTGACGTTCGACGGCAGATAAATCGTCTTGCCATCGCTGATGCGCGATTCCTGCGGCATCGCCGCGAGCGGCGCGATTTCGATTTCTTTTCCCGTCAAACCTTCAACGTAAATTCGTAAAATCGTCTGTACGTTTTCAAGCGGCAAGCCTTCCTGAGATTCCTGCAAAAGCGCGTTGCTGTTTCTGGTTTCGAGCGCGAAGTAACTTTTTCGCGCCTTTGCCGTTTCGTTTTTATTTTTCTCCAAACCCGCCGCAACCCATTCTTCAAATTGCAGAAGCGAAACTTTTTGCAGCGCGGACGCGCTCGAACGAAACGCGGCGAGCGCAGATTCCGAATCAATTTCGGCAATTTGTTTTGTTAGCTGTAAAATTTTCCGCGCTGTTCCGGCGATTGCTTCACTGCGTTCGGCGGAAGATTTTCGGCTGAAAGACGCGCTCGATATTTGCGCGAAAAACTTCGGGCTGGAGCGAATGAACGAAATTAAAATCGCGTTTCCGCTGCGAGCGATTATCAATAAAACTTCGCGCCAATCGTCGAAACCTTGCGGCACACGGCGCAGAACGTCGCCGCCGGAACTAACAAAATGAAGCGTTACGCTGCCGCCGAATTCTAAAAATTCCGACGCTCGTTTTGTCAGACGAATCGCTTGCGCGGCGGAAAGTTTTTCGAGCGCGGCGGGCGCAATCTGCCATAAATCCGCCGTCATTCCGCCGGTTCGATTGGCGAAATGGGCGGCGAGAGCGATAACCGATTCGGCGACTTTCGATTTGTCGTCGCCAAACTTTTTCAATGCTTCGGCGACGCGCGGAGTTTTTTGCAGGAAATCCGCGCTGTGTTTTGCCGAGCGATTAGCGATTTCCGAAGCGAGTCTTAAGATGTCCGTGAAAAGTTTATCGTCGCCGATTTCTTTAGCAAGCGTCGGAATCAAGTTAAAAGTTTCCAGCGCAATCGAACTCGACAAAACGAGTTGCCGCGTGCAGATTTGAAAAACAAACGAACGCGCCGCGTCGGGCATTTTTTTTAATTCACTCACGCCGCCCGTGAAAAACTTCGCGCCCGAATCAGCATCTCCCATCGCAATGCGTCTGCCCATCTCCGCCCAATGGCGAATGTCGTCGGCTGATAAAATTTTCGCCGCTTTCGGCACGGCTTCAACAAACTCGCGGCTGACGCGCAAAGAAACGCCCGCCAAAGACGCGCTCATCTCCAGCGCGACGATTTTTTTATCATTGGGAAGTTTGCCGAGTTTTCGCGCCAAGCCGGTTAAGGTTTGTTTTTTTTGTGTGGATAAATCAGTTTCCGTTTTCGCCATAAATTGATTTTAAGAAGTCGAAGTTATAAAGTCCAAAGTCCAGAGAAATTAGACTTGCGACTCCTTGTGGAGGTTTGCCGTCCGGATAGACGAAGGTGTGTATGCACGGCGCAACGCCGACTTCGCGCAGCGAATCGGACGAGCCGCGACTTTCAAATTCGGCGAGTTTCGCCATCACGAAATTTTGTTCTTCAGCCGTCATTTGCAGATAAGCGAGGTCGAAAGTGCAGCCGGTCGTATGCGGCGGAGTCGCGCCTTTGAAAGCGTTCGAGTTGCTTTTCGTCAATTCGTATTGATATTCGAGCGAGCGCGTCAATGATGTAACTTTGAGCGGTCGTCCGAATTTTTGAAAATACGCGCTGCCGAGTTCGTTCAAAATTTTCAGAGCCGACGGGTGAAACATTCTCAAAAGGCGAATCTTCATTTGGCGGCGGTTTGCGCCGTCGTTTAAATCGTATTTCTGCCCGTCGAAATTCGCCGCTAAAGTGGCGAGTGCCTGATAGCCTTCGCTTCCGGGCGCGTATGGAGTTTTCTGGCGCGTGTTCGGGTCAAACTGCATAAACGGCGATTCGTCCGCGCTGCCGCCGACATCGAGATAGAAAAATTGCGTCGCGGCTGGCAGTTCAATCAAATCGCCCTTCATTCTTTTCTTGGCGAGGTCGGCAAAATCGTGCGGCAGGTTGTTGATGTTAAAACCCATTTCCTTGATTTTCGCAATTTGTTTGTAGATGCCGCGCCCGCCGCCGAGTTCAGCCGGAATATTGACCGAAACAAGTCCGGTCGGCGCGTTGCGTTTCTCGTTTGCCTTGGCGATTTGCTGTTTGACGAAATCAATCGAGACGGCTAGATTAAGCCCTGTGGTCGGATTCGTTCCGGTAACAGCTTGCACTTTATTTATGTCGAGTTCGGCTTCGTTGGCTTCCCAGAATTCCATTAAATCCACGTCCCCCTCAGGTGCTTCGCCGCCGAGCGGGTCAACGACGCGAATCGGAATTGCGGCGGAAGCGATAATTCTCGTCTGGATGCTGCCTTTTGGATTTGTCCCGCTTGTTTCGTAGCGGCTGGCGATGAGATACGCGGCGATGCCGAAAAAAGCTATTAAAAGCGTCGAGCCGACCGAGATAATTATAAGCATCGGCGGCGCACCGGATTTGGGATTTGGAGTTTGAGACAGCGGCTGTGCCGGTTTATTAGCTGTTTGCTGTTCGCTGTTTGCTGCTTGTCGTTCACTAATGGTTTCAACAGCGACCGGCTGACGGCTGGCAGTTGCCGGCTGACCGATTTCGACTCGAATTCGCGTTTCGGTGCCGATTTTAATTTTGTCGCCGCTGAACACTTGACGCGGCTTGCCGGAAATTCGTTCGTTGTTGACGAAAGTTCCGTTCGTCGAATTTTCGTCAACAACGAAAACCAAATCTTCGTCGCGGAAAAATGTCGTGTTCAATCGTGAAAGTCCCGTGTCGGCAAGAACGATTGTTGCGGCATCGGTGCGTCCGATGGAGATTTCATCGTTAAGCGGAATGTTTTTTGTTCCGTCGTAAGTTTCAATGTAAAGCGTAATCGGTTTCATCGAAAATCAATGGTGATGTTCTTCCTCGCCTTCGCGCAGTTTCGCTCTATCGAGCAGTTTTGAAAAAGCGTCAAAGTGAAACATCGAATCGTCTTTGCAGTTTTCGCAATAATAACTGACATCTTCGCCGAGCCACATATCTTTCAAATGATATGGAATAAAACAGCCGTAGCAACGCTGAACGCGCTTGCCGTATTTCTCCATCAACTTATCATCCGATTGTTTAGTTTCCATCGTGTCGTCAACGAAAATTTTATCATAAATAATTTGATTTGAGCTTTCGCCTTTGATGACAAAAAGGCAAAAGTCGAAAAAAAACTTTCTGACTTTTGCCTTTTCGCTTTTATCATTTGGCTTTTTTATTGAACGGTTTTCATTTTTTCCTTCGACTTTGCGAAATCTCCCGCCTTGATAATCGTGATATTTTCCGGCGTGAGATATTTTTGCATCGCCGCGTTGATTTGCTCCGGCGTTAAGGCTTGAACTTTGCTTTCGAGTTCGGCATCCCAAGCAATCGTGCGGTTGTAGAAAAGATAACTATTCAAACGGCTTGCCAATTCGCGGTCTTGGGCGCGTGAAAGCTGTCTGCTTTGCACCCAGCCTTTTTTCGCCGCTTCGATTTCTTCCGCCGTAAAACCTTCGGTCGTCGCTTTTTTGATTTCATCTTTAAAAGCGATTTCGAGTTTTTCCGCATTTTCCGGCGCGTAAATCGCGTTGGCGAAAAACGAACCCGATTCATCGAGCGGACTCGCGCTAAAATTCGAGCCGACACCGTAACTCAAACCTTCTTTCTGGCGAATTCTGGTTGCCAGACGCGAATTGAGAAATCCGCCGCCGAGCATATAATTGCCCAGAACGAGCGCGGGAAAATCAGGATTATCGTCGCGCACTTTCAAATTAAGCCGCGCCACGAAAAAAGCATTTGCCTTGTCCGGCGTTTCAAACGATTTGTTAACCGGCGCAATCGCGCGATATTCGCTTTTGATGCGCGTATAAGGCTGCGGACTTTTCCAACTGCCGAAAATTTCCTGCGTCAAAGTCGAAATTTCCGGCGCGTCAAAATCGCCGACGACGGTTAATTGCCCGTTTGACGCGCCGTAGAAATCTTTATAAAACTGCTTTACGTCGTCGAGCGTTACGGCTTTCGTATCGGCGATTTCTTCTTCCATCGTGCCTGAGTAAAACGGATGACCTTTCGGGTAAATATTAAAAACCCGGTTCAACTCCGTGAAAGCGATTGCCGTCGGCTCGCTTTTTTGACTTTCGATTTGCGTTAAAGTTTCCTGTTTGAGTTGATCGAATTCGCTTTGCGGAAAAGTTGGTTCGCGCAAAATTTCGCCGACCAGACGCATTACCGCAGGCAAGTTTTGGCGCGTCGTTTCGATTGAAACACTCGCACTCGTCGCGCCGCCGAAAATATTTACTCGCGCCTTCAATTTATCGAATTCGTCTTGTATTTGCTGGCGCGTGTGTTTTGCCGTTCCGCGCTGTAAAAGCTGTCCGGCAAACTGCGCGGCATCGGCGCGGTTCATCAAAGTTTTTTCGTCGCCGAAACGCAAAGTTAAATTCGCTACGACCGACTCTCCGCGATTTTTCTTCGGCAGCAGCGCAACGTCGAGACCGCCGATTTTCGTGCGCTTGACGCGCGATTCGATATTCGTCGGCGAAGGATCGAAAACTTCGCCCTGCGCGATCATCGCGTCGCCTTTGTAATCTTTGACCATCGCCGCGATTTCCGCGTTGCTGACGTTCGGAATCTCGGCGCGATCCGGTTTCGTCGTCGGAACAAACATTCCGAGCGTTCGGTTCGATTGTTTCAGATATTTTTGCGCGACTCGCAAAACGTCTTCCGGCGTAACTTTTTTCAGACGGTCGCGGTTCAGGAAAAACAATCGCCAATCGCCTTGCGCGATGTATTCGCTCAAGCCCAAACCGACGCGGTTCGGGTCATTTAAGCTGAGTTCGATGTCTTTAAGTGCCGCAGTTTTCGCCCGTTCGACTTCTTCTTTGGTCGGCGGAGTTTTCGCGGCGTTCTCGATTGTGTCAAGCATCGCGTCGCGTGCCGCATCAAGAGAATCTTCCTTGCGAAGTTCGGCGACAAAGACATTAAAACTCGGTTCTTTCAAAGAAAATCCGAAGCCGAAAACCTGACTCGCCTTTTTCGTTTCAACCAGATTTTTGTAAAGTCTGCCCGACGGCGTATCGGTCAAAATCGAAGTTAATATGTCGAGCGCGGCATTATCCGGGTGCGAGCCGGGCGCGACGTGATAACCGGCTAAGATAAATTGCGTATCGCCGACGCGACGAATCGTAACTTGCCGCTCGCCGTCCTGCGTCGGCTCGATTGTATAGTTCGGCGGCAAAACTCTTTCCGGTTTCGGAATCACTCCGAAATATTTTTTCACCAAATCCAAAGTTTTCGCTTCGTCGAATTTTCCGGCGACGAGCAGAACCACGTTGTCCGGCTGATAGTATTTGTGATAAAAAGCCTGAAGACGATCAATCGGCACGCTTTCGACATCCGAACGCGCGCCGATTGTGTCTTTGCCGTAATTGTGCCACTCGTATGCGGTCGCTATCGTTTTCTGCAAAAGAACGCTGAAAGGATTGTTTTCGCCCGATTCGAGTTCGTTGCGAACGACGGAGAATTCCGAATCTAAATCTTTTCTGGCGATGTAGGAATTGATCATTCGGTCGGCTTCGAGGTCTAAAGCCCAATTCAGATTTTCGTCCGACGAGGCAAACGTCTCGAAATAATTCGTGCGGTCATAGGAAGTCGAACCGTTCGGACGCGCTCCGTGCGAGGTGAGTTCGGCGGGAATATTTTTGTGATTCGGCGTGCCTTTGAAAACCATATGTTCGAGCAAATGCGCCATTCCGGTTTCGCCGTAATTCTCAAACCGCGAGCCGACGAGATATGTCATATTGACTGTCGTGGTTTGTTTTGTCTGGTCGGGAAAAAGCAAAACGCGCAAGCCGTTCGGCAATTTGTATTCGGTGATGCCTTCGACCGACGTAACTTTTTCAGCCGCCACCGTCTGCGCCGAGACGCGCAGCGGCGTGGTCGCCAAAGTTAATAAAATAAAAGTCGTCAATAGGCAGAAAAAGCCTTTAACGAAGCGATGTGAATTCATTAAATTTTACCTCCGAGATTTCTTGGTTTGTTTAGAATAGCCGAACAAATTGTATAAAAGCAATAGACTTCAAGGAATTTCATTAAATTTATTAGGCAAAAAATCGCCGGTTAAAACTCTTGGCTAAAGCCGTTTTAAAGATTTATCTGCTAATTTAGCTTTCCGCTGACGACCATAAAGCGCATATCGTCGCCTTCAAAACCGGGCGAGAAAACATTGAGGAACGCGGCGATGTGATTTTCATATAAATAAACTTCTTGAATCGCGTAATCGGTCGCGCAGCCTCTCGTTTTCGGCAAATCCGCATCTTTCTGCAAAACGCGCGTCGTTTTGTTTTCGTTGTCGCGGAGAGTCAACTCCATTTTGTAAGTTTCGCGCTCGAAAACTTTGCAGTCTTTTGTTTCGGTTAAAATCGGTTTGAGCGATAATTCGTAATCGCCTTTGCGATAATTTGCCGAAGCAACAATCCCGGCAAAGTGAGCCGTATCAATCGCGCCCGGCGATTCCTGATAAAAACTCAAATCATTCAAAAGATGCGAAACGGCGTGCGTTCCCGTGTTGCCTGCGGTGATTTTGAATGATTGAAGATTTTTCGCGGCGGCGAACTTCGCTTTGCTTCGCGCCTGCGCTTCGGTCGCCGATTCTTTTTCAATCCGAATATTTACGGGAGCGGCGGCGTAGGAATTACTCTCGACGTTGATAAAGTAAATATTCGAATACGGAAAGCCCGCGCCGTCGGTCGTGCCGTATTCTTCAAACGCCAGAAATTTCCCGTCTTTGGAAAAGCCGATAAAATTCAGATTTGCAAAATCGCCCGCGAACAAATCGGCGGACATTATGATTATCAGCAGAAAAATCGAACAAAATAATTTCATAAATTTATTAAACTTCCGACGAAAATAATTTGAGTTTTTCCGCGTCGTTCGGCATTTCAATCAAACGCTCGAATTTGAAACCCAGCTTTTCGAGAAGTTTTATCGAACTTTCGTTTTCCTGCGAAGTGATGGCGAGAACGCGCCGGAGATTTAAATTATCTCTGCCGTAGCGCAGCACGGCGGCGGCTGTTTCAAAGCCAAAACCTTTGCGCTCGAACTGCGGTGTAAACGCAAAACCGATGTCCGCGTCAGGCAAAGAATCGCGTTTGACGAATCCGCAAATTCCAACCGTTTGATTAATTTCCTTCAATTCGACCGCCCACATTCCGAAGCCGAATTGTTTATAGCTTTCCGTAAAACGGCTTTCGATATATTCCCGCGCTTGCCGGATTGTTCGCACATTTCGGTCGCCGATATATTTTATAAATGACGACTCGTTTAATAAACCGAGAATAAATTCGGCATCGTCGGTTGTAACTTCACGAAGAATCGTGCGTTCGGTTTCGAGAATTTTCACGGAATTATATTGTTGCTTCGCCAAAAATACTAAATCAGACTTTGCTCGTCCGATTCGCTTTGCTGCCGCGCGTGATACGAACTTCTGGTTAAAGGCGAAGATTCGACGTGCTTGAATCCCAAACTCAAACCGATCTGTTTCCATTCGGCAAATTCTTCGGGCGTAACGTAGCGTTCGACCGGCAAACGTCTTTCATAAGGCTGCAAATATTGCCCGATGGTCATAATATCGCAGGAAACGCTTCGCAAATCTTTCATCAATTCGACGACTTCTTCAAATGTTTCGCCCAAGCCCGCCATAATTCCGCTTTTCGTTTTCATTCGCGGAAACTGCGTATCGCGGTAAAATGCGGCGCGTTCGAGCAAGGTTAAAGTCTGCTGATAATTTGCGTCGGGACGAACGCGGCGATAAAGTCGCGCGATGGTTTCCGTGTTGTGATTCAAAACTTCTGGACGCGCATTTAAAACAGTATTTAAAGCGTCTTCATCGCCGTTAAAATCGGGAATCAAAACTTCGACGCGGCACGTCGGATTATGCGCGTGAACTTTGCGAATCGTTTCCGCCCAATGCGCCGCGCCGCCGTCGGGCAAATCATCACGATTGACTGATGTGATAACGGCGTGTTCAAGTCCGAGATGCGCGACCGCTTCGGCGACGTGCGTCGGTTCAAGCGGGTCTAAATTCATTGGCACGCCTTTGTTGACGGCGCAAAATCCGCAGTGGCGCGTGCAGGTGTCGCCGCCGAGCATAAACGTCGCGGTTTTGTCCGTCCAACATTCAAAAATATTCGGGCAACGCGCTTCCTGACAAACCGTGTGCAGATTCAAACCGTCAATCAATTTCAAAACCGCGTTCTGATTCGTCGGGTCGCCGACGCGGATTTTCAGCCAGTCGGGTTTTTTCAGACGTTCCTTTTTCTTTTTACTGACAAACTTTTCGATTAAAACTTTTTCTTCAATCATAAAAACATTCCGGTTCTACAAAATCATTTTACCACTTCGTCCGACAAACTGTCGCTTCTTCAAATTTCCCGGAAAGCATTTGACAAAGCAATTGGGGATTTCTTAAATTCAGAATATAGACTTTTTTGTAAAGATTCAAAAATGCGTAAATATCAGCCGGTCGAGCAATTTTGTTGTTGTCAATGCGCGAAAGCGGCGCGAACGGCTGAGATAAGCGATTAAAAAATCAATTGAAAATAAATCGCTAAAATCAAAAGGATGCGGTCGGTCGTGAACTTCTTCAAAGAAATTTTTCACGACCTATTTTTTTCGGCGAAAAGAGAAAATGGAAACGGCGAAAAGAGAAGCGAAAACAGAATTGGACTTTCAGGCAACCGAAATCTCAAAATTGTCTGTCGAAACAGCAGTCGGCAACACACCTTTGATTCGTCTGCGCCGCACGGTCGGCGATTTGCCGGAAGGCATTGAGATTTACGCGAAAGCCGAACATTTAAATCCGGGCGGTTCGGTCAAAGACCGCGCGGCTTTGGCGATGATTTTATCAGGCGAACGCGAAGGAAAGCTGCACAAAGGCAAAAAGATTTTAGATGCGACGAGCGGAAATACGGGAATCGCTTACGCGATGATTGGCGCGGCTCGCGGCTATGAAGTTACGCTTTGTCTGCCCAAGAATGCCAGCGTCGAACGAAAGCTAATCTTGAAAATTTACGGCGCGGAAATCATCGAAACCGACCAAATGCAGGGAACGGACGGAGCGCAAATCGTCGCCAAAAAACTCGCTGCCGAATTTCCAGAACGATATTTTTATCCCGACCAATACAACAACGAAGCGAATTGGCGGGCGCATTACGAAACGACCGCGCCGGAAATTTGGCAGCAGACAGACGGGCGAATCACGCATTTTCTCGCGGGTTTGGGAACGACCGGAACTTTCGTCGGAACGGCGCGAAGATTAAAAGAATTTAACCCGAAAATTCAAGCGATTTCGATGCAGCCCGATTCGCCGCTTCACGGACTTGAAGGAATGAAGCATTTGGAGACGGCGATTGTGCCGGGAATTTACGACGCGAATTTGGCTGATGAAAACGTAGAAGTCGCTACCGAAGACGCGCAGGAAATGACGCGAAAATTGGCGCGTGAAGAAGGTTTGTTCGTTGGCGTAAGCGCGGGCGCGAATGTGTTTGCGGCGATTCGTTTAGCAAAAAATTTAGATAAAAAAGCCGTCATTGTAACCGTTTTGTGCGACGGCGGCGCAAAATATCTGAGCGAAAATTTTTGGGACGCGAATTAGTATTTTTTAAAGAAGCGGAGTTTAAAAGTGATTTCACTAAACGAAATACAAATTTCAGAAATAAAAAAACACGGTGAAAGCACTTTTCCAAACGAGTGTTGCGGATTGCTCATCGGACGATTTGACGAACAAGGCGTAAAATCGGTCGCGGAAATTTTCCCGATTGAAAACGCGCGGGAAGCGGAAGCGAAACACAACCGCAGTTTAATCACGCCGCAGGATTTGCTGCGCGGCGAGCGTTACGCGCGTGAAAAAAAACTCGATGTCGTGGGCAATTACCATTCGCATCCAGACCATCCGGCAATTCCGTCGCAATTCGATTTAGACCACGCGCTGCCGGTTTGGTCGTATGTGATTGTTTCGGTTTTGAAGGGAAAATCGGCGGATTTGCGTTCGTGGGAAATGGAAAACGACCGCTCGAAATTTAACGAGGAAGAGATAAAAAAGGAGCAATAATTTTATGGCAGTAACTATCGTAATTCCGACACCTTTGCGGCAGTTCGCGGACGGAAAATCGGAAGTTGAAGTCGAAGCGAAAACGGCGGGTAAAGCGTTAAATGCTTTGACGACGCAGTTTGCGGATTTGAAAAAGCATCTTTATAACGACGCGGGAAATTTACGGAATTTCGTTAATGTTTATGTTGGCGACGAAGATATTCGAGATTTGGATGGACTCGAAACCGAAGTCAAAGACGGCGGCGAAATTATGATTGTGCCGTCAATCGCGGGCGGAAATTTGGCGGCGGAAGCGAAGGCGATGCAAGATTTGCCGACGCTTTCGACGGAAGAATACGCGCGGTATTCGCGGCATTTGATTTTGCCCGAAGTCGGTTTGGAAGGTCAGCGCAAATTAAAAGCGGCGCGGGTTTTGATGATCGGCACGGGCGGTCTGGGTTCGCCTTTGGGCTTGTATTTGGCGGCGGCGGGAATCGGGACTTTAGGGTTAGTTGATTTCGATGTCGTGGACGAATCGAATCTCCAACGCCAGATTATTCACGGCACGAAAGATGTCGGGCGACCGAAAATCGAATCGGCGAAAGACAGACTTTCGGACATCAATCCGAACGTGAAAATCGAAGCGCACGAAACTCGTCTGACGAGCGAAAACGCACTCGAATTATTCAAAGATTTCGATGTCGTCGTGGACGGCACAGACAATTTTCCAACCAGATATTTAGTCAACGATGCTTCGGTTTTAACGGGAAAACCGAATGTCTATGGCTCGATTTTTCGTTTTGAAGGTCAGGCGAGCGTTTTCTGGGCTGAAAAAGGCGCGTGTTACCGCTGTCTTTATCCCGAACCGCCGCCGCCCGGACTTGTTCCATCGTGCGCCGAAGGCGGCGTGTTGGGCGTTCTGCCCGGAATCGTCGGCACAATTCAGGCGAACGAAGTTATCAAAGTAATCTTGGGCGCGGAAGGAATTTTGTTAAATCGTTTGCTTTTATTTGATGCGTGGAAAATGAAATTCCGTGAATTGAAATTAAAGAAAAATCCCGATTGCCCGATTTGCGGAACGCATCCGACAATCAAAGAGTTAATTGATTACGAGGAATTCTGCGGCTTGAATCTGCCGACGGAAACTCCGGTTTTGGAAGAAATCACCGTAACGGAATTAAAAGATTTAATCGAAAATAATCCCGAAACGCAAATTATTGATGTGCGCGAACCGCACGAATACGAAATCGCCAAAATTCCGAACACGAAACTGATTCCGCTCAACGAAGTCATCAATCGCGCCAAAGAAATTGACCAGTCGCGCACCGCAATCATCCACTGCAAAGCCGGCGGACGCAGCGCGAAAGCAATTGCCGCGTTGCAGGAAAACGGCTACAAAGGAAAACTTTTAAATTTAAAAGGCGGCATCACGGCTTGGTCGGACGAAGTTGACGCGAGCGTTCCGAAGTATTAAAAGATTATGAAAATGAAAAGAAGTTTCATCATTTTTATCTGGGCGATTTTTATTTCCCCGACTTTTGCAAACGCTCAAACGGCGTATGTCAAGGAAGTCGAAAAATGGCGTGGCGACCACGAAACCGAATTGAAAAGCGAAGACGGTTGGCTGACCGTCGCCGGACTTTTTTGGTTGAAGGACGGCATCAATACAATCGGCGCAGGTTCGGGCTTCGACGTTCGATTAACCGAAAACTTTCAAGGTAAATTCGGCGAGATAAATTTTCAAAACGGCGCGGCGACTTTGAAAGTTGAAGACGGCGTTGAGGCTTTGAACGACGGAAAAAAGATTTCGACGATTGAACTCGCGTCCGACGAAAAAGGAAAACCGACCGTTATTCAAACGGGAAGTCAGACGTTTTATTTAATCAAGCGCGAAGACCGTTTCGGCATTCGTTTGAAAGATAAAAGCAATAAAGAGCGATTAAATTTCAAAGGCTTGCATTGGTTTCCGATTGATGAAAATTACAAAGTTACGGCAAAATTTGAAGCGTTTGACGCGCCGAAGGAAGTTTTGATTCCGAATGTTCTCGGCGGAAATTTCAAGATGCAAAGTCCGGGCGTTTTGAAATTTAAATTAAAGGGAAAAGATTATTCGCTTCAGCCGGTCGAGGAAGACGACAAACTTTTTATCATTTTCCGCGACGCTTCGAGCCGAAGCGAAACTTACGGCGCGGGACGTTTTCTTTACGCCGAAAAACCCGTCAACGGAAAAGTCGTGCTTGATTTTAACCGCGCCGAAAATCCGCCGTGCGCGTTCACATCGTTTGCGACTTGTCCTTTGCCGCCGCCGCAAAATCGTCTTGATGTAGAAATTAAAGCGGGCGAAAAGCGTTACGGCAATCATTAAAGCCGATTCAGAATAATCAAAAAAAAGCGATAGTCGTAAAAAGACGCGAAATTCGCAAAAAGAATTTTTAAAGTTTTCTTTTTGCGAATTTCGCGTCTTTTTACGACTATTCTTTCTTATCGTTTAACCGCGCAATTTTTCGTAACGCTCGGCAATCGCGTCCCAATCGGCAACGTCCCACCACGCTTTAAGATAATCGGGTCGTTTGTTTTTGTAAGTCAGATAATAAGCGTGTTCCCAAACGTCGTTGCCCATCAGCGGTTCGACTCCTTTGTGAAAAGGCGTGTCCTGATTCGGCATCGAACCGATTTCGAGTTTGCCGCCGCTGCCGACGGTTACGAAAACCCAACCCGAACCGAATTGTTTCGCGCCCGCGTCGTTAAATTTCGTTTTGAAATCGTCGAACGAGCCGAACGCATCATCAATCGCCGTCGCCAAATCGCCCGAAGGCTCGCCGCCGTCCGCGCTCATAATCGTCCAAAACATCGAATGATTGATGTGTCCGCCGCCGTTGTTGCGAACCGCCGAACGAATATCTTCCGGCACGGAATTCAAATCAGACAAAATTTCCGACAGTTTTTTGTTCTGCAAATCGCTGTTTTTGCCGACGGCTTCGTTTAATTTATCAACGTAAGCCTGATGATGTTTGTCGTGATGCAGTTTCATCGTTTCGGCATCAATCGTTGATTCGAGCGCGTCGTAATCGTATTCGAGCGCGGGTAATTCAAATGGATATTTCTGATCTTTCGCTGTATCTGCCATAATTTTATTTTCTCCTTGTCCCTTCCTTGTCTAAAACATTCGCGGTTTGCGAATGTTCAATTTCCAAAACAAAAGATTTTACTTTTGCCTTTTTACTTTTACCTTTTTATTCCGCCGGTCGTCCGCCCGCGTCAATGCCTTCGACGCTTGCCTGACGCACGACTTTAACGTGCAAATCGTCCATCAAACGCACCTGACACGAAAGGCGCGTGTGGTCGTTTAAATCGGTTTTCGTAGCGAGAATCGCTTTTTCCGCTTCGCCGATTTCGCCCGGATCGCCCGCTAAGATTTCGACGCGGCAAGTCGTGCATTTGGCGTTTCCGCCGCAGCGATGCAAAATATCAACGCCGTTGTCTTCCAGACACAAAACGAGTTTTCTGCCTTCTTCCGCTTCAAAAGCGACTGTTCCCTGCGCGGCTTCCGCCGTGACTTTAAACATTTTTTCGATAGCTCCTGCCATAATTTTTCGTAAAAAACCTGTTAATTTGAATTTGTCATAAATTATAGTCTATTTCAAATCCGTCTATGAAATCGGAAACAGAGATTTGTTTTCAATCGGCGGCGCGTCGCCTTTATACAAAACTTTTTCCAAAAATAAACCCGACGGCGGCGCGGTAAATTTCGCGGCGGCGTTTGATTGAAATTTCAGCAATCTTTCAAAGTCTGAAACCGAAGCGTTGCCGCGTCCGACTTCGGCGAGCATTCCGACGATTCTTCTGACCATTTTCCACAAAAAATGACCTGCGCCGATGCGGAAACAAATCAAATCGCCGTCGGTAAAAATGTTTGCCTGTTCGACTTTGACGAGCGTGGATTGTTTCCGGTTTGTTTCGTCCGTTTCGCAGAACGATTGAAAATTATGTTTGCCGACGAGCAATTCGGCGGCTTCCTTCATCGAGGCGGTTTTCAAATCGTCTTTAATCCACCACACGAAATTTTTGGCGAAAGCCGTGCGGCGCGTCGAGATTTGGTAAAGATAAAAACGCTGAACGGCATCGCGGCGGGCATCGAAATTTTCCGGCGCGTTTAGAACTCGTTTGATGTTGATGTCGTGCGGCAAAAGGTCGTTAAAGCCGAATTGAATTTGACGCGGCGTAATATTCGCCGTCAAATCGGAAACGCGCAAATGCGCGAATTGCTGAACGGCGTGAACGCCCGCGTCGGTTCTGCCCGCGCCGCCGATTTCCGCCTTGCCGGAAAATAATTGATAAGCCGCTTTTTGCAGTTCGCCCTGCACGGTGTTTGCGTTGTGCTGGATTTGCCAGCCGCGATAGCGTGTGCCTTCGTATTCGATTTCGAGTTTCCAAGTGTGCATAATCTTGAGTGCGGAGTGCGGAATGGAAGAATTTTTTAATTCCGCATTCCGCGTTAGAATCGTGTTTCCGATTTTGTAATCGGTAATTTGATTTCCGCCGTTGTTCCATTGCCGACGCTGCTTTCGATTTTCAAAATCGCCGCGTCGCCGTAATAATTTCGCAAACGCTGTTCGACGTTGCTCAAGCCAACGCCTTTTCGCGCGTTTGATGAAAAGTTTTCGGCGTTCGCGCCCGTGTCAAAAACTTTTAAGTTTAGAAAAATTTTACCGCCCGCGTTTTCCAGATTGGCGGAGATTTTAATCTTGCCGCCGAGTTTCGATTTCGTGATGCCGTGTTTGACGGCGTTTTCGACGAGCGGCTGCAAAATCAAAGCCGGAACGCGCATCGTCTCTAAATCTTTGACGATGTCAATTTCCACTTCGAGCCGTTCTTCAAAGCGTGCGCGTTCGATTTCCAGATACGATTCGATCAGTTTTATTTCTTCGCCGAGCGTGGAAAATTCGCCGCCCTGTTTGAGAACGCGGCGCAGCAGAGAAGTTAATTTCATCAAAGTTTCAAACGCTCGTTCGGGCGCGGTTTGAATCAAATAACCGATGGTCGTCAGCGCGTTAAAAAGAAAATGCGGATTGATTTGAGCGCGAAGCGCGGTTAGCTGCGCTTCGGTCGCCAGACGCGAAAATTCGCGTTCGCGGATTTCGCGCCGGTAACGCTCGTCGCTGACGCGCAGAGCGTCAATGCGTCTGGCGGTCAAAAAAGCAATCGCTTCGAGCATCTCGATTTCGCCGGAGAGCAGATGCCGTCCGCCCGCGAAATTCTTTAGATGAATTTTATAAAACGGCGGCTCGACCGTCGGCACGAAAACCTTCGCGTCGCTCGGCGTGTAATCAATCGGCGAAAAATTCTCGTCCGAAACTTCCGCCCAAGCCGCATTTGCCGTCAGATTCGCCGCGAGCTTTTCGCAAACTTTTCGCAAAATCGTTTCCGTATCGTTTTCCTGTTCGACGAGCGTTGAAATTTCCACTCGAAGCGTTTCGTAATCGGCGCGGCGCAAAATTATTTTATCAACCAGCCACGCGGCAAGCCGGTGCAGTCCCGGATAAATTAAAGCGGTCGCCATCCAAAACGTCAGCAGAATGCTTATCGCTTGAACATCGTTTTGAGCGTGCGCCGCATGCAGTGCGAGCAGCGGCGCGGCGGCGAAAACATACAAACCGAAAGCGGTCAGCGCAAGCAAAAGCAAGGATAAAGCGCGTTTTAAAAATAAATCGGCAAAAGCGAAACGGTAATCTTGCAGCAGAATCGCCAAGGCGAGCGGCAGCGAAGATTGGTGCGCGACGAGTTCGACGAGCCAGGATTTTCCTTCGGCGTGCGAATTCAAATGAAGAGCTGAAACCGCGAAAATCAGCAGCGCGGCAATCCAGACGGTTTTCTTTTCCAAAGTTTGTTTGAAATTAAAAACGAGCAGTCCGGCGAGAAGCGCGAGCGAGCCGAACGTCAAAATCTGCAAAGCTAAACCGGACGGCGCGATACCGTTAAAAAATGCCGACTGAAAGTGCAGCAAACTCGCCAGAATACTTAATCCGTAAGCAGCGAAAGCTAAAAATCGAGTGTTTGAATTGCCGGAATTTTTCCAAGCCGAATGCACGACGACCGACGGCAGAAATCCGAGCGCGGAATAGGAAATCACCGACAGAACGAGCGACCTTTGCTTTGCGCCGAAGTCGCTCAAGACGAGCGCGGCAAGCTCGATTACATTCCACAGCAAACCTAAAATCGCCGTCGAAAGAAGCAGTAAATCGAGCGAAAAATTTTCTTTCGATTTCCGGTAGCGCACGACCATCACGAGCAACAAGGCGTAAAGCGCGATCCCGACCGTAAAGCCCAAAAGATTGATTAAAGATGCCGTGTTTAGCGCGTTCATTTGAGAATTTGATTTTCAACGATTTGCCGGAAAAAAACAAAGTCCGCCGCCAGCCGACCGGCAAGTTAGACTTTTCGATTACGAAAAAGTTACAATAATCCAATCTCGCCGTAAATTCATTCTGTAAAATAAATGAAGAAAAAGATGAAGTTTGCCGGAACGCAAAAAGTCAGACTTTCTGAAAAAATATCCGCCGCCGCGCGTTCGGATACGCCTTTGCGAGATTTGGCGAGCAATTTTTCGATAGTCGCCCGCTACGCTCTGGCGGAAGCAAATACTTTGACGGTCGAAGAAATAAAGATTCACCTGAACCGTCTGCCGAAAAATCTCGAAGGCTTTCGCATCGTTCATCTTTCCGATATTCATCACAGCCCTTTTACAGACCTCGGACATATTACACGCGCTGTCGAAATCGCTAATGAATTAAAACCGGAGATGTTCGTTTTGACGGGCGATTTCGTTTCGCACGAGACGGAATACATCGCGCCGATGGCGGAAGCGATGGGAAAATTAGAATCGGAATTCGGCAGTTATGCGTGTCTCGGAAATCACGACCATTGGACTGACGCGGAACTCGTAACGCGCCGCTTGCGCGAAGCGAACGTCAAGGTTTTAATCAATGAAGGTTTCAGGTTTCGGGCGCGTGGCGCGTCGTTTTGGCTTGGCGGCGTGGACGATTATATGGTCGGCAAAACTAATGTGCGCTCCGCCTTGCGCGGTTCGTTTCCCGACGAAATGAAAATGCTGCTCGCGCACAATCCGAAGATTTTGAATCGCGCCGCCCGCCGTTCGGTTGATTTGATGTTCAGCGGACACACGCACGGCGGGCAAGTGAAATTGCGCGACGATGAGAAAAGAATTCTGCCGCGCCGCAAATTCAAAAACGGCTTGTATCGCCGCAAAGAAACGCAGGTTTATATCACGCGCGGCATCGGCACGGTCGTTCTGCCAGTGCGTTTCGGCTGTCCACCGGAAATTTCTTTAATTGAACTGTGTGCGAGTTGATTTTTAACGCCAAGGCGCGAAGGCGCGAAGTTTTTTGATGACAAAAAACTTCGTCAGAATAAATTTTATTTTTCTTTGCATCCTTGTGTCTCTGCGCCTTGGCGTTAAAATTCTATATGTCTTCGAGCATCATCACAATTCCAAATCTGCTCACTTTTCTGCGAATGGCTCTGATTCCCGTTTTCGCCATTTTGCTTTATTACGGTCAGAGCGATTGGGCGTTGCTGACGTTTTTCGTCGCCGGAGTTTCCGACGGCGTTGACGGATTTATTGCGCGGCGTTTCAATCAGCAATCGGAACTCGGCACGATTCTCGACCCGATTGCCGACAAACTTTTGATGACGACGGCGTTTATAATTTTGACTCTGCCGAACATCTTTCCGCCGACGCGCCATTTGCCCGTGCCGTTCTGGGTTACGGCGGCGGTCATCGGGCGCGATGTTTTGATTATCGCCGTCGCGGGCGCGATTTTTATTATCACGAACTTTCGCGGTTTTCGTCCGTCGTGGCTCGGCAAGACAAGCACCGTCGTTCAAATTTTCGCCATCGGCTTGATTCTTATTGCCGCTATTTTTCCTTCTCTGCGCGGATTTTACCTGCCGACCGTTTATACGACCGTTTTCGCCTTCGCTCTTTTTTCCGGTCTTCATTACATTTATCACGTCGCAAAATTAATGAAAGAGGAAGACTAAATTAACTTCCGGCAACTAAAATTGAAGGAAAAACGTCTTGTTTTAACTTCTAGTAAAATAATATTAGTTTCCAACTAAAATAAACTTGACAATGACACACTCAGATATTATAATTATTTCAGGCTCAAATAAGAATTGTTTTTAATAGCAAGTTAGAGCGGAATAATTTTATTTAATTTGGAGAAATAAGGATGAGCAAAATTATAGGAATTGACTTGGGAACGACTAATTCGGTCGTTGCCGTGATGGAAGGCGGCGAACCCGTCGTGATCACAAATGAAGAAGGCGGACGAACAACGCCTTCGGTCGTCGCTTTTGCGAAAGACGGCAATCGTCTGGTCGGACAAGTGGCGAAGCGTCAGGCTGTTACGAATCCTGAAAACACGCTTTATTCAATCAAGCGTTTTATGGGACGTAAGTTTGAAGAAGTCGGCGGAGAAATGAAGCAGGTTCCGTTCAAAGTCGAAAAAGCCGGCAACGGCGACGTGAAGATTGACGCGCAGGGCAAATCATACAGCCCGCCGGAAATTTCGGCGATGGTTTTGCAGAAATTGAAAAAAGCGGCGGAAGATTATTTGGGAGCGAAAGTTGATAAAGCCGTGATTACCGTTCCGGCGTATTTTAACGACGCGCAGCGACAGGCAACGAAAGACGCGGGCAAAATCGCCGGTCTCGAAGTAATGCGAATCGTCAACGAGCCGACTGCGGCGGCATTAGCTTATGGATTGGACAAGAAGAAAGAAGAAACCATCGCGGTTTTCGACTTCGGCGGCGGAACTTTCGACATCTCGATTCTCGAAGTCGGCGAAGGCGTAGTCGAAGTTAAGTCAACAAACGGCGACACGCATTTAGGCGGCGACGACGTTGACGAAGCGTTGGTGAAATGGATTATTGACGAATTCAAAAAAGACCAGGGCATTGATTTGACCGCCGACAAGATGGCTTTGCAGCGTCTGAAAGAATCGGGCGAAAAAGCGAAAATCGAATTATCAAGCGCGATGGAAACCGAAATCAACTTGCCGTTTATCACGGCTGACCAATCGGGTCCGAAGCATCTGGTAATGAAATTGACGCGCTCGAAATTCGAGCAGCTTGTCGAGCCGCTTCTCAAACGATTGATGCCGCCGGTCGAGCAGGCGATTAAAGATGCGGGACTCGAAGCCAAGAACATTGACGAAATTGTTCTCGTCGGCGGTTCGACGCGCATTCCGAAAGTGCAGGAAATGGTCAAAGGCTTTTTTGGTAAAGAGCCGAACAAAACGGTCAATCCCGATGAAGTCGTCGCGCTCGGCGCGGCTGTTCAAGCAGGAGTTTTGGGCGGCGAGAAAACAGATATTCTGTTGCTCGACGTTACGCCTTTGACTTTGGGAATCGAAACTTTGGGCGGCGTGATGACGCAGATGATTACGCGCAACACGACGATTCCGACGCGCAAATCGGAAATCTTTTCGACCGCTTCGGACAATCAAACGTCGGTCGAAGTTCACGTCCTTCAAGGCGAGCGTCCGATGGCGGGCGATAATAAAACGCTCGGCAAGTTTCATCTAGTTGGTATTCCGCCCGCACCGCGCGGCGTTCCGCAAGTCGAAGTAACTTTTGATATTGACGCGAACGGCATCGTCAACGTATCGGCAAAAGATGTCGGCACGGGACGCGAGCAGAAAATCACGATTACGTCATCGAGCGGTTTGTCGAAAGAAGAAATTGACAAAATGATGAAAGAAGCCGAATCGCACGCGGGCGAGGACACGAAACGCAAAGAAGCGATTGAAGCGAGAAATCGTCTCGACGGTCTTGTTTATTCGGTTGAAAAAACCTTCAGCGAAAACAAAGACAAACTCGATTCAGGCGCGGCAAGCGAACTCGAAACCGCCATCTCCGAATCGAAAACCGCGCTCGGCGGCGAAGATGCCGAAGCAATGAATAGCGCGTTCGAGCGTCTACAAACCGCTTCGCACAAACTCGCGGAAGTTCTCTACAGTCAAACCGGAACCGATGCCGGAGCTGGGGCGACTGAAGAACAAGCAAGTTCGGCGGGCGCGGGAGGCGACGCGACATCTTCGACTTCGAGCAACGACGACAACGTGATTGATGCCGAATACGTTGATGTTGACGAAGACAAAAAGTAAGCAGTGAGCGGTGAGCGGTGAGCAATTCTGTTCACTGCTCGCGCTTTCATCTAAATTTCAAACGAAATTAAATACGACGGCAGTAAGCCGTAAGCGAAAACTTTCGACTTACTGCCCGCTGCTCACTGACTAAAATGGCGAAAAAAGATTACTACCAAATTCTCGGCGTAAAAAAAGACGCGAAGGCGGACGAAATTAAAAAAGCGTATCGCAAATTGGCGCGGAAACATCACCCGGACGTGAATCCGAATGATAAAACCGCCGAGGAAAAATTTAAAGAGATTCAGGAAGCCTACGACGTTTTATCCGACGAGAAAAAGCGTAAAGTTTTCGACCGTTTCGGTTATTACGCCGACAATCTCGACCCGAACGCGCCCGCTTACACAACCGGCGCGGCGGGCGGCGGCGCGAGCAATTTCGATTTTTCCGGTTTCAATTTCGAGCCGGGCGGAAGCGGCGGCGGTTCGTCGAGCTTTCGGGATATTTTCTCCGACCTTTTCGGCAGCGCGAACCGAACAGCCCGCGAGCCTGAGCCGCCGCGGGCGATGCCGAAAAAAGGCGCGGATATTGAAATGCCGCTCGGTTTGAGCTTTGAAGAATCGTTCACCGGATTGACAACGAATATTACCGTCAATCGCAGCGAGCAATGCTCGCGCTGTCAGGGCGCGGGCGACACGGGCGGCACGATTGTAACTTGTCCGACGTGCAAAGGAACGGGACAAGTCCAACGTCAAGGCGGCAGATTGCAGTTCGCGCAGACTTGCCCCGATTGCGGCGGAACAGGTCGGCGGCGTGAACCGTGTCCGGTCTGTCATGGCAAAGGCGTTACACCGAAAACCGAACAGGTGAAAGTTCGCATTCCGGCAGGTGTTGACACGGGTTCGCGCGTGCGGATTCCAAAAAAAGGACAAGGCGGCAGATTGGGCGCAGAACCCGGCGATTTGTTCATTATTACCAACGTCGGCAAGCACAAATATTTTACTCGAAAGGGCGACAACATCTATGTTACCGTGCCGATAACCGTGCCGGAAGCGGCGTTGGGAGCGAAAATCGAAGTGCCGACGGTCGAAGGCAAAGCGCAGTTAAAAATTCCGGCGGGAACTGAATCGGGGCAAAAATTTCGTCTGCGCGAGCGCGGCTTTCCGTCTTTGAGAAATCCAAATTTGCGCGGCGACCAATTCGTCGAAGTGCAGATAACTTTGCCGCGCGTTATCTCGGAAGAAACAAAAGGGATTTTGCGCGAGTTTGAAAAAGCGAATGCGGAAAGCCCGCGTCGGGCGATGGGTTTAGAGTGAGTCTGGAGAGTTTGGAGAGTCGTGAGTCGGTTTTGACTTTCCAAACTCTCAAAACTCTCCAGACTCCCTAGACTCTCCAGACTTTCTTAGATTTATGAAACGCAAAATTAAAACATATACAATTAGCGCGGTTGCGGAATTATTTGAGATTCATCCGCAAACTTTGCGGCTTTATGAACGCGAAGGCTTGCTCAAACCTTCGCGCTCGGACGGCAACACGCGCCTGTATGAAGATTCGGACATCGAACGGCTGGAAATAATTTTGTCTCTGACCAGAGACTTGGGCGTGAATTTGGCAGGTGTGGAAATTATCTTGAATATGCGCGAAAAAATGGATCAGATGCAAAATGAATTTGAACGCTTTTTAGAATATGTTCGCACTCACGCAGATGAGTTTTCAAATAAAAGCGATTTGTTTTCCGAAACCGAAGCCTTGATTCCGATTTCACGCTTAACGGTTACAACATTTAGCCGCGGTCGCGGCGAAGAATAATTATTTTACAATTTCTCAATCTCGAATTTGTCGTTTCGCCTTTACAAACCAACCTGTTTCGAGGCAAAATACTTCGTTCATAAAAATCACCACAATAATTTTCAGGAGAAGTATAATGAGAAATTTTTTAGGCAAGTTTGCGCCTGTAATCTGTTTTGCTATTTTGGCAGTTTTCGCTTTCTCAATCACGAGTTCGGCACAAGACCTCGACAATGTAACTTTTAGTGGCAAAGTCGTTGACTCGAATAATCTGTCCATCGTCGGCGCGTCGGTTACGGCGACGCAGATTGAAACCGGAAAAGAAAAAACCGTCATTAGCAACGAAGACGGTCGCTATAAAATTATCCAGCTTCCGCCCGGCACTTATAACGTCAAGTCTACCGCGAGCGGTTTCGGCATCAAGGAAACTCAGGGCTTGATAACGGTTTCAGGGCAAAACGTCCAACTCGATTTTTCGCTCGCGCCAGCCGATGTTAAAGCCGAGCAAACCGTTACTATCAATGAAGAAGATGTTCCGGTCGTTGACACGACGCGCACGGTTGTCGGCGGAACGATTACACAGCGGGAAATAGAAGAAATTCCGAATGATTCGAGAAACGCGCTCGATTTGGTTTTAACTTTAGGCGGAACATCCGAAGAAGCCTTGTCGGTCAGAGATTTAGCGGATGACAGAAACGCCGACCCGCGCGGCACACCGGCAGAGCAAGGCAACTTCTCGCTTTCCGGCGGCGCGTCTTACTCAAATAATATTACGATTGACGGCTTGGATAATAATGACGACCTTTCGGCAAGAGACAGATTTCAGCCTTCCATCGAATCAATCGCGGAAGTTCAGGTTATCACCAATCAGTTTTCATCAGAATACGGACGCGCTTCGGGCGGACGCATCAATTTGCGAACAAAATCGGGTTCAAATAAATTTCGCGGGCGCGTGTTTATGTTTTTCCGCGACGACCGTCTAAACGCCAATACTTATTACAATAACTTAACCTTTTACCGCGCCGACGGAACTGTTTTGCGTGCGCCTCTGGAGCGTTTGCCGTTCACCGATTACAATCCGGGATTTACTCTCAGCGGTCCGGTTATCATCCCATATCTTTACAACGGCAGAAAAAGAACATTCTTTTCCGTCGCCTACGAATATGACAAACTCAATGATACGACGCTGATTGATACGTATGTTCCACTCGTCGCCAATCCGCGTTTTGCCTTGCCGACGGCGACCGGCGGAACGCCAACTTGCGATAGCAGTTCGCCAGCCGCCTGCACAACAACGCCGCCGACGGCGGGATTTGTCGTTCCTTATAATGTTACGCTGCCCACGCCGAATTCGAGCAATGTCGTTACCGCCAAAATTGACCATCAATTTTTCAAAGGAAATAACGCCACTTTCAGCTATCAATTCGGAAGAAAAAACAACCGCCGCACGAGAGGCACGTCAACCACCCGCGTCGAAGACGCGCTGCAGGTTTTAAACAACAATTCAGATGCGTTTAATTTTACCGATAATCAAACTTTCGGCGCGAAAACGGTCAATCAATTTCGTTTTCAATACTCACGTTTCACGCCGAGCTATCAAACAAATAATCCGCTCGATCCGGTAGTTTTAGTTAGTTACAGAAACCCTATAAGCAATAGCGTCCAGACGCTTATCGCCGGTAATTCGACTTCGAGTTCAAATTCGGGTTTTGCCAGCAGCCGACGGGAAAAAAGATTTCAGTTTCAAGATACGCTGACTTATATTTTAGGCTCGCATACGATTAAAGGCGGCTTTGACATTCAAAACGTCAATTCGGAATCTATTTCTTTGGGCGATGCGACGGGAACTTTTAACTTCAGCGGCGTTTTGAATTATCAAAACAACATCTTGTCGCGTTTCCGGCAGAATTTCGGCTCGGACATCACCGTTAAAAACACTTATTATGGAATATTTGCCAACGACGAATTTCGCCCGATTTCAAATTTGACTCTCAGCTATGGTCTGCGCTACGAAAGAGAAACGGCTATTTCCGACAATAACAATTTCGGTCCGCGCATCGGCATCGCTTACGACCCGTTTAAAAAAGGAAAAACCGTCATCCGTTTCGGCGCGGGCTTATTTTATAACCGCGTTCTGCTTCGCACGGTCGGCGATTTTATTCAAAACTCTTCGGGCAATTTATTTCAATTTGACACGAATCTTATCGGTGCTTCCGCTGCCGACGGGAGACGAACGGCGATTCTCGCTAAAATCGCGCAGCAATTTCCGGCAGGTTATTCTTCCGTATCGGACATCAAAAGTGTGCTGACTTCTTTAGGTTATAGTTCGGGTTTGGGATTTGTGGGCAATACATCGAATTCGAGCAATCCGCTGCGAACGGTTGACCCGAATTTGAAAATTCCCGAAAGCTATCAATTTAACATCGGATTTGAACGCGAAATTGGTAAAGGCTTAGTTTTCGAGGCAAATTATACCGTTAACCGAACCGCCAATCTATGGCGCGAATATAATACGAATGTGCCAGTCGTTCCGGCGGGATACAATGATTTTACGGCGTATCTGTTGGCTAATCCGTATAGCTTCACCAATACGAACGGAACAATCAGAACATATACGTTTGTTCTCGGTCCGTCGAACGATTCGAGCGGCGTGGCGACATCTACCGGAGGAAGTTGTTCGACGACGGCAACCGTGAACTGCGTCGTCAATCTGAACAGCGTGAACGGCACCCGAACATTTCCCTCGACCGCTACTATGGATTCCGGCAACTCCGTCGGCACGCCGGTCGGAATCGCTTTAGCGGCAGTCGCGCAGTTCAGACCGAACCAAAATTTATCGGAAACGGCGCGGGTCGCTTCAATCGGAAACTCGTTTTATCAAGGTTTGATTTTAGAAGTTCGCAGCCGTTTTAGAAAAATCGGTTACGGTTTCGGCTCGACTTTCCGCGCGGCTTACACGCTTTCCAAAACAGAAGACGACGGATTGAATAACACGGCAAACGCGGAGATAAACGGCGATTTCAGCCGCGAATTTTCGACAGCATTACAGAACAGACTGCATCGTTTCGCTTTTTCGGGAACTCTGCAAACTCCTTCGTGGTTTGGCAAGCTGAGATTTGCGCCGCTTTTGCGTATCGGAAGCGCGGCACGTTTTAATTTAGGTTACGGCGTTGACCGAAATCTCGACGACCTCAGCACCGACCGTCCGAATTTCAGCGGAAATATCAAGGACATCAAATTCAGAGACCCCGGCACGCCTTTTCCGACCGCGCTTGCCGCGCAATTCTCGCTGCCGCCGATTGGCGCGCGCAGCGGAAATTTGCCGAGAAACGCCGGCACCGGACCGAATTTGTTTATCTTCGATTTGAGCGTTACGCGAGAATGGAAATTTGCCGAAAGATTCCGGCTGCGTCCGATTATCGAGTTCGGCAATATTTTCAACGCGACCGTTTTCAGTTTCGGCTCGGAGTTTATTAATTTCAGTGCTTTGGGAACAACGCCGACGATAACTCAACAGACGAATTATCAAAACTTTCTTATTCCGACCAGAACTTTTCGCCAGCGAACTATTCGACTCGGCATCAGATTTGATTTCTAAAATCAAACCGAACGTAATTTTTGGGCGAAACTGTTTTTATCAAAAACAGTTTCGCCTTTTTTATGCCGGAAAATTTTTAATGACTAATGATATGAATGTGTGATAATTTTTAAATGTTGAACAAGTTTGTTTGACTGTCGTTTTTATGAATGAAGTTTTAGAACAACCCGCCGCGCCGTTCACGGAAGTTTCCATCGAATCAATTCTGCTCGACGCTGATTTGTTCGTCAAATATCGCTCGCCCGAAAAAGCGTTTTCGCTTCTGCGTGAATGTATGGAGCGCAGTCCGCGTTCGATTGCCCTGCGCGAAAAGATGCGCGAAATCTGCATCTCTCAAAAAAATCTCGACGAAGCCGCCAAACAATGTCTCGCGCTGGTCAGTTTGTATATCGGGCGCGAAGATTTCGATTTGGCTTACGACCGGCTGCAGGAAGCGAAACTGCTCGACCCGCGAATTTCCGTCGCGCCCGGTCTCGAAGCGATTCGCCGCGCCCGCCGACCGGACTTTGCCGTAACGCGCGACCGCTCGCCGCAAAAAATTCGCACCGACGTAACCTTTGCCGGCAATCTGGCTTTCGTGAGTATTTTCGACGCGATACAAGTGATTGAAAATTCGAGAATGACCGGACTGCTGGTTATCAAATCCGATTTGCATCTGGCGAGCGTTTCCTTTAACGAAGGCAAAATCGTTGACGCTGAAGCCAACGGACACAACGGCGCAAAAGCCTTTCGTGAAATCATCGAAATCAACGGCGGCACATTTGAATTTTCCACCTGCGAAACGGAATTCGCAGTCGTCATCGGCGTTTCAAGCAACACGAATTTTCTGCTCGACGTATTAACGGAACTCGACAACGAACGAGCCGAAAAACAAGGCTTGCGAAATTTGAACGAAGAAATTTTTTGATTCGGATCGGAAATAGCCACAAAAAGGCACAAAAGGCACAAAAAGAAATGTAAAAATCTTTTGTGCCTTTTGTGCCTTTTTGTGGCTATTTTCCTCTGTTGCGAATCGCCTGTTGATTTGACTTAAATCTCGTAAAACAACAAAATATAGTGCGAATCTTCTTCCCATAGCACTTTATGTTCAAACTCCAGCGTCTCGAAATCACGGGTTTCAAATCTTTCGCCGATTACACCGAAATTGTTTTCACCGGCAGCGGAATTACCGCCGTCGTCGGTCCGAATGGCTGCGGAAAATCTAATGTTTCCGATTCCATCGCTTGGGTTTTAGGCGAGCAGAAAGCGAAATCCCTGCGCGGCGAGGATATGAAGGATGTCGTTTTTCAAGGCACGAGCCGCCGGAAAGCGTCGGGAATGGCAGAAGTGGTGCTGCATCTCGTCCGCGACGAATCTACATTCGATACGCAGGAATCGGAACTCGAAGATATTGACGAAACTCTCAGCGTTTTAGATGAAAATGCAATTGAAATAGAAGAAATCGAAACGAGCGAGGCGGAGATGCAAGTCGCCGATTCTGAACTCGAATTTGCCGAAAACGGATTTCACGCCGCCGAAATAGAAACCGCCAAAGCCGCGCAAGTCGGTTCGGCGCAAGTCGTCCAAACGAAAATCAAAACTAAACGGCATTGGAAGCCGCGAAGTTTCGCGCTCGATTTCACGCCCGGCGAAGCCGTTTCGGTAACGCGCCGTCTGTATCTTTCGGGCGAGAGCGAATATCTTTTGAACGGCAAAACCTGCCGCCTGCGCGACATTCAGGATTTGTTTGCGGGAACGGGTTTGTCGGGAGCGCATTACGCGCTGATCGAGCAGGGACGCATCGGGCAAATTTTATCGGCGAAGCCTTCGGACAGAAGAAACTTAATCGAAGAAGCCGCCGGAATTTCCAAATTCCGCACGCGCCAACGCGCCGCCGAAGCCAGACTCGAATCGGCGAAAACAAATCTCAGCCGCATCACGGACATCGTTTCGGAAATCGAAAAGCAGGCAAATTCTCTGCGCCGCCAAGCCGCTAAAACTCGCCGCTATAAAATTCTGCGCGAAGAATTCCGCCAAACTTTGCGCCAAACTTTTGCCGCCGAAGGAAAACATTTGTCGGCTTTAGTCAAAGAATTAGAAGCGAAATTGAGCGAAGCGGAAAAAACTGAACGCAATGTTTTTTGGGAAGTCGCCGAAAAGGACGACGCTTTTCGCGCGGCGACAAACGAAGCGCGGCAAGCCGAAGAAAACTTGACGGAGATTCGCGCGAGGCATTCGGAAAACGCGCTGGAGAGAGACCGCAGCGAGCGCGAAAAAATTTATAAAGCCGAGCAGATAGTCAATCTGCGCCAGCAAAACGACAGTTTGAAAGGCGAAATTCGGGCGATTGAACAGCGATTCAAAGTCTTAAAAACCGAAATCGAAAGATTAAAAAAAGGCGAAGAGCGCGAACACGCCGCCGCCAAAAAATCCGAACTTGATTTGCGCGAAGCCGAAAATAAATATCACGCGAAATTGAAACTTTTGAACGAGATTGAAACGACGCTCGAAACCGAACGCGCACTCGTTCTTCAGCACACGGCGGCGTTCGAGCGTCTGACGGAAATCGAGCGTTCGCTGGAAAACCAGATCGAACGTCTCGCTGAACGTCTCGAAGGTCTGCGGCGCGAAGGAACACGCGCCGCAAACGCTTACGCCGAACACCGAAAGGAAACGGAAAAACTCGAAAAAAGTCTGGCGAAAGAGCGCGAAAAATTGGAAAAGCTGCACGCCGAAAAACTCGAAATTTACGAAGAATCGCGCCGCGCCCGCGCTGATTTGCAAGTCAGGGAAACGTCGCTCACGGATTTGCGCCAGCAGTTTTTCGGCAAGCAGAAACGGCTTGAAACTCTGCGCGAAATCGAAGAACGAAAAACGATTTACGCGCCCGCCGTGCAGACGCTTTTCGCCGGGCAAAAACGCCTTGGCGTAAAATTTCAAGGAACTCTGGCGGACGAAATAGATGTTGACGAGCGGGCAGAAAAAGCGGTCGAAAATCTTTTCGGAAATTATCTCCAAACCGTTCTCGTCGAGACGGAAGAAGCGGCGCGACGGACAATTAAATATTTGAACGAAAACAATCTCGGACGCATTTCCATCTTAGTCCAAAATCCAAAATCCAAAGTCCAAAATCCAAAATCGAAAACCTCGAACGGAAAATCGCCAATCGCAAAATTCATCGGCGCGTCCGATGAATTCATCGCTCTGCTCGAAGAAGTTTTTCCGCGCGAAATGGCGGCGGATTTGACGGATAATTTTGGCAAATCGAAAGCGTCAAACGGCGAAGTTTCGGTTTCACCGGAGGGCGACGTAAATTACGGCGGGAAACTTTTCGTCGGCGGCAAAGCGAGCGCGAGCGAAAAAAATACGTCGCTTCTCGCCTTCAAACGCGAACTGCGCGAACTCGCCGACGCGACCGAAAAATCGCAAAAGGAAGTCGAGCGAGCCGAAAAGGAAACGGCGAAAGCGCGTGAGATTTTAACTGACAAAGAAAATAAATTGGTTGATTTGCAGTCGTTCATCGTCAAGGTCGAGCGCGAATTGCTTTCGCAGGAAATCGGCGCGAAATCGCTCGCGCAGGAAACCGAACGCGCCGAACGACACCGCCGCGTCGTCGGCGAGGAAGCCAAACAAATCGAGCGCGAAATCAATGAGACCGAAAAGCGAAAAAAAGAAGCGCGTGAAAATGCGAAACGAGCCGACGCAGCGCGAAACGCGGCGGAGAAAAATTCGTCAGAAATCGCCCGGAAATTAAGCGACGCGCGAAACGCGCTTAACGCGGAAAACGACGTTTTAAATGAAAAGCGCACGTTTGCCGCGACCGCCGGCGAGCGGCGGCGGTCAGCACAGAACGCCGTTCGCCGAATCGAAAACGAGCAAGCGGAAATAGAAGCGCGGCGGACGCGGACTAATCTGGAAATCAGCGAAACGGAAACCAAAGCGAAGGAAACGGAAAAATCAATCGCGGAAATCGAACGCAAATTCGCATTGTCCGAAACCGCGCGGCAAGACGAGCAGAACGAACTTCAAACGGCAGCGGCGCATCTAAAACTTGCGCGTGAAAATGCAGACGCGGCGGCGGCGACGCTTGCCGAGTTAAACCGAAAATCAGCCGAAGCCAGAAACGAACGCGCCGCGCTCGAAATCAGGCAAGCCGAAGCCGTTACGCGCTTGAAAAATTTGAACGAAAAAAGCGCGTCCGAATTAAATACGCCGCTTATCGAATTGGTTGAAAGCGAACAGGTCGCCGATGATTTTGATTTGGAAGCGGCACGAAGTTCAGTTGAAGATTTGCGCGAGCGAATCGAAAACTTCGGCGCGATAAATATGCTCGCGCTCGAAGAATTATCCGAAGTCGAAGAAAGATTCGCGTTTTTAACCACGCAAAGACAAGACATCGTGGACGGCATCGCGGCGACCGAAGCCGCGCTCAAAGAAATAAAGGAGCGTTCGCGGATGCGTTTCCGCGAAGCCTTTGACACGATTAACGCCAACTTCAGAGAATTTTTTCTGGAGCTTTTCGGCGGCGGGCGCGGCGAGATGACTCTGCTCGAAGCCGAAGACGTTCTCGAAGCCGGAATCGAAATCGTCGCGCAACCGCCCGGCAAACGTCTGCAAAGTATTTTGCTTTTGTCCGGCGGCGAAAAAGCGATGACGGCGATTGCGCTCGTGATGGCGATTTTCCAATATCGCCCCGCGCCATTTTGCCTTTTGGACGAAGTTGACGCACCGCTCGACGATGCAAACGTCGGACGCTTTGTTAATAAAATAGCCGAGATGTCGGAAAAAACACAGTTCATCGTCATCACGCACAACAAACGCACGATGGAAGCGGCAAAGGCTCTCTACGGCGTAACGATGCAGGAAGCGGGCGTTTCAAAAATCGTTTCGGTGCGATTTGAATAATTTATGTTCCAGACAAAATTTTCAAAAATTTTAATTTGTCTTTTGCTTTTAATTCTGACGTTTTCGGTTTCGGCGCAAAAACGCAAAACCGGCAAAAGAAAAACCATCGTAAATTCCGCGCCGCCAAAAACCGAAACGCCGACAGTCGAAGAAGCAAATGCTGCGGCAGCCGACAAAAAAAACGTGCGTCCCGACGCAAGCGGCGAGCAAACTTCAAATCAAATGGCGAAAACAAATTCGCGTCCCGTCGCCGCGAAAGACAATCCCGTTTATTTTTACGAATTCTCGCAGCCAGCTTTCGATATTTCAAAAATAAATATCGAACACGACGAGAACGGCAAAGGCGTAATCACTTTTCAGAAAAAAGATTTGAACGAACCGATAACCGATCCGCTGCAGCTTTCGCCCGCGACTTTGGATCGATTAAAAAACGCTCGGACTGCCTTGAATTTTCTCGATTCAAACGAGAATTATCAAACCGTCAAGGATTATTCAAATCTCGGCACGATGACGTTCACGATGAAAAAGGACGGCAAAAGTAGAGAAGCGAAATTTAATTGGACGGAGAACAAAAACGCCAAGGCTCTCGCCGACGAATACCGGAAAATCGGGCAGCAATTTATCTGGGTTTTCGATATTTCGGTGGCGCGTGAAAATCAGCCGCTCGACGCGCCGCGCCTGCTCGACGCGCTCGACGCGCTCATCCGGCGCGATGAAATTTCCGACGCGGCGCAGATGATTCCGCTTCTCAACGAACTCGCCGACGACGAACGCATTCCGCTGATTGCCAGAAATCACGCCGCAAAATTAGTCAAACAAATTGAAAAAAAACAGGAAAATAAAAAGTGAAATAAAAAGCGAAAAAAGGCGAAAGCGCAAACTGTTTTTCTCGCCGTCAAAACACTTTTAAGACGATTTTGTTCAGCATTCGACGGATTTTCCTATGCAACTCGAGGCTTCCTGTTTTCATCTATTAACTGTTATTTTCGCGTTTCAGTAACCAAAAAATTTATATTTACCACAAGTAATTTATGAAATTTATTAAATTATCAAAGCTATTTTCACGCGCTTTTGTAACGCTCGTTTTTCTGTTTTTCTCGTTCGGCGCGTCGCCGGTTTTCGCGCAGACTTTGCAGAATGAAAAAGGTCGCGGGCGGGAAATTCTCGACGTGATTAAACGAGACATTGCTAAAAATTATTACGACCCGACGTTTCGCGGCAAAGACCTCGACTCGATTTTCAAAACAGCCGAAGATCGCGTCAATCAGGCGACCGCCATCGGGCAAATTCTCGGCATCGTCGCGCAAACCTTGATGCAGTTTGATGATTCGCACACATATCTCGTGCCGCCCGCGCCCGTTGACAGCGTTCAGCACGGATGGGATTTACAGATGATTGGCGATAAATGCTACGTCGTCGCGGTCAAACAGGGAAGCGATGCCGAAGCCAAAGGTTTGAAACCCGGCGACGAAGTGCTGATCGTCGGCGGATACACGCCGACGCGCGACAATCTGCGAAACTTGCTGTTTTTTTTAAGGTCGGCGAAAAGTATGCGCGTCGCGGTCAAGAAAAGCGACGGGACAATGCAAAATTTGGAAATTATGGCGAAGGTGCGGGCGGGAAAGCCGGTGCTTGATTTGCGAGGTCCTAATCCGGGCGGCGACATCGGAACGCTCATCAGAGAAAGCGAAAACGATGCGTTTCTACGTCATCGCTACTATGAAAGCGATGATGTAATGATTTGGAAAATGCCGATGTTCGGTGACGAATCGGTCATTGACGAGCTTATGCAGAAAGCGAATAAACGTCGCGCGTTGATTTTGGATTTACGCGGCAACGGCGGCGGTTTGGAATCAACTTTGCTGCGAATGGTCGGCTATTTTTTCGACCACGACATTAAAATCGCCGACGAAAAAGGACGCAAGGAATTGAAACCCTTAATAGCAAAGACGCGCGGCAAAAATTTTTTCAAAGAGCAATTAGTTGTCCTTGTTGACGCTAATTCCGGCTCGTCCTCCGAATTGTTTGCGCGAATTATACAACTTGAAAAACGCGGCACGGTCATTGGCGACCGAACGGCGGGCGTGGTGATGCAAGGCACATATTTCCCGCACAAGTCGGGTCTCGATTTGGTTTTTTATTACGGCGTTTCGGTTACGACCGCCGATTTAATTATGAGCGACGGGAAAAGTTTGGAGCGAGTCGGCGTTACGCCGGACGAATTGATAATTCCGACGCAGGCAGATTTGGCGGCGGGACGCGATCCGGTTTTATCAAGGGCGGCGACGCTCGTCGGCGTAAAAATCGAACCGGAAAAAGCCGGTCTGATGTTTCCCGCCGAATGGCGACCTTAAATTTCAGACGATAAGCGCAAAACGCGGAATGATAAATGAAAGGCAAATTGTCCTCAATTCATCATTCCGCGTTCCGCATTTCGCACTCCTTCTCACGCGCCTGCGGGCGCGAGTTTTTCCTTAATTTCCGGTTTGCTCGCCGACGAAACTTCGTCGGCGTGTTCCTTTAAAAGCGAATCGTCAACGAGTTTTTTCTGTTCCAATTCGTGAATCGCATAAGAGCCGGTCGCGGGCGAAGCCGATGCGGTTCTGCCGACATAGCGCAAACTCGAATCGCCTTTGATTTCTCGCAGACGCGGTTCGACGAACGTCCAGCCGCCCATATTTTGCGGTTCTTCCTGCGTCCAAAAAATCTGCGCCGCGTTTTCATAAGACGCGAAAATTTCTTTCAATCGCTCAGCGGGAAACGGATAAAATTGTTCGAGCCGAACGATGGCGACCTTCAAATCTTTCGCGTCTTCACGCGCCGCGCTCAAATCGTAAAAGACTTTGCCCGAACATAAAACGACGCGCTTGATTTCGGATTTATTGACAATCGCCTTGTCGTCAATCACGGGTTTGAAACCGCCGCCCGTCAAATCTTCAATCGTCGAGTTTGCCGCCGGAAGCCGCAAAAGACTTTTCGGTGTCATCACGATTAAAGGGCGCACAGTTTCCTGTTTCGCCTGTCTGCGAAGAAGATGAAAATACTGCGCCGGAGTCGTCGGATAACAAACCTGCAAATTATTTTCCGCGCAAAGCTGCAAATATCTCTCTAGCCGCGCCGAAGAATGTTCGGGTCCTTGCCCTTCGTAACCGTGCGGCAGAAGCATCACGAGCCGACATTTTTGCTGCCATTTGTCTTCGCTCGCGGCGATGTATTGGTCAATGATAACTTGCGCTCCGTTTGAAAAATCGCCGAACTGCGCTTCCCACATCACGAGTGCGTCTTGGTCAACGACCGAGTAACCGTATTCAAAACCGAGAACGCCCTGTTCCGATAAACTGCTGTCGAAAACCTCGAATTTTGCCGCCGGATTACGCGGCGATTCGAGTTCGCCGAGTGGACACCACGCCGCGCCCGTGTTCGTGTCATACATCAATGCGTGGCGATGCGAGAAAGTTCCGCGTCCCGAATCTTGTCCGCTCAGACGAATATTTACGCCTTCCAAAGCGAGCGAGCCGAACGCCACCGCTTCGGCAAATCCCCAATCCATCGGTGTTTCTCCGCTGCCCATTTTCGCGCGGCGGGCAAGCTGCCCAACCATTTTCGGATTGACGTGAAAGCCTTCCGGCACGAGCGAAATTTTTTCCGAAACCGTTTGCAGAGTTTCCTTAGAAATTCCCGTCTCTATAATTTGCGAGCCGTCTTCGTCCCGAATCGTCGCGGGAATTTGTTCGCGTTTCGGGTTTTTGACCGCGATTTGCTTGGCACGCTGCAAAATTCCTTCGTATTTTTCGACGACTCGTTCAATCATCTCGTTCAAATCTTTTTCGGTAATTATATTTTCACGAATCAACTTTTGCGCGTAGAGATGACGCACGCCCGGATGCGCTTTGACGCGGGCATACATCAACGGCTGCGTGTAGCTCGGCTCGTCGCCTTCGTTGTGTCCGAGTCGTCGAAAACCGATTAAGTCGAGCGCGACATCTTTATTAAATTCCTGCCGGTAATTGAGCGCGATTTTCACGACTCGATAAGCGGCTTCGGGGTCGTCGCCGTTGATGTGAAAAATCGGAAGCTGCGTGATTTGCGCCGCGTCAGTCGAATAAATCGAACTGCGTGCGGAATCAACGCCAGTCGTAAATCCGATTTGATTGTTGATGACGATGTGAATCGTGCCGCCCGTCCGATAGCCTTTCAAGTTGGCAAGCTGCAAGGTTTCCATGACGATGCCTTGACCGGCAAAAGCCGCGTCGCCGTGCATCAGAACGGGTAAAATTCTGTCGTTAACGATGTCGCGGTCGGTCTCTCTTCCGAGCATCTCGTCTTGTCTCGCCCGCGCCATTCCTTCGACCACCGCGTCAACAAATTCGAGATGCGAAGGGTTCGAGGCAAGCTGGATTTTGATGTCGTTGCCGCTTTTTGTCTTGCGTTGTCCGACTGCGCCTTGATGATATTTCACGTCGCCCTCGTCCGCCGGAAACGACGGATGCGACGTGCCTTCAAAAATTGTAAAAATGCGCTCCGCCAAATCGCCCGTTTCGGCGTTGCCGATGATGTTCGACAAAACATTAAGCCGCCCGCGATGCGCCATTCCCATGAAAATTTCTTCCACGCCTTTTTCCGAAGCCTTCTCGACCAATTGGTCGAGAAGCGGAATTATCGTCTCCGTGCCTTCGAGCGAAAAGCGTTTTTGTCCGAGATATTTTTTATGCAAAAACTGCTCGAACTGTTCGGCTTCGATGAGTTTTTGAAGAAGCTCTTTTTGCGTTTCCGGCGCGAGCGGAACGACATCAACAAACTGCTGCCGGATTTGTTCGCGTATCCAGGTTTTTTCTTCCTTGCTTTGAATGTGGCGATATTCGATGCCGACTTTGCCACAGTATGCGCGGCGCAGAATCGAAAGAATTTCGCGCAAAGTTGCGGTCTTAGTTCCGTGCAAACCGCCCGTGATAAATTCGCGGTCTAAATCCCAAATCGTCAAATCGAAATTTTCAAGGTCGAGTTCCGAAGCGTGATGCGCCGTCATATTGAGCGGGTCAATATCCGCAAGCAGATGCCCGCGAATGCGGTAAGCGTTTATCAATTCTAAAACCTTCGCCTGCTTTTCCGCCTGTTCCCGAAAAGTATCGCTGCCGAGAAGCGACGGATTGTAATCGGTCGCCCAACGAAGCGGCGGCAGATTGATTTCCAAATCGCGGAAAATTTTGTCGTAAAAATTATTTTCTCCGATTAAAAATTCGTGAATCTTCGCCAAAAACAAACCCGATTCCGCGCCTTGAATAACGCGATGGTCATAAGTCGAAGTCAGAGTCAGAACTTTGCTGATGCCGAGCTGCGAAAGCGCGGGTGCGGTCATCGCTTGATATTCCGCCGGATATTCAATCGCGCCCGTGGCGATGATGACGCTCTGCCCGGACATCAAACGCGGATTCGACGCGACAGTTCCAATCGTTCCCGGATTCGTCAAACTGATTGTCGTGTTTTGAAAATCTTCGAGAGTTAATTTCCCTTCACGCGCCCGTTTTACAATCTCGTTGTAAGCGTCGAAAAATTCGGTGAAATTCATCCGGTTTGCGCCTTTGATATTCGGCACGAGCAGATTGCGCGAGCCGTCTTTTTTCTCGATGTCAATGGCAATTCCGAGATTGACCGATTCGTTTTCCAGACGCGACGGCGCGTTATTGACCAATCCGTAACCGACATTCATCTGCGGATATTCCTTGACCGCCTCGATGATTGCCCACGCAATTAAATGTGTGAACGAAACTTTTCCGCGCCCCGACGATTTCATATTCTCGTTGATGATTCGGCGATTTTCTTCCAGAACTTTCACCGGAACACGCCGCAAAGATGTCGCCGTCGGAACGCTCAAACTCTGCTCCATATTTTCGACGATGACCCTCGCCACGCCCGTAATCGGCTGCACGGCAACGCCCGCGCCGATTGTCGTCGCCGGTTTTTTCGCGGCAGCCGGAGTTTCGATTTTCGCTTTCGCCGCAGTTTTGCTCGTCGAAGCGGAAACTGCTGCTGATTGCCCGCCCGCGCCGTCGCCCGCCCCCGCGCCGTTCAGCAAATCGCTGAAATACGCCCGCCACGATTCGTCAACCAAATTCGGGTCTGATTGGTAACGATTCAATAAACCTTCAACATAAGAAGCGTTCGCACCGAAGTTTTCGGTAATGTATTCGGATAAATTTGTAACTTTTTCACTCACTTTGTTTTATACCTCTCGGAAATTTGCCGGAACTCTTAAAGATAATTTTAACGCAAAAGCAGATAAAATATAAGCAGAGAGTTTAGAAGCTGTTTGGAAACTATGAATTCGTTAAAAAATGACCGCTTAACTATTCGCTGTTCGTTATTAACTGTTCGTTGTTTTTCAAGTAAACTCCTTTTTTCTGTTAAATAGCGAACAGCGCATAGCGAACAGCGAACAGTTTGCTCGCTCTTTTTATCTCCATTGAGTTTCTAAACAAGCTTCTTAGAATTTGAATTTCAGACTTCTTTGAGCGGATTTTTGATTCGGAGATTTATATCAACCGGAACGACGCGCTTGAATTTCAGGAAGGATTTTTTGAAACGCCCGAACACGAAAACTCTGCCCGTAATCGTCCATTCATCACGCGATTCTTTGAGTTCTTTTAACGCGCCCCGAAGCGTTTCGGCAACGCTGGCGGTAATTTTTATCGGCTTTGGTAAAACGACGGATTCGTTTTTTTTGATGTCGAAAGATTCCTTGTATTCTTCAACCTCGACCTTTAAATCGTTGACTCGAAAATCGCGGAAGACAAGAAAATCAATCGTGCCGCTTTGGTCGAAGGAATTAATCTCTGCCGGAATCGCCAGCGTCAAGCCGTTTAGCGAAACGTCCGAGATTTTCGGTTCGCCGATTTTGACTCTTGCTTCCGCTGCGTCTTTCGCATCTGATTTTTCGCCTTTGTTTTTGACGGAGATTTTCGCGTGATAAACTTTGTAGCCGCGAATCTCTTTCGGCAAATCTTGTCCGGCGACGAAAATTGCAAGCAGAAAAACCGCGGCGATTAGCAATGCAATTTTCATTGTTTATTCGGAAAAAAAATATCGAACGTCGCGCCTTTTCCTTTTCGGGTTTCGACCGCGATTTTTCCGTTTGCTCGTTCGACCGCCGTTTTTACCGCGTCGAGTCCGATGCCGCGACCGGAGATTTCCGTAACCGCGGATTTGGTGGAAAATTCCGGCAGGAAAATTAAATCGAGCGTTTCCCGTTCGGTCAAATTTACGTCGGCGATAAGTTTTTTTTCAATCGCTTTCGCTTTTATTTTTTTCGTGTCAATTCCGCGCCCGTCGTCTGCTACGATTAAACGAAAACCTTCGTCTTCAATTTTCAATTCGATTTTGATTTTGCCTTCGCTTTCAATCGCGTGATCAATCGCGTTGCGGACGAGATGCAGAAGAACATCGAAAACTAATTTTAGTTCACGAGGCGGAAGATTTATCTCGTCGGCGCGAACTTCAAATCGGATTCGCTTGCCGAATGTTTCCGCAATCGCCGCGCCGTGCCGGATGACTTGCGCCGCCGCGCCGTTAAAATCTTTTGGAAAATCGTCGGGCGAATATTGAAAAATGACAGCCGCGTCAGAAGTTTCAATTTCAGAAATATGCGCCGGACTTGCCAGCAAAATACAAAATCCGATTTGAGCGGCGGCGTTAAATTTCGCGCTCGGAAACGTGGCGATAATCTCGCCCGATTCGCTTAACGCTTCCCGAAAATTTATCAGTCCGTCGGCGAAATTTGCCGCCTCGAAACCGATTTCCAAAACATATAAATTTTCACGGGCGCGAGTTGCCGAACGAAGCCGGATTTTTTCCTGATGCGACAACTGAGGAAAAAATTCGTTCGGAATTTCCGGCGCAAAATCGTCCGCGCCGTTTCGCATTATCGAATCGTTGGCGGAGGTGCGGCGGAGTTTTTCCGCAAATTGTTCCGGCATTTCAAAATTCTTTTCGGTCAAAGATTTTATTAAAAGAGCGATGCCTTCGAGAAAGATTTTTTGGGATTTTTTTTCGCCGGAAAGCAGCGTTTCGAGTTCGTGCGCCAAACGGCTTGAATCGGTAAAACCGAATGTCTGCGCCGTGCCTTTGACGGTGTGCAGCGTGCGAAAAATCTCGCGGCGTTTGGAGTCGGAAAATTCATCCGCGTCTTGCAAATCTTTCAAAAGATTTTCGAGCGTTTCGACGGCTTCGAGCGTGAACTGTCGGCGAAAGTTTTCCATAGCGCGGAAAAGAATTTTTTTACAGAGATGAAGCGTGAGTTTTTTCGTTCAGATTTTCGTCTTCGGATTTGTCGGAATTCTTTAACGAATTTTTTTCCAGGTCGTGTTTGATTGCGTCGAGAATTCCGTTGATAAACTGCGTCGCCTCAAAAGTAGAAAAGCGGCGGGCGATTTCAAGTGCTTCGTTGATAATGACCGTGTGCGGCGTGTCTGTGAAAAGAAATTCATAGACGGCGAGACGCAGCACATTGCGGTCAACAATCGCCATTCGCTCGATGCGCCAATGCTCGGCGCGGGTGCGAATCGTTTCATCAATTTTCTCGATTTCACGAAGCGTGCCGACGGTTAATTGATTGGAGAAATCGCGCGTCGCCTCGTCGAAAGACGGCTCGCCGAGTTCAGCCCAAAACGCCCGCGTCAAAAAGTCGCCTCGCGTTTTCGCCACGTCTGCCGCAAATAACATTTGCAAAGCGCATTCACGCGCTTTACGCCTCGTTCCCATAATACTTCGAGTTTTCAAACGACGTGCGGGAAAACTTTTTCTTTGGAAGTTTTTTCTCCGCCGTCCATTACTGCATATAAATTGACGAGTTCGACCGCCGACATCGCGGCTTCAAAACCTTTGTTGCCGGCTTTGACACCGGCGCGGTTAATCGCCTGTTCGAGCGTGTCCGCCGTTACGATGCCGAACAAAACCGGAACGCCGGTTTGGATTGCCGCCTGCGAAACGCCTTTTGCCGCTTCGCCCGCGACGTAATCGAAATGCGGAGTTTCGCCGCGAATCACCGTACCGATGCAAATCACCGCGTCGAATCTGCCGCTCGCTGCTACTTTCTGCGCCGTCAAAGGCAATTCAAACGCGCCCGGAACTTTGAAAATTTCGACCGCCGTTTCATCTGCGCCGAGCCGTTCGAGCGCGTCCGTCGCGCCTTCGGTCAGCTTTGACGTTAGAAAATCATTCCAACGCGCGACGATAATCGCAAAGCGAAAACCGCTCGCTGTTAAATTTCCTTGATGAACTTTCGGCTGCAAAATTTTTCTCTCCGTCGGCACGTTTGCCAATGGTTAGTATAAACGCCGCGAAAGACGGTTGACAAGAAGAAAAAGCAATCGGCAGTCGTCGGGGAAAATTTCGCTGCTTATTTCCGGCTGTCGTTGTCTAGTATTTCATCAGGTCGCAAAATTTCGCCGAGCGAAATCTCGCGTCGGACAATCAAAAACAAACCCGTCGCCGTCCAAAATAAAATTCTTCCTTTGCGGATAATCGCCAGAGTTACGCCGATGCTTGCGCCGAGCGCGAGAGTTTTCGTAACAAATTGCGCTCCGGCTTCGTCAACACCGATGAGAAACGGCACGAGTTTGAAGACAATCGTAATCACGCGACTCATTGATTCGAGCAGAAACGAATTGAAAAGATTCGCGGTCGAAATTCTGTTCAGCACAAACCAAACTTCCGCGATGCCGAGCGCGTGAAAGACGGCTTGCAAAATAAAAATCGGAAAAAAACGGCGCGGATAATTTCGATAAAAATCAAAAACCAAATTTTCAAAAAGTCGAACCTGCACTCGCCGGAGTTCTAAAAATCTTCGGAAGAAATTTCGATTGTAAAGCCATTCGCCCAAAGAGCTAAACAAATGCCATTGGCGAATTATTACCGTAAAACCTAGAACGACAAGAAAGAAAATCACCGCGATAAAAACATCAATCGTAAAAATCCAGCCCGCGTCCAAATCAAAATTTCGCAGAAAAGCAAACGCGCCGCAGACAATAAAAAGACCTGTTACGAGCGAGTAAAAAAGATTTTCCGTCGCCACGCTCGACAGCCCGACGACCATCGGCACACGGCGTTTGACGGCGAAGGCTTTCGCCGTTCCGCTAACTAAAACGCCGAGCGGAATCAAACTGCTCAACGCTTCGCCGATAATGACCGCCGGCAGCGTATCCGACAAATTTAACCGGTAAGATTCGTTGACCGAAAGTTTCCAGGCGAGTGCGCGAGCGGCGATTCGCAAAAAATATAAAAATAAAATCAGCGCGAATCCGCCGAAACCGATGCGCCGAATGCCGGAAAAAATCAAATGCAGTCCGACTGAATAAACGAAATAAGCAAATAATCCGACACCTAAAACGGTCAGCAAACCGCCGAAGATTTTCAAGCGTTTGAGATTTTTCGTTTTCGCAGAAGTTTGAGTTTCGATTGTCTGGATTTCAATGTTCGATTCGTGATTCACTTGCTCTTTGCCTTTTGTTGCCAGCGTTGCTTATGATGGTAAAACAATTATTTTTAATTACAAAATCAAAGGAAATTTTTTATGAACGCAGCAGCTTTAGAACGTGAAATGACGCATCCGGCTTTAACGCAACTTTCAGAAGAAGAAGAACTTTTCCGCTCGTCGGTTCGGGAGTTTGCCGAAGGCGAAGTCCGTCCGCGAGTCGAATGGATGGAAAAAAACGCGATGCTCGATCACGGATTAATTCGTCAGTGTTTCGATCTCGGATTAATGGCAATCGAAACGCCCGAAGAATACGGCGGCGCGGGTTCGACATTTTTTAACGCGATTTTAGCGATTGAAGAATTAGCCCGCGTTGACGCGAGCGTTTCGGTTTTTGTTGACGTGCAGAACACGCTCGTCTCCAACGCTTTTATTCGATGGGCGAATGACGAGCAAAAGAAAAAATATCTTTCGCTGCTTGCCGAAGGAAATGTCGGCGCGTATGCTCTCTCGGAAGCCGGAAGCGGTTCGGATGCGTTCGCATTAAAAACAAAAGCCGTTGACAAAGGCGATTTCTGGGAAATCAACGGGCAAAAACTCTGGATTACAAACGGCAACGAAGCGGAAATTTTCGTGCTGTTCGCCACCGTCAATCCCGAAGAAGGCTACAAAGGCATCACGGCTTTTATCGTCGAGAAAAACTACGAAGGATTTTCCGTCGGCAAAAAAGAAGATAAATTAGGAATTCGCGCGAGTTCGACGACCGAATTGATTTTGGATAACTGCCAAGTGCCGAAAGAAAATGTTTTGGGCGAAGTCGGCAAAGGCTACAAAGTTTCCATCGAAACTTTAAACGAAGGCAGAATCGGCATCGGAGCGCAAATGGTCGGCATCTCGCAGGGCGCGTTTGAAGCGGCTTTGAATTATACAAATGAGCGCGAACAGTTCGGCAAAAAAATCTCTGATTTCCAAGCCGTCCAATTCCAACTCGCGGAAATGGCGATTGATTTGGAAGCCGCGCGTTTACTGGTCTATAACGCCGCGCGTCTGAAAGATGCCGGAAAACCATTTTTGAAAGAAGCGGCAATGGCGAAAGTATATTCGTCGCGCGTCGCGGAAAAAATCTCGTCGAAAGCCATCGAACTTTTCGGCGGTTACGGTTACGTCAAAGATTATCCGGTCGAAAAATTCTGGCGCGACTCGAAAATCGGCGCGATTTATGAAGGAACTTCAAATATGCAATTACAGACGATTGCCAAATTGATTACGAGCGGAAGATAAATAATCCGCAAATCTTAATTTTCAGAATGCGAAGATTGTTAAAAGTCTTCGCATTTTTCGTGTTAAAATATAGTTTGTTATGCTGATTAAAGAAGCAAAATATTTAGACAAAAACAATCGCGTGGTGATGTCGCGTTTGACGAGCGTTGAAGAACAGGGAAATCGCTCGTTCGACATCGAATTCTGGCAGCGTTTGACCGATGAACAAAGAATGCAGGCGGTTTGGGATTTGGTTGTTTTTGATTATGAATTGAAAGGAAAAAATACCGATGAACTCCGACTTCAAAGAACTGTTGAAAATCTTCGCCGAGCGGAAGGTTAAATATCTCGTCATCGGCGGATATGCCGTCGCCAAACACGCCGAACCGCGTTATACGAAAGACCTCGACGTTTGGATTGGCAATTCGAGGGAAAATGCCGAACGAGTTTTTCAATCATTAAAAGAATTCGGCGCACCTTTGACAGACATTTCGGTTGAAGATTTCACCCGTTCGACGCTTGTTTTTCAAATCGGCATCGAGCCTTCTCGCATAGATATTTTGATGGGCTTGAAAGATTTGAACTTTGACGAATGTTGGGAAAGACGCGCAACCGCCGCCGTCGGCGAAATTGAAATTCATTTTATTTCGATTGATGATTTGATTCTCAACAAGCAGCTTGCCGGAAGACCGCAGGATTTACGCGATGCTGAAAATTTGAAACTGAAAAGGGCTGAACAGTCTAAAATAGAAAATCCCTTGCCGAAAAACGATGAGTAGTTTTTATTCTTACGATAGGAATTATACGATTTTGCGAAGGTGCGTCGAATGTGCAATTGCAGACGATTGCCAAATTGATTACGAGCGGGAAATAATTTTAACCACGAAGAAACACGAAGCGACACGAAATTAAAACCAAATTTCTCGTGTCGCTTCGTGTTTCTTCGTGGCTATATCCTTCTTGCATTTAGCCCGTGTGTAGGCTATTGTTGCATCTGTGCGACACATAAACAATCCGCCAAATCCGTATCAAAAATACTCCGCCGAATTTGTAGGTGAGCCGCCTGCGACTAAATTAGAAATTTTCGAGGAAATCGCCACCAAATCAATCATCACGAAAAGCAATATGCCGGAGATGGGAATTCGCTACACGGTAAATTGTTATCGCGGCTGCATACACGCCTGCACTTATTGTTTCGCCCGCCGTTATCACGAATTTTTGGGTTACGGCGCGGGAACGGATTTTGAAACAAAAATCGTGGCAAAAATAAACGCGCCGGAAATTTTGCGTCAGGAATTAAAACGCACGAAAGAGAAAATTTCACATCTCGAATTTTCGTTTGCGACCGATCCGTATTTGCCGCTCGAAGCGAATTACGAATTGACGCGCAAATGTTTGATTGTCTGCCGCGACTTTAGAATGCCGGTCGGCGTGATTACGAAATCGCCGCTCGTTACGCGCGATATTGACGTTTTGAGCGAACTCGACGCGACGATTTTCTTTTCGATTCCGTTTCCGACGATTGAGAAATCGAAACCGTTCGAGCCTTACACGCCAACGCCGGACGCGCGTTTTCGGGCGATGAAAATTTTGACGGATGCAGGTCTGAAAGTCGGAATCGGAATCGCGCCGGTTATTCCGACATACAACGATTCGGACATTCCCGCTTTGCTCGAAAAAGCGCGGGAAGCAAGCGCGACGAAAGCGTTTATCAATCTGATTCATTTCGATTCGGATTCGATTGCGGAGTATTTTGTTCAAAGATTAAATGAAAAACTACCGACCAAAGCAGATAAAATTCTCAACGCTTTGAAGCGTGAGCGCAATGGAAAATTGCGCCACAAAACTTTCGCCGAACGGCGCGGCAAAACCGAGCAATGGCATCTGGCGGTGAAACTTTTCAATCTGCATTTTCGGCGTTTGGGATTTGAAAAATCATGGCGCGTCGAAACCGCCGAATCTAAAATTCAAATCGAAAAAATTGTTCAACCGACGCTTTTTTAGTAATCTTTAATTACCGGCATTGTTTTGGAGATTATAAAAATGAACAAAAAACATTTCGCGGTTCTCGGTTTGTTGGCGATGGCATTTACGCTTTTGCCGATTTTGGCGAACGCGCAAACATCAATTTCCGATCTGAACGCGACGCACGCCGCGGTTTTGAAAAATTGGCTGGCGACGAAAAAAGGCTGGCGGCTCGCGCTTGAAAAAGATTATGAGAAAACTAATCTCGAACTGCTGCGCGGCGAAGACAAAAATCTGCGTCCATTCTACGTCGCCGCCGATTTCAATCACGACAAAAAGGAAGATTTCGCCGTAATTTTGACGAACGGAAAAGGAAAATGTTCGGTAGCTGTTTTTAACGCGCCTTTCGATTCAAAAAAGGTTCAGTCGCCCGCATTTTTCACCGATAAAATCGAAGCCGGCGACATCGTTTATTTCAACGAAAACACTAAACTTCTGCTTGTCGGACCTTATGCTTCGGACGCGGGTTTTATGCTCAGACCGAACGGCAAAACTTACAAGGTCGCTTATTTTGAAGATTAATAAATTTTAAGTTTTATGCAAAACAGAATCGAAGTTTTTAAACAAATGCTCGCCTCCGAACCGAATAATACGATGGTGTTGTTCGGCTTGGCGAAGGAATACGAAAAGCTGAATCGGCACGAAGAAGTGATTTCTATGCTTGAAAGTTATCTCGCAAACGACGACGACGAAGGCAACGCTTACGGAATGCTGGCGAAGGCTTACGAGCAAAACGGAATGCGCGAAAAGGCGAAAGCGACTTACGAAAAAGGAGTCGAAGTTTCCAACGCGCACGGTCATCCTTCGATGGCGCAGGACTATCAAATGACACTCGATTCGGATTATGCCGATTAGATAAACTTCTTCAAATTGCCCGCTTTCCGCATCTTTGGTATTTTATATCTTTATCCATTTATCAAAAATCGTTATCCAAATCAGAGATTATAAATATGGCAACAGCAACCAAAAAAGCCGGAACGGCGGCGAAAACTAATAACAAAGTTAATAAAAAAGCAGCGGTAAAAAAAACCGATGCGAAAACTCCGGCTAAGCTGATTGAAAAATCGAAACGCACCGAAGCCGACGGTTACACCGAAAAGAAAACGACGATTAAAACCGCCGAAACGGTCGCGCGGGAAGCGAAAAAGGAAACGAAAAAAACGGCGAGCGCGAACGGCAATAAATCTACCAAACCCGCCGCGAAAAAGTCTGCGAAAGATTACGCCGGTTTGAGCGCGGAAACGCTGGTCAAAATGTATCGCACGATGTATCTGTCGCGGCGCGTTGACGATAAGGAAATTCAATTAAAAGGTCAAAATAAAATCTTTTTCCAAATCTCCGGCGCGGGACACGAAGCGGTTTTAGTTGCGGCGGCGCAAGCGATGAAGCCAAGCTATGATTGGTTTTTTCCATATTACCGCGACCGCGCTTTGATGCTCGGACTCGGAATGACGGCGCAAGAGATGTTGTTTTCGGCAGTCGGCGCGGAAGCCGATCCGAATTCACACGGGCGGCAGATGCCTTCGCATTGGGGACACAAAGATTTGAATGTGCCGTCGCAATCGTCCTGCACCGGTTCGCAGGCACTTCACGCCGTCGGCGCGGCGGAAGCGTCGTTTCGCGCTTCTTTGGTGAAGGAATTACAGGATAAAATCATTGGCTTCAAAGGCGATGAAGTCGTTTATATGTCAATCGGCGACGGCACTTCGAGCGAAGGCGAAGTTTGGGAAGCTCTGAACACGGCTTGCAATTTGAAATTGCCGGTGATTTTCGTCGTCGAAGACAACGGCTACGCGATTTCAGTTCCGGTCGAAGTCAACACGGCGGGCGGCGACATTTCAAAATTAGTTTCCGGTTTTCCGAATCTTTTGATTCAAAAATGCGACGGCACGAATCTGATTGAAAGTTACGAAACTTTTGTCAAAGCCGTCGAATTTTGCCGTGCGCGCAAAGGCGCGGCGTTTGTTCACGCGAAAGTGATTCGTCCGTATTCGCATTCGCTCTCCGACGACGAAAAACTTTATCGTCCCGAAGAAGAACGTCAAAAAGACGCGGAAATTGACCCGATTAAAACTTTCGCCGAATTTTTGATGACCGAAGGCATCGCGTCGTCGGAAGCGTTGGAAAAACTGCGAAAAGAAGTTGACAAAGAAGTAGGCGATGCCGCCGATGTTGCGATAAATACGCCGCAGCCCGCGCCCGAAACCGCGCTCAGAAATGTTTTTTCGCCCGACGTTGACCCGACTTCAAAAGCGTTTGACACCGAAGACGGCGCGGAACTTTCCGGCAACGCGGGAACGGTCGTTGACCTGATCAATCGCTGTCTGCACGAAGAAATGGAGCGCGATGTGCGAATCGTCATTTTCGGCGAAGACGTGGCGGACGCTTCGCGCGAGGAATATCTCGAACGAGTCAAAGGCAAAGGCGGCGTGTTCAAAGTTACGGCAAATCTGCAAAGAAAATTCGGCTCGGCGCGTTTTTTTAATTCGCCGTTCGCGGAAGCCAATATCATCGGGCGCGCCTTCGGAATGGCGATCAGAAATTTAAAGCCGGTTGTCGAGATTCAATTTTTCGATTACATCTTCCCAGCCTTTCACCAAATCAGAAACGAAGTCGCCGTAACTCGTTGGCGTTCGGACGGCGACACGAAATGTCCGCTCGTCATTCGCGTTCCGGTCGGCGGATATTTAAAAGGCGGCGCGGTTTATCATTCGCAAAGCGGCACAACGCTTTTCTCGCACACGCCCGGATTATTGATTGCTTATCCGTCAAACGCGCTCGACGCGAACGGACTTCTCAGAACCGCGATTCGCTGCGACGATCCGGTTTTGTTTCTCGAACACAAACATCTTTACCGGCAGATTTACAACAAATCGCAATATCCGTCGAGCGAATTTATGATTCCGTTCGGCAAAGCGAAAGTCGTCCGCGAAGGCACGGACGTGAGCATAATAACTTACGGCGCGTTAGTTCAGCGTTCGTTTGAAGCGGCAAAAAGATTAGAAAAAGACGGCGTGTCGGTTGAAATTTTAGATTTGCGCTCCCTCGTTCCATACGATTGGGAGCGCGTCGCCGAGTCGGTGAAAAAGACTTCGCGCGTCATCGTCGCCCACGAAGATTCGGTTTCCTACGGCTACGGCGCGGAAATCGCAGCGCGAATCTCCGACGAACTTTTTGAATACTTGGACGCGCCTGTTCGCAGAGTCGGCGCGACCGATACATTTGTCGGCTACGCACCGCAACTTGAGGATTTTATTCTTCCGCAGATTGACGACGTGGAAAAAGCGGTGCGGGAATTGATGAAATATTGATCGGTTTCAATTTAATTCGTAAAAAACAGCGCAGCTTTTAGAAAAGTCGTGCTGTTTTTTATTTCCGAATCAGTTTAAGTTTTTTCTTGACGGACAAATTTTTGTTCACAAACTCAGTTATTAAATGACAAAATAATTTCTGCAAATCACATTATAATTTAACGGGCAGACAAAATTATGTTTAAAAAACTTCATTATCTCTCGTTCGGAATCTTTTTATTTGCTCTTTCATCGGTAGTTTTTTCGCAGAACAGCACGAATAACGCGCAGGTTCGACTTACGCTAAATAAAGGAAAAACTGTTTATCGAATGGGCGAGCCAATTCAGTTGATACTTGTTTTTACATCGCAGAATGGCGAATACAATTTTCTAACAAGCAGCGAAGAAACGGTAAATACGCCGGACGAAGTAATTTTGTCGCCGGGCGAAGGGGCATTCAGTTGGAGAGCGCAGTATGAGCGCGGAAAATATTTTATGAACGACCATTTCGGTTATACAGAACTTTCCGCAAAGCCGATAAATATCGAGCTTGACTTAAACGATTTTTACAGGTTCGATAAAGCGGGCAAATATTCCGTTTATGTAAAAACTAAAAGAGTTTTCGCGTCTAAAGGCAAATCTCGATTCGGCGGTGATTTAATACCGCTTATTTCAAATACAGTCGAGTTTGAAGTTGTAGAAATGAGCGACGCTGAAGAACGAGAGGAAATAAAATTTTTTAAAATTTAGCCGCAGAGAACACGGACGAAGAAAGAAAAATAACTTTTTAAAACCTCCGTATTCTCCGTAGCTTATTATTTGCCAACTTTCATCGCCTCGACAATAAAATTCCGCACTTCCTCGCTGAAGGGCTTTTTCCAATCGGTTTGCCAATTCTTTTCGTCCGCATACATTTTGTTTAAGCCGGCTTGAATTTCCTTGTTGCCGCCCGTAAATTCTTCGACCAAACTTTGCCAACGCGCCGCGAGTTTTTGCGATCTTTCTTCGACGGGTTTTGCGCGGTCGGCAATCGCCGCTTCGATGTCGCGGGTCAATTCCTGCCAATCTTTTGTTACTCTTTCCTGCAATTCGGGCGACCAGAGATTTTTGCGTTCTTCGATTTTCGCCTGCGCCGCGTCCGAATAATACTGCTTTGTCCATTCGGTATTTTCCTGCATATTTATCACCTCAATTATTTGTTTGAAAGATTCCCAATCAATCGCGCCGTTTTCCGCGAAGATTTTTTCCGCGCGAGAAATCGCTTCGAGCGCGAGATTCAATTTGCGCCTTTGCGCTTCGACGATTTTGCGTTGAAGCTGCAGAGTTTCCGCTAAATCAAAATCTCTTTTGCCGAGAATCTCTCTGATTTGTTTGAGCGAAAAGCCGATGAATTTCAAAGTTGTAATTTGCTGAAGACGCGCAAATTCCGCTTCGCCGTAAAGACGAAAATTGTTCCGGTCAACGCGGCGCGGCTTGAGCAGATTGATGCGGTCATAATAATGCAAAGTCCGCACCGTAACCCGCGCCCGCCGCGCAAATTCGCGCGTCTGCCATAAATTTTGCGTTTCAAAATTCATCGTTTTTTCCGACTCGAATTAAACTTTAAACTATGACGCGACGTGAGAGGCAAGCGTGAATTGATTGGTTTTATGAAAGCAAAACTCGAAACTTTATTTTGCAATCTCGACGGCGATTTGCGCGGCGATTCGCGCGTTATTTTCCAATAAAGCGATGTTTGCCGCGAGCGTTTTTCCCGCGCTTTTCTCGGACATCTGCGCGAGCAGAAACGGCGTAATTTCTTTGCCGCTGATTTTGTTTTTGTCGGCGAGTTTTAACGATTCAGCGAGAATTTTCTCTAATTCTCCGCGCTCGATTTCGTATTTTTCGGGGACGGGAACGGTTAAAAGAATCGCGCTTTGTAAATTTAAATCATCACGCGCCCGCGCAATCTGCGCGACTTCAGAAGCAGTTTCAACTCGCTCGTCAATCGTTAGTCCACTTGTTCGGGAATAAAACGCGGGCAATTCATCGCACCCGAAACCGAGAACGCAAACACCGTTCGTTTCGAGCCATTCGCGCGTCGCGGGTAAATCCAAAACAATTTTCGCGCCCGAACAAACGACGATTATCGGCGTGCGGGCGAGTTCGGGCAAATCCGCCGAAATGTCGTTCGAGTTTCCGCGATGAACGCCGCCGATGCCGCCCGTTGCAAAAACTTTTATTCCCGCCGCGTGAGCAATAAAAGCCGTCGTCGCCACGGTCGTCGCGCAGTTTAATTTTTTACCGACGGCAATCGGCAAATCGCGGCGGGAAATTTTGCGAATTGATTTATCAGTCGCTAATCGTTCGATTTGCTCGTCGTTTAATCCGACGCAGAATTCGCCGCCGAAAACGGCTATCGTCGCCGGAATCGCGCCGTTCGCGCGGACAATATTTTCTAACGATTTTGCGGTTTCGATATTTTGCGGGAAGGGCAAGCCGTGAGCGATAACGGTTGATTCGAGCGCGACGATTGGCTGATTTGTTTCGAGCGCGGAGGCAACTTCGGCGTTGAATTTTAGATTCATTTCAAGATACGAATTTCAAATTTCAAATTACATTCAAATTTCAAATTACGAATGAAAGGACAAAAATTCATAATTCGTAATTTGAAAGCGCGTAATTGATTTTTACTTAATCATTTTCCCGATTCGGCTGAGGCGCGGATTCGTAATGCAGCCTAGAATGCTGCCGTCCGACGCGCCGCGGTCGCACGACCAATAGACGAACATCGCGCGTCCGATGATTAGCTCGCGCGGGACAAATCCCCAATAACGGCTGTCTTCGCTGTTGTCGCGGCTGTCGCCCATCACGAAAAATTGGTCTTCGGGAATAACCATCGTTTTTCCCGGCGTGGCGAATTCGTAGCCGGAATGCGGCAGATTTTGACCGGCTTGAACTGCTTTCATCGTATTTTCGGAATAATAAACCGAGTATTTTTCATTCGGTTCAAACGGTTCAAATTCGCGCGTTTGAAGCGCGGATTCATTGTCGTCCGCGTCGCCGATAATGCGGTGTTCGGGCAGCAATTGTCCGTTGATGAAAACTTGATTGTTGCGAAATTCGACCGTTTCGCCCGGCAATCCGATGACTCGTTTGACGTAGTTTACTTGATACGGAACGATGCCGCGCGAACTGTCGTTTTTCGGATGCAATTTATTTCCCGGATATTTGAAAACGATTATGTCGCCGCGCTCGATTTCGCGTTGCGGAAGAAAGGGAAGCGGTTTTCCGGTCGGCGCGAAAATGAATTTATTGACCAGCAAATAATCGCCGATTAAAATCGTATTCTGCATCGAGCCGGTCGGCACGGTTACGGCTTGCAAAATAAAAGTCATTCCGAAAATCGCCATAATCAGCGTTACGACAAACGACTCGAAATACTCTCGCAAAACCGATTTCGGCGGTCCGAGCGGTTTTCTGTCTTCAACCGCGTCGGCGTTTTCTTGGGCGTTTTTACTCATAAATTATAAATTTCAATGCTCGTAAAAAAAGTCGGCGGATTTATTCGCCTTCTTCGCAAGGGCTTTTGCTTTGCTCCTCTCGATTATGATGTTTTACGTCTTTGGGCTTGCCTTTGTTTAATTTCTTCAGAGCGAGATTTGCCGCCTTCATTTCAGCCGATTTTATCGAACTGCCTTTGCCGCGCACCGCGCCGGTTTCCCAGACCGCTTCGACGAGAAATTCTCTTTCGTGCGGCGGACCTTCGATTTTAACGACGCTGTAAATCGGCGCGGCGCGTTTTTCGGCTTGCAGCGTTTCCTGCAGCAGCGTTTTATAATCAAGCGAGGTTTTCGGAGTCGCCGCGCGAAATTGTTCGGCATAGAGACGGCAGACGAACGAACGCGCCGGAACGTATCCGCTGTCGAAAAAAATCGCGCCGATCACCGCTTCGAGCGTGTCAGCGAGCAGTGCTTCCTTGCGTCTGCCGCCGGTTTTTTCCTCGCCGCGCCCGACGCGCACATAATCGCCCAGACAAATAATCTTTGAAATTTTAGCGAGCATCGTCGCGCTGACGAGCCGATGTTTCATCAGCGTCAAATCGCCTTCGCTCGCCTTTGGGTGCAGATTGTAAAGCTGTTCGGCAACCGCCAAACCGAGAACCGAATCGCCGACAAATTCGAGTGCTTCATTTTGCAGACTGCGGGCTTCCTCGTCCTCGCCAATCGCCACTTGCTCGAACGCCCACGAACGATGCGTAACGGCGCGTTCGAGCAGCGCGATGTTTTGAAACTTGTAACCAAGAATCTGTTCAAATTGAGCGAGACTTTTCGGCATAGAAGGCTAATTTTAAGTTTAATGCGAGAAAAAGGAAAGTCGGGCGCGGGGATTAAACCCCGCGCCCGACCTTTTTAATTCAAACCATTTTCAGATGAAGATATTTTTAACGATTGTTTTTCTTTTTCGGTGTCGGTTTTTTGACATCGGTTTTAGACGTTTTCGTTACCGCCGCTTCTTCGCTCGTATTCGTCTTAGTTGTCGCCGAACTCGACGGTTTCGTCGGCGGTTTGGTCGAAGTCGGAGTCGTTGCCGGTTTCGGAGTCGTCGGTTTCGGCGTTGTCGGTTTCGTCGCCGGAGTTGTCGTCGCGGGCTTCGTGGTTGTTGCCGGCTTTGTCGTTGTTGCCGGAGTTGTCGTCGAATCTGATGTCGGCGTAGTCGAAGGCGTTGTGGTCGGCGCGGGAGTTTCTTCCTTGACGGGCGTAATCGGCGTTAATGGGTCAGGCAGCGGTTTGCTCATCACGCTGGCGACGAACGTATCAATGCCTTCGGTTTTGTTGTCATAGCGGAAGCCATACAACAATTTCAATTTGTCGTAAAGAGCGTCTGTATATTCTTTCTTTTGATTTTTATCGTCTTTGGCGAGTTTATACGCTCTGGCGTAAGCGTCAATCGCGCGGTCGGCATAGCCTTTCTGGTCGGCGAACATCGCCAGAGTTTCGTCTGTGTCTTTACCGCCGGCAGCTTTGATTTTGTCCTGACGATCTTTGTCGAGTTTAATAGCTTGGTCTAAATACCACGCGCCGATTGCTTGATAAACGGTCGGGTCTTTTTTGGCGAACGAGTTATATTGAATCGCTTTGTAAAAATAGCTTAACGCTTCTTTCTTTTTCTCCGGGTTATCTTTGCCCTGACGGTAATACAAAATGTAGCCGATGTTGTAATTCATCGCGCCGAGCGCGTTGCTCTTGCCGTCGGCATAATCTTTGGTTTTGTATGAGTATTGATAAACGCCGTAATTGCCGGTTTTGGACGGCGTATTTGCTTCGAGTTTTTGAATTGCCGTCTTTGAATAATTGATAGCTTCGTCGTTATATGTATCAACCGGCGGATTGGCAATCGCTTGGTCAAAACCGACTGAAGCAAGAACTAAAATCACGTCGAGAAAATCGGGGTTTTGAGCCAGAATATCTTTTCCAGCGGCATAAGTTTCCGCCGGGTCTGCCTTGCCGTTCGTGCCTTTGACAGCTTTATCGAAGCGAGAGAAAAGAGCGTCCTTTTTTCCGGCGGCTTCGTCTTCGGCGATTTTCTTTTCCATCGGCGGCACATTTGTCTTTAAGTATTCGACAATTTGCGCGTCGTCTTTGCAAGCTCCGTATTTGTCAATATATTGTTTTCCCGCGTCAACAGCGATTTTTCTTTTGTCAATTTCTTTGCTGTTGAAATTGTCCGTAAATTGTTTGTAGACGGCTTGTTTAGCCTCAACGTCCGTGCAAGCGTCTTGAGCAAAAGACTTCGTAACGGTAGCGGCGGAAAAAGCCGTCGCCAAAATTCCCAGCATTAAAAATCTAAAAATGGTTTTCATACAATTTATCCTCCAAGCGTGTTTGAATCTGTAATCTCAACTTGCGAAATTTGAAAGCAAAATGGTTTCAAATTTGGCGAAACTCTGATGAATCCGTCTAAAAAAGGGTTGCAAGATTTTCAATAGTTTGCAACCCGACTTTACTTCTTTTAGAAAGATAATAAAAAAGACGGAAAGATAAATAATCACGCAAGATTCGCGTTCGTGTCAAGCGAAAAGCGGATCGGCGAAAGTTAAATTTTCGTGAGCGGCGCGTTTAGTTGTTCGGCGCAATGCGCGGGCGCGTGATTTCGTTTGATTTTTTTACCTTGACGACGATGGTCCGAAACAAGTCCGCCGATTTTTCCGTTTTTTTGACGCTCTTTTTTGGCGCAGGTTTGACAGCCGCGTCGTTGTCGTCGGAATCTTCGCCTTCGAGCGCGTCAATCTGCGCGGCGACTTTGGCGTTGACTTTAGTTTGCGGGCGAAGTTCGAGCGGAATTTTGGCGAGGTTTCCGCCGCCTCGCGTAACGAGACGATATTTCAAAGATTCATAGACGTTTCCGGCAATCGCCGCCGCGATTTTTCCTCGTTCGGCTTGCCCGCGCGTGATGACGATGACGGCGAGTTTGGGGTTTTCAATCGGCGCGACCGACGCGAAAAGTCCGAGCCAACTGCCTTGTCCGATGCAAGTTCCGGTTTTTCCCGCCACTTCGAGCGTCGAATCCATTCCGCGATGAGCCGTTCCGTAAGCGGCTGCGCCAATCATTCCCGGAATGATATTTTGAAAGGTGTCGTTCGGCAGATTTAATTGATAACGCATCGCGCCGCGAAAGTTCGATTTCTCGAATTTCGTTCGCGGGATTTGCGGAATAATAATTTTTCCGCCGTTGGTAATCGCCGAAACGATTACGCCGAGCTGCAAAGGCGTAACTTCAAAATCGTCGCCGTGCGAATAAATCCGCGCGTTGTTGTTGCCGACGGCGATGCGTCCGCCGGTTTCGTTTTCGGCGTTGATTCCGGTCGGCTGTCCGAGTCCGAGCATCTTGGCGTAAGCCAGCATTTTTTCGTTGCCGAGATTTCTGCCGACCGCTTGAAAATAACTGTTGTTTGAAAAAGCAATCGCGTCGTCGAGATTAAGCGGAAAATTCCGGTTGCGAATATTGCCGTCTGCGGTAATGACGTTTTCGTTGAGTCCGGCGACGGCGGTTACGAGTTTGATGGTCGAACACGGTTTGAAACTTTTGCGAATCGCCCAATCTTGATTGACGATTGAAAGAACCCGTCCCGTCTGCGGCTCAAGCACGACGATTGTTCCGGCGTGATTGCCGAGAGCGTTCAAGGCGGCGCGGCGCACTTCCAAATCTTCGCCGTCGGTGTTGTCGTTCGAGATGTTTGCAGTCGTTTCGGCGCGAAGTCCGCGCTCGAAAGCGATGCGCCGAAGTTCGGCTTCGCGGGCGATTTCGGCGCGGCGACGCTGTTCGGCAAGAATCATCTGTCGTCTGGCTTCTGCCGCCGCCTGTCGTTTCGCTTGTTCGATTGCCGCCTGTCGTTTCGCTTCCGTCTGTTTTTTCAAATCGGCGGGCTTTGCTTTAGCGGATTTGTCCGGTTTTGACGCGGAATTTTTCGCTTGATTTTTAGAATCGTTTTTAACGGAAGTTTGATTTTTCCTTTGGTTGGAAGTCTTTTTTGTCTGAGCTGACAAATCGCCGGAAAATAAAACAAGGACGGAAAAAAGCGCGGTCAAGACGAGTTTGACGCGCAACTTTTCGGAAGAAAAAACCATCGGGGAATTACCTCTTTTTATTTGATAATTTAAGGAGAGTCTCAGGAAGAGTCGAAAGTTTTCGATGAACCGCAAATTTTTTCAGTTGCATTAAAACCTTGCTTCGCAAGCTAAATAAGAATATAACATTCGCAGTCGGCGAACGGCAAGATTTAAAAAGTAAAAAGATAAAAGGCAAAAGTAAAAAGTTAGGAAAGCAGAAATAGAATGAATTTTTTCAACACATTCCGCGGCAGGCTTTTGATAATTTTGGCGTTTCTGCTCGTGGCGACGCTCGGCGTTCAGCTTTACGTGAATTTGACGACGCGGCGCGAGAATATTCGCTTGCGCGAATTGCAGGAACAAGCACTCGTTGCAGGAATGGCGTTAGGCGCGAACAGTATGACTTCGGGCGACCGACTGGAGGATTTTGTCAAACGCGAAGGGCAGTCGTTTTTTGACGAAAAAACTACGGAACGCATCAAGGATATAATTATAATTGACCCGCAATGGAAAGTTTATGACAGCCTCAGTTCGGCATATCTGCCGACAACGGGCGAGAACGGCGAAACCATTTCGCTTAACATTAGTCAGCTAACCGATTTGCCGCCTTTGATGGAAGGCAAACGGTTGGGCAAAGATTTGAAAAAATTTCCGAACGCCGACCTAAACGCCGACGAAGCCGACGAAACGAAAGACACCGATGGCGAAGCCCACGCCTTTCCGCTCGATACGAACCAAGGGCGTTTTTACGTGATGGTGATTTTGAAAACCGACAAAAAACAGATTTTGCAGAAGGCTTCGCAGCCGCTCGTTTATACGCTTTTGATTCTTTTGTTTTCGACGGCGATTACGTTTTTTCTCGTCTGGCGATTTACGCGCCCGATTGCCAATTTGTCGGACGCGGCGCGGCACGTTGCCGCAGGCGATTTGAGTTTTCGCGTGAAGGAAGCCGAACGCACGGACGAAATCGGACAACTCGCCGCGCAGTTTAACGAGATGACCGCCGAACTCGAAAAAACGCGCCATCTCGAAACGCAGCTTCAGCAAGCGGAAAAATCGGCGGTCGTCGGACGGCTCGCTTCGGCAATCGCGCACGAGATTCGCAATCCGCTCAATTACATCAATCTGACGCTCGACCATTTGCGGGCGAAATTCGCGCCTGTCGAAAATGGAAAACGCGAAGATTTTGAAAAAATGACCACGCAGTTGAAAGCGGAAGTCGGCAGAATCAACAATCAAATTTCCGATTTTCTGCGCTATTCGCGCCCGACAAAATTGGATTTGCAGCCGATTGACGCGCGAAAAGTCGTCGAAGATTCGCTGCGAATCGTCGAGCCGCAAGCCGAAGAGCAGCATATTAAAATCAGTCTCGTCGAACGCGAAAACGTCCCGCGCATTTTCGGCGACGCGGAAGTTTTGCGCTCGGTCTTCAGCAATCTCTTCATCAACGCCGTGCAAGCGATGGGACGGGACGGCGGAAAATTGTGCGTGATAATTTCGCCCGACAAAGAATCGGTCGAAATCGAAATCACGGATACCGGAATCGGAATTTCGCAAGAAAATTTAGACAAAATTTTCGAGCCTTATTTTTCCACCAAAGAAACCGGAACGGGTTTGGGTTTGGCGATTGTTAAAAAAATCGTTGACGACCACAACGGCGCGATTGCCGTCGAATCGAAATTAAACGAAGGAACGAAATTTACGGTGAGACTGCCGAAAGAAAACTAGCCACAGAGCGCACAGAGAACACAGAGAAAATTTCAAAGTTATTTTTTATTCTCTCTGTGTTCTCTGTGCGCTCTGTGGCAAAATAAATATATGGCAAGAAAAAGTATTCTGGTTGTTGACGACGAAAAATCTCAGCGCGAGATTTTGGAAATGATTTTGTCGGGCGAAGGCTACGACGTAACGACCGCATCTTCGGGCGAAGCGGCAATGAAGTTTGTCGCCGATAGAAGATTCGACCTCGTTTTGACCGATTTGAAAATGACGGGAATGAGCGGGCTGGATTTGCTCAAGGAACTAACGGATTACGACAAATCAATAATCGTCCTTTTATTGACGGCGCACGGCACGGTTGATTCGGCGGTTGACGCGCTGCGGCTCGGAGCTTTTGATTATCTGCAAAAACCTTTCGAGCGCGAAAAACTGCTGGAGACGATTTCCCGCGCACTCAATAAACTGTCGAATCTCGATGTCGAAATTATTTCCGAATCGCCGGAAATGGACAAGGTGAAAAAGCTGATTTTGAAAATTGCAAAATCGAATTCGACCGTGTTGATTCGCGGCGAATCGGGAACGGGAAAAGAATTGATTGCGCGGGCGATTCATAATAATTCGCTGCGTTCGAGCGAAGTTTTCCAAGCCGTCAACTGCGCCGCCATCAACGAAAATCTTCTCGAATCGGAACTCTTTGGACACGAAAAAGGAAGTTTCACCGGCGCGGTCGGCGAGAAAAAAGGCTTGTTTGAAATCGCCGACGGCGGAACTTTATTCCTTGATGAAATCGGCGAACTCGACATTTCTCTGCAAGCGAAAATTCTTCGCGCTCTTCAGGAAAAACAAATCCGTCGCGTCGGCGGCGTAAAGGAAATCAACACGGATGTGCGCGTCGTCGCGGCGACCAACCGCGACCTTTTAAAGATGTCGCAGGACGGCAGATTCCGCGAAGATTTATATTATCGGCTGAATGTTCTTTCAATCGAACTTCCTGCGCTTCGTGAACGCCGCTCGGACATTCCGGTTTTGATTGAATACTTTTTGCAGAAACACACGCGCGGCACAGACCGCAAAGTTACTTTAGACAAAGAAGCCCGCCGCGTTCTGGAAAATTATTCATATCCGGGAAACGTCCGCCAACTCGAATCGGCAATCGAACGCGCCATTCTTTTATCAGAAAATAATCAAATCACGCTCGAAGATTTGCCGCCCGAAATGTCACAAGTCGCGCGTCCCGCGTCGGCAAACGACCTTTTCAAATTGCCGCCCGAAGGCGTTAATTTTGAAGATGTCGAGCGCAGCCTGATTACGCAGGCGATGGACAGAACCGACAACAACATCACGAAATCAGCGAAACTTTTGGGTTTGACGTTTCGGACTTTGCAGTATCGCCTTGAAAAATTCGGCTTCAAACGAGACGCGGACGCGGGCGAGGAAGATGAATCATAAAATGTCTCAGGATAGCAGAATGAATATTACGGGCAAGAATTTTTTGATTGCCTTAATAATAACTTTTATCATTACGATTATTTTGACATTTCTTTATTCGTGTATGGCATCGTTTCTAAATTTTTATACAAAAGAAGATGTCAGTATTTTGGCGATTATAAGTTATTTAGGTCAGACTTTCGCGTCTCTCTTCAGATTTGTCGGAATGTGTTTCGCGCCTATAGTTTTTCTTCTTAGTTTCGCACTATTGCAGCGTTTTAGAATAAAGAGCTAATTAAAAAAGACGCGGACGCGGGCGAGGAAACCGAAGAATAAATATGATAAAATCCGCGTGAGGTGATTTATGACAACGGTTGTGGTTTTACCAAATAATCGAAACGGAAAAACCTTCCGGGCGATTTCCGGCGGAAAAGAATCTTTCGGCGAAACCGTCGGCGAAGCTCTCGACGCAATGACCGAAGAACTCGAATTAAAGGGAAGAAACGCCGTCATTTACGTTCAAGATTTTCGCCCCGACGAATTTTTTAACGAAGCACAGCAATTACGTTTATCGGAATTGATGCGGAAATGGCGTGCCGCGCGAGACGCGGGCAAAATGCTTTCCGGCGACGAACAAGCGGAATTAGAAAAGTTGATTGAAACCGAGTTGGAAGGTTCGGCGCGTCGCGCGGAAAAACTAGCAAACGAATTGGGCGGCGAATGAATATTTTTTATTCAAAAGTTGCTGAACGCGCTGAAAAGATTTGCGAATATTGCCATGCGCCGGAAATCGCCTCAAATTTTTCGTTTGAAGTAGAACATATCGTTCCGCTTTTGCGGAAGGGCAACATCGAACTTGAAAATCTGGCATTGGCTTGTCGTTCGTGTAATATTTTCAAGAGCTATTATTTGAACGGAGTTGACGAAAGTGGAACGGAAATCCCCCGGACTTTTCAATCCGCGCCGCGATTTTTGGCACGAACATTTTCGCTGTAATTCGGAAACTTTTGAAATTAAAGCCTTAACGGAAATCGGGCGCGGAACGATTAACCGATTACGGATTAACAATCCGCTTCAGATACGAGCGAGAAGGCAATGGAATCGGTTGGGAATTTTTCCGTAAAATAAGGAGAAACGCGAAATGAACGAATGGCTTCCGACATTGAGTTTGGCTTTGGGTTCGGCGTGGACTTCCGGCATCAATCTTTACGCGACCGTTACGGTTTTGGGTTTGCTGCAAAAGTTCGGCGCAACCAGTCTGCCCGGCGGTTTGAATGTTTTGGATAATTGGTGGATTATCGGCGTTGCCGGATTTCTTTACGCCGTCGAGTTTTTCGCCGATAAGATTCCATATCTCGACAGCGTTTGGGATGTCGTTCATACGTTTATCAGAGTTCCGGCGGGCGCGATTGTCGCTTATGCGGCAACCAATCAAATGGACGCGAGCGTCGGTGTGATTGCGACTCTGCTCGGCGGCGGTTTGGCGTTTTCTTCGCACGGCACGAAAGCCGCGCTGTGGGCGACGGCGAATCTTTCGCCCGAACCGGTATCGAATTGGGCGTTGTCTTTTATCGAAGACGGCGTGGCGATTATCGGCTCTGTTTTGTCGGTTTTTGCGCCGGTTTTGATTGCGGTCGTGTTGATAATTTTTCTGATTTTTTTCGTATGGTTTTTCCCGAAAGTCGTTCGCGCCGTGCGGCGAATCTTTAGCGCGGTGCGCGGAATTTTTCGCGGCGAAAGTTTTCGGGAAGTCGCCCGCAAGTCGCCTTGAAAATTTCGTTCTGATTTCAGAATTTTTAATTGGGAGAAAATAATGAAAAAAATTACATTCGCCGCCGTCGTTCTTTTCGCATTTTTGACTGCCTGTGCAAGCAAGTCGAGTTCTTCGGTCTACGATAATCCGACAACTTCCGAAAAATTAAAAACCTCTGCGCCGAATACAGGCGGCGATAGCGGCAGACTTAGCGAGCCGAAAAGCGTTAATACGCCATCAGCGCAAATTTCACTCAATCAAGCCGAGCAGACGCAAACCGCGCCAATCGTAACCGAGCGCAAAATTATCCGCGATGCCGATTTGCAGTTAGAGACGGACGCGCCCGAAGAAGCGCAAAATAAAATCGCGCAGATTGCCGAAAGCAAAGGCGGCTTTGTCGTCGAAACGCAAACGAGTAGCAGCGATGTCAGAGCAGCGACGCGCGATACGGTTACGATGACCGTCCGCGTTCCGGCGGCGAAATTTAACGAATCGCTTGACGAGATTCGCAAAACCGCCAGCCGCGTCATTGTCGAGACAGTCAAAGGTCAGGACGTAACCGAAGAATTTATAGACATCGAAGCCAGACTCAAAGCGAAGAAAGCCCTCGAAGAGCAATTTCTCGAAATTATGAAGCGGTCGAATTCGGTCGCCGACGCTTTGAATGTTCAGCGCGAACTCGCCAATGTGCGTGGCGAGATCGAACAAATCGAAGGCAGAAAACGCTTTCTCGAAAATCAGGCGAGCCTTTCGACGATAAAAATACGCCTGCAAACTCCGGCGGCTTTTTCGGCAAACTCAAAGGGATTTTTCTATCGTCTCGCCGAATCAATCGGCAGCGGATTTGATGCCGCGCTCACATTTATACTCGGCTTTGTTACGGTTTTGATTGCCGTTACGCCGTTTCTGCTTTTAATCGTTTTGCCGATTTATCTCGTTCTGCGCTATCTTTGGAAAAGATTGCGGAAGCGAAAATTAGCGAGCGAAATTGTGCGCGAGGAAATCAAAGTCGAATAAAATGGAAAGATTATTTCAAATTATAGCGGTAATTCTTATTGGAATTTCCGCGTTTTTTTTGTGGTTCGGCAAAACGGACGCGCTGTTTATCTCGGCGGTTCTCGGCGCGGTTTGTTTTTTCTTGAGCGTTCGGTTTCAGGTTAAAGAGCGAATGGAACAAAGAGAGAAATCAAACGCAGAGACGCATAGACACAAAGAAGAATTCAAACAGAATGAACAGGATTTACAGGATATTTAAATCAAAAAATTACCTTGTTTATTCTGTCCATCTTGTTTAAATTTCCTCTGCGGTGAAATAATTTATGGCGAAAATCGTTCTGTCAACTTTCGGCTCGCTCGGCGACCTTCATCCGATGCTCGCGCTGGCAATCGAATTAGAAAAGCGCGGACACGAAATTGTCATCAACACGCTGGAAGTTTATCGTGAAAAAATTGACGCGCTTCAATTTGAGTTTTTCCCGCTTCGCCCTGACGTTGACCCGAACGATAGAGAATTGGCAAGGGTTTTGATGGACGCAAAAACCGGCACGGATATGCTGATGGGGAAAATTCTTTTGCCGAATCTGCGCCCGATGTTTGACGATTTGATGAAAGCCGTCGCAGGCGCGGACTTACTCATTTCCGGCGAAGTCGTTTTTCCCGCCGCGTCGGTCGTTGAAAAAACAAAAATTAAATGGATTACCAACAGTCTCGCGCCCGGCTCTTTTCTCTCGCCGCACGACCCCGCAGTTCCGCCGATGGCGCAATGGTTTCGACATCTTCGTTTTCTGGGCGCGGCGTTTCACGGCGCGATGTTTTCAATTATGAAACGGTCGGTTGATGCTCGATTCGAGTCGTATCGAAAATTCCGGCGCGAACTTGGATTGAGCGAAAATCACAATCCGCTTTTTGACGGCAAGTATTCCGACTCGCTTCATCTGGCGATGTTCTCGAAGGTTTTGGGAAAGCCGCAACCCGATTGGCACGCGGCGACGCTCCAAACCGGATTTTGTTTTTACGACGGGCAAGCTGATTTAGGAAAGATGCCCGAAGATTTACAAAAGTTTTTAGACGCGGGCGAGCCGCCGATTGTTTTCACTCTCGGTTCGGCGGCGGTGATGGACGCGCGGGATTTCTTTGAAGAAAGCGCACGCGCCGCAAAAATGTTGAATCGCCGCGCCGTTCTTCTCTACGGAATTTTTAACGAATCGCCAAAAGGCATTGATGAAAATGTAGCGGCTTTCGATTACGCGCCGTATTCTTTGGTTTTTCCGCGCTCGGCTTGTGTCGTTCATCAAGGCGGAGTCGGCACGACGGCGCAAGTTCTGCGTGCCGGAGTTCCGCATTTGATAATGCCGTATTCGCACGACCAGCCCGACAACGCGGCGCGATGCGAACGGCTCGGCGTGGCGCGAATTATTTCCAGAGAGAAATATAACGGCGAAACGGCGGCGAAAGAATTGCGCGAACTGCTTTCAAATTCAATCTACAAAGCAAACGCACTTGACGCGAGAAAAATTATTGAAACCGAAGGCGGAACACCAATGGCGTGCGACGCGATTGAGAAAGCATTAGAAATGAGAAATGAGAAATGAGAAATGAAAATTGAAAGATAGAGTTTAAAATACTTTTTAATTCTCAGTTCTCATTTCTCAGCTAAAATAAAAATGAATAAACTCGAAAAACTTCTCGATAAAAATAAACTTTGGGCGGCGCAGGTGAAAAAAGACGACCCGCAATTTTTTGAGCGGCTGTCGGAACTGCAATCGCCGAAATATCTCTGGATTGGCTGTTCGGACAGCCGCATCACGCCGGCGGCGAGTATCGGGTTGCTGCCGGGCGAATTGTTCGTGCATCGAAACATCGCCAATCTCGTGATTCATACCGATATGAATTGTCTTTCGGTGATGCAATTTGCGGTCGAGGTTTTGAAGGTCGAACACATCATCGTTTGCGGACATTACGGCTGCGGCGGCGTGAAAGCCGCGCTTGAAAATGTGCGGCTCGGTTTGATTGATAATTGGCTGCGGCATCTTCAAGACATCGGGCGCAAATATGAAATCGAACTCGCGCAAATTGAAGATGCGAACGAGCGGCTGGACAAATTATGCGAGATAAACATCATCGAACAAGTATTGCACGCCGGACAAACGACGGTTTTGCAGGACGCTTGGCGGCGCGGGCAAGTGGTCGCCATTCACGGCTGGACATATCACATCAGCGACGGAATTTTTCAAGATTTGCAGGTTACGATTGACAGCT
>JBPCMK010000107.1:0-55785 GCA_051002375.1 Pyrinomonadaceae bacterium | reverse complement strand
TTTTTCGCATACGGCATCGGCGCTTCGGCGCAGGAAATTCGTTTGACGGGAGCATCCAAATAATCGAAAGCGTGTTCGGTAACTTGATGAGAAATCTCAGCTCCGACTGACGCGAAAGCGTGCGATTCTTCGACGACAATTAAACGATTTGTCTTTTTAACCGATTTGACAATCGTTTCAATGTCGAGCGGTTTTATCGTGCGCGGATCAATGACTTCGACCGAAACGTCAAATTCCTTTTGCATTTGTTCGGCGGCTTGAAGTGCGAGAGTAACGGTCATCGAACGCGCCACGATTGTACAGTCCGTTCCTTCTCGTTTGACATCAGCCACACCGAGCGGAATCGTGAAATCTTCGTCTTCAGGGACTTCGCCCTTCAAACCATACATTCTTTCCTGTTCGAGAAATACGACCGGATTATCGTCGCGGATTGCCGATTTTAAAAGACCTTTCGCATCGGCGGCAGTCGAAGGCATCACGACTTTTAAGCCGGGAAAATTAGCGTAAAACGCTTCTAACGCTTGAGAGTGCTGCGATGAAACTTGATAAGCCGAGCCGTTCGGACCGCGAAAAACAATCGGAACTTTGAATTGTCCGCCCGACATATAAAGCATTTTCGCCGCGTGATTGATGATTTGATCAGCCGCTAAAATCGAAAAGTTGAACGTCATAAACTCGATCACCGGACGAAGCCCAGCCATCGCCGCGCCAACGCCGACCGCAGCAAAACCGAGTTCGGTAATTGGCGTATCAACGACGCGCTTATCCCCGAATTCCTTCCAAAGCCCGCGCGTCACTTTATACGCGCCGTCATATTCGGCGACTTCCTCGCCCATTATAAAGACGTTTTCGTCTCTGATAATTTCTTCGCGCAACGCTTGATTGAGCGCGTCGCGGATTGTCAAGATTGCCATAATTAAAAATTTCTAAACAAGTTCTGATTCGGCTTTTTCTAAAACCCGTTCAATGTTTTTTGTAAATTCGACAGGTAAAAACCGTTCAATCGGACAGACCAGAGTTTCGTTATTCTCATCTTTTACCGTGCAAGTTTTGAGATGCGGGTGGAGAATGACGCTGTAAATTTTCATCAAAATCAATTCTTCGTCTTCCGTCGTCAAACAAATTGCAAACGCTTTTGCCGCCGAATTTTTATTCGATTCGTTTTCGATTCTATATTCGCGGCTCGGTTCGAGTTTGCCCTTTTCCATCAAACCGACTTCCTTGACGCTTTCGAGTAAATCTTTGAAATCTTTTTTATTCATCGCAGCCACTCCTGAACTTCCCGAATCAATTGTTTAAGCTGGTATTTTTTCAAATCGGTTTTGTTACTTTTTCCGTAAATCGCCAATAAGGTAAATATAACCTTTTTGAGACGCAAGATAATAAATGATGCGAACACCGCCGCGTTTTCCTTTACTCTCAATCCGCCAACGAATTTTTCTCAAACCGTTTCCGCCGGGAATTACATCGCCGATTAAAACATTTTCTTGCAAATACTTTTGAAATGCAAAATAATTTTCTTCAGATAACAGAGACATTACGTTTTTTGTGAACGCTTTGGTTTCTCTAAAACTGTAAAGAGTATCCATTTCTGATTTTTCCGTAAATATGATGACTGCCCTGAATTCTCAACAGTTGCCAGCCGTTTTTCTCGAGCAATTTAGCGAATTGTTTTCCCGAAATTGTTTTCATACCGCAATTTCAACAACTCTTTCATTAGCTTTAATTTGAGCGGGAGAAATATCAACTGACAAACAACCTTCGACTGCTTCATACAGATTTTTAAGCAATTCTTCAAAAGTTTCGCCCTGTGTCGCGCAGCCGCGAATCGCCGGAACTTCCGCCCAATAACCGCCTTCTTCTGCCTCGTGAACGATTACTTTTAGCTTCATAAATTAATTTCTTCGCGCAACGCTTGATTGAGCGCGGCGCGGATTGTCAAGATTGCCATAATTATTCGATTCCAAAATCGTCTTAAGCATAAACGTCCGTAAAAAGTTCTTTTTCATCAGGCAACGTACTTTCGTCGGCAAACTTCACTGCTTTCTCAACCGCTTCTTTCGCCCGCGTTTCAACCGCTTCGTAATCTTTATCGGAAATAATTTTCGCTTCCGTCAAACTCTCTTTGAATAAAACAATCGGGTCGCGCTCTTGATATTTTTTGATTTCTTCGGTCGTGCGATATTTTCCCGGGTCGCTCATCGAATGTCCCATATAGCGATAACATCGAATTTCAAGCAGCGTCGGCAAAGATTCTTTTCGCCCGCGTTCGATTGCGCGAAGCGTTGCGTCGCGCACCGCCAAAACGTCCATTCCATCTACGAACTCCGACGCGATGCCGTAAGCGCAGGCTTTTTCGGCGACGCTGGCGATTGACATCGCGCGTTTTTGCGACGTTCCCATTCCGTATTTATTGTTTTCGCAAATATAGATAATCGGCAGTTTCCAAAGCTGCGCCATATTCAAAGATTCGTGGAAAATGCCTTGATTAACCGCCGCTTCGCCGAAAAAGCATAAGGTTACGCCGTCTGATTCTTTGTATTTTTGCGCGAAAGCCATTCCCGTTCCGATACCGATTTGTCCGCCGACGATTCCGTGTCCGCCGAAGAAATTGTGTTCCTTCGAGAACATATGCATCGAGCCGCCTTTACCGCCGACGCTACCGCCGGTTTTGCCGTAAAGTTCCGCCATTACCGCTTCAGGGCTGATGCCGACGACCATTGCTATAACGTGGTCGCGGTAAGCCGTAATCACATAATCTTTCGACAAATCGGTTGCCATAATCGAGCCGATGCCGACGGCTTCCTGACCGATATAAAGATGACAAAAGCCGCCGATTTTTCCGATGCGATAAACTTCCGCGCATTTCTGCTCGAAATGTCTGCCGAGAACCATTTGATAAAGCATCTCTTTTAAAAGTTTTGGGTCGGTTTGTTTGATCAAATCTTTTTGCGATTTCCGGCGTTCTTTGTGTTCGGCTTGCGCTTGTTTGCGATTTACTTCGTCGGTTACGCCGTCGCCGTTTTTCGCTTTCGATGCGGCTTTTCCCGTTCCGTTGGCAGAACCGGTTTTCGTCTTGGTTTTGATTGTCTGGCGAGTTGCTGTTTTTGGCAAAATTTGAATCCTCCGAGCCACAATTGGAATAAAAATTGTCGCTTTTAACTTTATTAAAATTATAAGCGAGAGCAGACGAATTGTGCAAAAATGGTTTTTGTATCGGAAAATGATAAAATCGCATCTTACTCGTTAGAGAAATTATGTTCCACGCCCGACAGTTAAAATTTATATTTATTCTGATTTTCGCTTTGCCCGCGATTTCACTCGCTCAAAATCCGACAAAATGGAGTTTGGAATCGAGCGCGAAAGGGAAGTCTTTAAAAAAAGACGAAACTTTCAAAGCCGAATTGAAAGCCGAAATCGAAGACGGCTGGCATCTCTACGCCATCGAGCAACCGACCGGCGGACCGTTTCCGACGAAAATCACGATTGCTGAAGATTCCCCTTTTTCGATTGAAGGAAAAATCGAATCGCCCGCGCCGATTACAAAGCTCGACCCGAATTTTCAAATTGAAACGAAATCGTTTGAAAAAGAAGCCGAATTTAATTTGCCGATAAAAACTACGAATGAAACGAACGCCGACGCGCTCGCCGTCAATGTGAAAGTTCAAGTTTGCAACGACACGGTTTGCCTGCCGCCGAAAACCGTCAAGGTTTCTTTTGCGGGATTTGAAGTCATTAAAAAATCTCCCTTCGACACTTCGCCGTCCGCCGTTAATAATGAAGTTTCTAAAAATCAAAACGTAACCGCAAACAGCGAACAGCGAACAGCGAACAACGGACAACGGACAACGGACAACACAAACGATTTGCCGCTTTCGTCGTTTCTCTGGCTGGCGATTTCGCTTGGCGCGTTGTCGCTTCTTACGCCGTGCGTGTTTCCGATGATTCCGATAACGGTTTCGTATTTTACCAATCACACGAGCCAAAGCCGCTCGAATGCGGTTAAATTAGCGGCGGTTTACTCGCTCGGAATTATTGCGACTTTCACGCTTCTAGGAATGCTTTTGGCGATTTTTATCGGCGCGGCGGGAATAAATTTGTTTGCGGCAAATCCGTATGTCAATCTTTTAATCACCGGAATTTTCCTATTTTTCGCGTTCAATCTTTTCGGCGCGTATGAAATCGCCGTCCCGACGCGCTTTTTAACTTCGCTCGATAATTTAACGCGCAGCAAAGAAGGCGAAGGTTCTGGAATCGTCGGCGCGGTTTTGATGGGCTTGACGTTTTCGCTCACGTCTTTCACCTGCACGTCGCCGTTTGTCGGCACGATTTTGGTTTCGGCTTCGCAAGGTTCTTGGCAAAAACCGCTGCTCGGAATGCTCGCTTATTCGACCGTTTTCGCGCTGCCGTTTTTCGTTCTCGCGCTCGCGCCGCAGCTCGTTTCGCAACTGCCCAGAGCGGGCGGCTGGATGAATTCGATAAAAGTTGCGATGGGCTTTTTAGAAGTCGCGGCGGCGATGAAATTTATCTCGAATGTTGATTTGATTTGGAAATGGGGAATTTTCACGCGCCCCGTCGTGCTGGCGATTTGGATCGCCGTCGGTGTCATTCTAGCCGTTTATCTTTTGGGCAAATTTCAACTGCCGCACGATTCAAAACCCGAACGCATCGGCGCGTTTCGCTTGATGTCGGCGGTCGTCAGTCTGGCGATAAGTTTCTATTTATTGACCGGACTTTTCGGCGCGAAACTCGGCGAACTCGAATCATTTCTGCCGCCCGAAACTGAAAACGCAAAGTCGTTTTTCAATCAAAAATCGAACGAACTCGTCTGGATAAAAGACGATTTCGCGGGTGCGTCGAAAAAAGCGAAAGCAGAAAATAAATTGGTTTTCGTAGATTTTACTGGCTACGCCTGCACGAATTGTCGCTGGATGGAAGCGAATGTTTTTCCGAAACCGGAAGTCGAAGCCGAGTTGAGCAAATTCGTTTTGACGCGCCTTTACACCGACGACGGAAGCGAAACGAATGCGAAACAACAAGAATTCGAGCAGACGAATTTCAACACGGTCGCGCTGCCGTTTTACGCGATATTCGACGGCGACGGAAAAATCGTGGCGACGTTTCCCGGTTTGACGAGAAACACGGCGGAGTTCATTGACTTTTTGCGAAAAGCGGAGAAAAATTAGAAAGCGTCTTTTAAGAATCTTTCAAATTATTTAATTTTTCGTCAGGAGTTGAAATGAGAAATTATCTTCCGGCTCTTTTATGTCTGCTCTTTTTTGTTTTTCAAGCGAACGCGCAGTTGAATATTCAAGCGATTGATGTCGCAGGCGACAGCATCTCGAAGGGCTTTAACGCGAGCAGTACCGCGCCTTGTCCGAACACCGATCAAGAGCAATATAATTGGATAACGAGCGATACGCACGGCGCGAATTTCTGCGCGGCGGGAAATGAAAATGTTTACAGCGTTCTCGAACGGCTCGAATGCGATTTGCAGACGAACATTCTCACGCCGTTTCCGAATCACGCCGAATCGGGAGCGCGAATGCTTTCGGATTTCGTCAATCAAGCGAACAACATCAGAACATATCTGTCGGCGCAGCCGTCAAACAGAATGGCGGCGGTTTTTCTCGGACATAACGATAATTGTTCGGGAACTGAGACGAAAACAAATGCGAGTTGTTCGAGCGCAGATTTAGACCTGAATAATTACTGCCGCACGAAAAACGATTCGTTCGAGCGCGAATTTCGCAAAGGTTTGGACGTTTTGATGACTGTGCCGAACACGCGCGTCGCTGTCGCCGCGCCGGTTCGCGTTTCGCAGCTTTGCAATTTCGGAACGAAGGCGAGTTGCCAAGCTCCGGTGAGTTGTCAATTTTTGTGGAGCAACGTGAGCATCTGCACTTCGCTGACAAAAGATTGTTCGCCCGCCAGAATCGCCGACACATACACGACGATGAAAGCCTTCCGCGATATTTTAAAACGAGTTTCAGCCGAATACGCGGCGATTCCCGACGGCGGAAGATCAAGAGTTTTAATCATCGGCGGCGAGATGGTCGGCGGCGCGGCGAAAGCGTCAGGCGTGAATTTTATATACAGCGACGCGGCTTGGTTTTATCGCTTTAACGCCGAACAGCTTTCGTGCTGCGATTGCTTTCACCCTTCAGCCGACGGACAAAACACGCTCGGCAAAATTTTCAAAAACGGTTTAACTTGCTCGCCGCTTCAAGCCTGCTGCCGCGACACGGGCGACGCGCTGACCGACGGCAAATGCTCGGTCAGACAGCGAAAGCGCGTAACTTATAACGGATTTTTATAAAAACCGGCGACGTAAAAATTTGCAACGCGCGGCGGGCTTGGATACTTTCTAAAAACAAAGCAATGACGATTTCAATCGAAAAATTAACTGACGGCTTGCGTCTCATTTCCGACGCGGATTTCACTTGCGATAACGTCTATCAATTCTTGGCGGAAAATCCGGTTGAGGTTGATTCGATTGTGAAATATTTTTTCTGGAGCGAAAATTTTTACACTCGAAATTTGATTTACAAAGACGCGCGTTTCGAGTTAATGGCTTTGTGCTGGAGCAAAGGGCAGGTTTCCAAAATCCACAATCACGCCGACCAGAGATGCTGGATGAGCGTTCCGGTCGGCAGACTTCGCGGGCAAAATTTTCGCGCCGTCGAGATTGACGAATCGAAGGGATTTTGTAAGTTGGAAGAAACTGATAATTTCGATTTGTCCGAATGCCTCGCCGCCAAAGTCGAACTCGAAGAACCGATTCATCAGATATTAAATCTTCCCGAATTTAACGAACGCGCCGTCAGCCTGCACATCTATTCAAAACCTTTTGACAGTTGTCTTTCCTACTGCCGCGACACCGATACATTCAAAGAAGTTCCGCTTTTTTACACGAGCATCGGCGGGAAACTTTGCGACCGCGTTAAACTGTAAAAGTAAAAATGTTTCTTCAAGATAATCTACAAATCTTAAATCAGCCGGGCGTATTTGACTCAGCCGAATTGACGACGAATGCCGTTGTTCAATGGCTTCGGCTGGCGGTCGAAGGCTTCGGCGCGTTGGTTATCGGCATCGGCGTAGTTCTGGCGGTCTTTAAATTCGCCGTCCACTTTAAGGACGAAAGATCGAGCAATTTCAATCGGGTTCGCTTAACGCTCGGAAAATTTTTAGCTCTCGCGCTCGAATTTCAAGTCGGCGCGGATATTCTCTCGACGGCGATTGCGCCGGGTTGGGAGCAAATCGGAAAGCTCGGCGCGATTGTCGCCATCCGCACGATTTTAAATTATTTTCTAACCAGAGAACTCGAAAGCGAGCGCAAGCGCGAAGAACAAAACGCGGCGGACAAGACAAAGCAAACGTCCGAAATTTGAAATGAAGTCGAACGGAAAAATTCGGATTTTAATCATTGGTCGCGTATCACTTCTGGTTCGCTTTGCGCGATTCGGAAAAGCGATTTCAAATGATAAAATTGAGCGGCATCGAAGGTTTAAGCGAAGATAAAGCGTATTTTCTGCCGCGCGGATTCGATAAAGTTCAAACGGAAAATCAATTTGAAGGCGCAAGGTTATCAAATCGGCGAGCCGCAAATTTACGAACCGCAAGGCTTGAAAGCGTTTTTGGTTGAAGTCAAAAAAGAAAATTAACCGCGAAATATCTTTGAATTGCTTCGTGTTATTTTGTGTCGTTTCGTGTTTAATTCATTTTCGTTTCCATCTTACGCCGTCCTTCGTATCTTCCAAAACGATTCCTTTTTCGCTTAGTAAATCGCGGATTTCGTCCGAACGCGCAAAGTTTCGGTTGCGTCTGGCTTCCTGTCGTTCTTCGATTAAATTTTCGATTTCAGCGTCGAGCATTTCCGATTTTTCTTCGCCGAAGATATTCAAAACCGAATCAATTTTTTCGATTGCTTCGAGAATCGCATTTCTATCTTCAACCGAAACTTTTTCTTCCGCCAAACCCGTGTTCGTTTCGCGCACGAGATTGTGAAGCGCGGCGAGCGCGACCGACGTATTTAAGTTATCGTCCATCGCCGTTTCAAAATCGCGCAGAGCGGTTTCGGCAAATTTTCGAGTTTCGACGTTTGAATCTTCACGCAAATTCGCTTCGTTCAGACGCGCCCGAAAATCCCTGAGCCGCGCAATCGTATTTTCCGCGCCGTCCAAAGTTTCAAATGTGAAATTTAACTGTTTGTGATACGGAACGCTCATCAGCAGATAACGAATCGCGGTCGCCGAATATCCTTTCGCCATCAAATCACGAAAAGTATAATAATTTCCCAAAGTCTTCGACATCGTTTCGCCTTCGACTTTCAGATGTTCCGAGTGCAGCCAAGTTACAGCGAAAAGTTTGTCGGTCGCGCCTTCGCTTTGAGCGATTTCGTTTTCGTGATGTGGAAATTTCAAATCAATTCCGCCCGCGTGGATGTCGAAAGTTTCGCCCAGATATTTCATCGCCATCGCCGAACATTCGATATGCCAACCGGGACGACCGCGCCCGAACGATGCGTCCCATCCGGTCGGCTCGTCCGCGTCAACCAATTTCCAGAGCGCGAAATCGTTGGCATTTTCCTTGTCGTATTTGTCGGTGTCAACTCTGCCCGACGCGCCCGAAACATTCCCCGCGAAATTTATTTTCGAGAGTTTGCCGTAATCTGGAAACGCGGAAATTCGATAATAAATCGAGCCGTCCGACTCGTAAGCGTGTTCGTTTCCCAATAACTTTTCGATTATCTGAATCATCTCCGAGATGTTTTCGGTCGCCCGCGGCGCGATTTCCGGTCGTTCCAAACCGAGCGCGTCAAAGTCTTCCCAAAACGCTTTGATAAACGGCGCGGTAAATTCGTCAATCGTCTTTCCGGCTTTTTTCGCTTCGTTGATAATGCGGTCGTCAACGTCCGTCAAATTCATTACATGCGTTAAATCATAACCTTTGAATTTTAAATAACGCCGCAAAACGTCGCCGAAAATAAAGGTGCGAAAATTGCCGATATGCGCGAAACTCCAAACCGTCGGACCGCAAATATAAAGACGAACTCGGTTGTCTTTTAACGGTTGAAATTCCTCTAATTGTCCTGATAATGTGTTGTGAAATTTAAGCATAAATTTAAATCGAAATTTTACAATAAATAGAAACGATTAGAAATCGGATTTACAAGATAAATCCAAAAGAAGCGAACAAAGTTGAAAGGGAAAATTAAACTCGACAGAATTCCTTCGGCGCGATGCCGAGTTCGACAAGGATTTCTTCTGAAGATTTCAGTTGAAGGTTTTTCATAAAGTTTTCGGATTATAGCATTTTCGCATAGACGGCGAAAGTTTTTTAGAAGTCATCCGAAGACAAATCGCTTTCGATAAAATTTCGTCGGGCTTCGTCGGAGAAAAGACGCTCGCGGCTGTAAAATTTCAGCGGTAAATCTTTGTCGTCGCCGATTTCTAAAACTCGATTGACCGTTTCGAGAAACGACGCGCCGTTTTTATTTTGCACAACGCCGAAAATTATTTTCATCCAAAAGATTGTTAGAGTTTCGTGATACGGCATCTCTTTCGACAAATCAATTTCAAAAGATTTCAGAAGATTAAAAATCCCGTCGCGCATTTTGCCTGCGGCTTCTTCAAACGAATGATGAAAAGCGTAATAACAGGCGACTGTCAGATGCTCGGCGTGATGCCAATCTTCTCTTGCAATCGCGCCGTATTCAAAGCCGCGCACGACGGCGAAAATTTCTTCGTCGGAATTATACCTTTTCATAGATGCATCGGTTTGCCGTGCAAGATTTTATTACATACAATTTTAACAAAGAATTTTTTAGAAGAGCAAAGGGAGATTTTAACTTATGAACGAATTTTTAACCGACATCAAAACGATTCGCGCCCGCGCTCGCAAGGAAATTAACGACGGCGCGGTAACGCCTGATTACAAACTCGACAAAGACAAAGTTTGCAAAATTCTGAACGAAGCGTTGGCGACGGAAATCGTCTGCGTTCTGCGCTATAAATTTCATTATTTTATGGCGAGCGGAATTCACAAAGAAGGCGTGGCAGCGGAATTTCTCGAACACTCGAACGAAGAACAGCAGCACGCCGACCAAATTGCCGAGCGAATCAAGCAACTCGGCGGCAAACCGGAAATGAATCCGGCAGTAGTCGCGCAACGCGCTCATTCTGAGTATGTCGAAGGCGATTCGCTCGCCGATATGATTAAAGAAAATTTAGTCGCCGAACGAATTGCGATTCAAATATACCGCGAAATGGTCAATTTTTTCGGCGGTAAAGACCCGACTTCGCGCGTAATGATGGAAGGAATTCTCGCCGTCGAAGAAGAACACGCCGACGATATGGCTGATTTACTTTTCGCCGTCGAACCTGACAATGTTGATAAAACCAGCAAATTGCTTTTCCCGGACGAAGTGGCGACGCGCTCTGGCGCGGGCAGTAAAGTGGAAACTGAAAACGCGCCGAAAGCGCAAAGGAAAGCCGCCGCGAAAAAATCTGCGGGCAAAAAATCAGCGAAGAAAAAATAATTTTAAATAGCTTCAAGACAAATTGACCGCAGTTCCAGAAATATTAAATGGACTGCGGTCAATTTGTTTGCGTGTAAATTTTCGTCAGAAAAACAATCGAAAATATTCGAATGGAAAAATTATTTTCTAATCTTCCCGCAAAGTGTCAACGAATACTTCGAGAAACTCGCGCTGCGCTTCCGAGAGTTCGATGAATTTTATGGCGAAGCCGATTTCAAAAACGTGGTTGGAAACTTCGCCCCACAGTTGAATTTTTCTGCCGTCGGTGAGAGGGAAAAATATCTTGACGTTTTCGCCGTCTTCGACTTCGCCCGAACACAAAATAAAACAGCCGAGCGGCGAGATGTCGCTGATTGTTCCCGGCTTTCTGCCGACCAAGCCTTCCCATTCGATTTCGATATTAGCGCGCAGACGCTCGACGGAGCGGCGTTCGTGTCCTCTTCTTCTGTCTGTAATTGCCATTGCTTTTTTTAAAGTTTTAATCAACGCTCTTTTCCTTTCCTCTCGTCAAATAATAATAAACGGGCAATCCCAAAGCAATCAAGAAAATTCCCGCCAAAGACGGCGAAGTGATGATTTTTTTTATTCCCTGACCGATTTGCTCGTTGGAAAGCAAGGCGATTCCTTCACGAATCTGAAAAAAATCGGTTCGCATCGTGTTGTATAAAAGAAGTCCCGCGCCCAATAAAAATAAAATCGGCACGACCGGATAACCGAACGCTTTGTAAGGTCTTTCAGCGTTCGGATATTTTTTGCGAAAGACGAAAACCGAAGCCGTAACGAACGCATAAAAAATCCAGGAGCCGAAAATAACGTAATCGGTCAAAGTGTCGAACGAGCCGGAAAGCGCAAGCAGACAAGCCCAAACGCCTTGCACGAGCAGAGCGACAACCGGAACGCGCGTCGCCGATAATCGTCCGAACGATTTAAACATCAAGCCGTCTTGCGCCATCGCAAAAGGCACACGCGCTCCGGTCAAAATCGAAGTGTGCAGCGTGCCGAGCGACGAAGCCATCAAACCGGCGGTCAGCAAAACAATCAATCCCGCGCCCAAAAATCTGACGGCGACTTCGCGGGCGACCGAAGAATTGGCGGAAACCGAAGCGATTTGCGTCGGGTCGAGAACGTAAAAATAAGCGATGTTGACGAAGGCGTAAAGCAAAATTATCGTAATCGTTCCGCCGATGAGCGCGAGCGGAATATTGCGCTGCGGATTTTTCACTTCGCCCGCCACGAGCGTTAAATTATTCCAGCCGTCATAACCCCAAAGCGCGGCAACCATCGCCGCGCCGAAGCCCGCCGCAAACGAAGTTCCGGGAACGCCATATTTGACCGAATCGGCTACGCCTTCGCACGCTCCGCCCGCGTTCGACATTCCGAAATGCGCGAAACTTCCGTCGGCGAAAACGAATGCGCCCACGCCGATGAGCAAAATCAGAGCGATTTTGATGACCGTAAAATAAGTCGCAAGTTTGCCGGTCGCCGTAACTGAAGCGCAGTTGATCGTCGTGATAATGACGATTATCATCACGGCGATTATCTGCAAAGTCGTCAGTTCAAAATCCAAACCGAGAATGTTTGTCGTCAAAAGTGTTTTCTTCAAATCGCCGCCGAGAAAATCGTTTAGAAAAATCGCAAAGGCGACGGCAATCGAAGCCTGCGAGCCGGTTTTGGCGATAAAAATCTGCATCCAACCGTAAAGGAAACTCCAGACGCGCCCGTATGCGTCGCGGAGAAAAACATATTCGCCGCCCGTTTCCGGCTTCATCGCCGAAAGCTCGGCGTAAGTCAACGCGCCCGCGAGCGACAAAATTCCCGCCGCAACCCACGCGATAATCACCCAAGCCGAACTGCCGACGTTGCACGTCATTACCCGCGCCTTCAAAAAAACGCCCGTGCCGACGACGTTTCCGATGATGATTGAAATCGCCGCGATAAGTCCGAGTCCGCGAATCAAAGATGTTTTATTTATCGAATCGGAAGCCATAAATTTAGTTTGTATAAAAACGAAAATGACTTGCGACATATTACGCTAAAACCGGATTTAATTAAAATCCGAAGCCGCGTGTTAAAATTCTTCGCGTGCGGGAAATTCAAATCACAGCCGACGAATTAGTTTCTGCTCTGCTCGCTTTTTCGGAGCGAGAAACCGTCTGTCTGCTCGATAGCTGCGGAGCAAATCATCTCGGCTCGCATCTTTTAATCGCGGGCGTGCGTCCGCTCGAAGTTTTGGAAATAACGAATGACGACGCGGAAAAAACTCTCGAAATTTTCGACGAAAAACTCTCGAATCCGAACCACGCGCACATCTTTACGATTTCCTACGACTTCGGTTTGAAACTCGAAAATGTCAATTCGCGCGAAAAAGAATACGCCTCGCCTCCCGAACCCGACGTTTTTCTCGCCGCGTTCGATTGTTTGATTATTCACGATTACGACACGCGAAAAACTTTTCTGACCGGAAACGAAAATCAATTCGGCGTAGTTGAAAAAATGCTCAAAGAAAATTCCAACGTCGGAAAATTTAACGTCAAAAATCAAATCGAAAAAGTTCCGATGCAATCGAATTTCACGCGCGAAACTTATATCGAAGCCGTCGGGAAAATCAAAGAACACATCAGGCGCGGCGACACTTATCAAACGAATTTGACGCAGCAGCTAAAAGCGATTTTACCCGAAAATCTGACAGCGCAGAAAGTCTTTTGGCGACTTAGAAAATCCAATCCCGCGCCGTTTGCCGCATTTATCAAACGCGAAAACGATTTCGTGATTTCAGCCTCGCCGGAAAGATTTTTGAAAATTAAACAATCGCCAATCGCCAATCGCCAATCGCCAATCATCAACGCTTCGCCGATAAAGGGAACTCGCCCACGCGGAAAAACCGCGAAGGAAGATTGGCGTTTGAGAAGCGAACTGCTTGCTTCAGAAAAAGACCGCGCCGAAAATGTGATGATTGTTGATCTATTGCGAAACGACCTCGGCAGAATTTGCAAATTCGGCAGCGTCGAGGTCGAAAAACTCTGCGAATTGGAAACGCACCCGACGCTTTATCATCTGGTTTCGACCGTGCGCGGCGAGCTTCGGGAAGCGATAAATTTTCCCGACATCATAAAAGCCGTGTTTCCGTGCGGCTCGATTACGGGCGCACCGAAAATCAGCACGATGAAAATAATTGATAAAATCGAAACTGCGCCGCGCGGACTTTCGATGGGCGCAATCGGATATTCAATTCAAAGTTCAAAATTCGTAATTCGTAATTCCATTGATTTAAACGTGGCGATTCGGACGATGGTCATAAAAAATCGAGAAGCAATTTTCAATGTCGGCGGCGGCGTGGTGATTGACAGCGTTCCTGAAGATGAATATGAAGAATCGCTTCTAAAAGCAAAGGCTTTAATCGGCGCGGTCAATGGAAAATTAAAATAAAAATGCGGGAACTTTCTCCGTTTCGCGGTGTCTAATTCGATAAAACCGCCAAAGGAGAAAATTCCAGATATGATAAATAAACCGAATATAAACGTCACGCCGCTGATTGATGTTCTGCTCGTTCTGCTGATAATTTTTATGGTCGTCGCGCCGATTAAGCCGACTGATTTCAAAGCGAAAATTCCGCAGGAATCGAAGATCGGCGGCGAACCTAATCCGAAAACTTTAATCGTCGCGCTCAACTCCGATTCGACGCTCCGGCTTAACACGGAAAACGAAATGGGAACGATTGCCAATCCCGAAAATCTTATTAAAAGACTTTCCGTGATTTTTCAAGAACGCGCGAAAAATAATGTCTACGCCGATGAAGTAGAATTTAAAAGCGATTTGCCGGAAGCCGAACGAATCGAGAAAACCGTTTTCATCAAAGCCCCGCGCACGATTGATTACGGCAGCGTCGTCAAAGTTATTGACGCGGTAAAATCGGCGGGCGCGTCTCCGATTAGCCTGCAAATTGATGGGATAGATGAAAAATGAGAAATGTAAGAAAAATGAGAGATGAGAAATGAGAACGGAAAAACGAAACCCATTTAAAACGCTTCTTTATTTCTCATCTCTCATTTCTCATTTCTCATTTAACAAAGATTCTCTTTAAAATCGAAAATTTTTTGTGTTATAATTTTGTTGCCTGAAAGGGAAATTTGTAAAAATATCTCAGCCGCATTTCTCTTCGTAATTTTTACAAATGGCTAATTATTACGACATCTTAAAAGTTTCGACGAAGGCGAGCAACGCCGAGATAAAATCGGCGTATCGGCGTTTGGCGCGAAAAATTCACCCGGACGTAAATACGACCCACGCGCCGGAAAATGCTTCGGGCGAATTTGCGAAAATCGCCAAAGCCTACGAAATCCTGAGCGACCCGAAGCAGCGCGCCGCTTATGACCGTCAGCTTTTAAACGCGCAGTATAAAGATTCAGCCAAAAACGATTCGGTTTTTTCATCTGAAAACGCTCACGCCAGACGCTGGCGGCAGATGGCGTATGAACGCCGCTACAACGAAATTATTGACCGGATGATTGCCGACGAACGACGCGAGACGATGGCTCTCCAAAAGGTTATTTTCCCGACTGTCGCGCTTTTTCTCTCGACCTGTTTCGTCGCTATTTTCAAGCCGCTTTTTTGGACGAATCTGGAGGCAATCGGAAAAATCATTATTTTATCGCTGTTCGCCATCGGCATCGTTCATCTGGTTAATCGTTTGCGGACGGGCTTTGAACGCTACACATACCGCGATGAAGACATTTACGATTCGATTCTCGAAGAAACCGAACCCGAACGCAAACCTTACACGCGAACGACCGCCGTCTTTTTTTTAATCGCCGGAATCGGCGCGAGTCTCGCGGTCGGGCTTTTCATCGGGCATTTTCTCGAAGCGATGATTACGCCGGAAATGTCGAAATTTTTTTCCGACACGCTGCGACCCGAATTCGTTTTCTATCCGCCGATTGTCGTTCTCCTCGTTGACTTAATGCACTCGTTCGCTGTCAAGTTCGGCTATTAAACCGCCGCTTGACATCGGGTTTTCGGGAAACTATACTCAATAGTTTCCCGTCGAAAACGTAAATTTCGACTTTTTAATATAAGGAATAGACGACAGAAAAAATGCCGAATCATAAATCAGCCGAAAAGCGCGTCCGCCAGAATGAACGCCGCCGCGCCGTTAATCGAAGCAACCGCAGCGATCTGCGAACGCAAATCAAAAAACTTCGCACCGCGCTTACCGCGAGCGACGCGAATCAAAGCCGTGAATTGCTGACGACGACCGTTTCGGCGATTGACAAAGCGGTTAATAAAGGCGTGCTGCACAAAAACACGGCTGCGCGTTACAAATCGCGCCTGACGACGCACGTCGGCAAACTCGCGTAGATAAAATTTTCAATTCTCATACTTCATAGTTTTTCTCCTTTGACTTGAACGGAAGCGAATCCGAAGCAAATTCGCTTCCGATTTTTTTGTCTTAAATTCCGTTTATAACTTGAAAATCGCGTCCGAATTTAGCGATAATAAATTTAATATTCTAAAATTAGAATCTCCGAGTTAATAATCATTTATCTAAAAACAAAACTGATTTGCTTCCTAAATAAAACTTTTAAGATTTATGCAAGAATTTACAGACCAAATGCCCTCGGACATCCAGCGTTTCCCGATGGTGCCAATCCGCGATGTCGTAATTTTTCCTTTTACCAAAGTCGCTTTCAAAATCGGTCGTTCGAGTTCCGTGCGGGCATTGGAAGAAGCAATGATCGGCGAGAAAAACATCTTTCTCGCCACGCAGCACGACGCGACGGTTGACGAACCGAACCCGGAACAAATTTACACGGTCGGAACTCTCGGCAGACTTTTGCAGGCGCAAAAACAGGACAACGGGCAAATCAAAGTCGTCGTCGAAGGACGCGAGCGCGGACAAGCCGTGCGCTTCGAACAGGACGACGACGGAATGTTTTACGCGCTCGTCCGACCCGTCAAATCCGTTGACGAATCGGGCTATCGCACCGACGGACTTTTGCAGAAAATCCACACTTTGGTCGAACAATTTCTGCGCGTTTCGCCCGACGCATACACCGACGCGCTGCACGCGAGTTTGCGAGGAATTTCCGCCGCGCAAATCGCCGACTCAATGAGTTCGCATCTGAGAATCGCGGTTGACGAAAAACAACAACTACTGGAAACATTTTCCGTGCAGGAACGCCTGCAAAAATTGACCGAAATTCTCGAACAGGAAATCGAGAAAAAACAACTCGACCGAACGGTTCACACGCGCACCAAAAAACAGATGGACAAACATCAGCGCGAGTATTATCTGAATGAGCAAATTAAAGCGATTCACAAAGAACTCGGACGTAAGGACGATAAAGCGGAACTCGACGAACTCAAAAAGAAAATCGAAGAAGCCGGAATGACCGAAGAAGCTAAAGACAAGGCTTTGCAGGAATTCACGCGATTAGAAGCGATGCCGCCGATGTCCGCCGAAAGCACGGTTTCCCGAACATATTTGGATTGGCTGATAAATGTTCCCTGGAAGGAAGCGTCCGAAGAAATCAACGATTTAACTGAAGCCGAAAGAGTTTTAAATGAAGATCATTACGGGCTGGAAAAGATCAAGGAACGCATTTTGGAATATCTCGCCGTGCGCCAACTCGTTAAAAATCCGAAGGGAACTATTTTATGCTTTGTTGGTGCGCCGGGTGTCGGAAAAACGTCTCTCGGTAAATCAATCGCCAACGCGACGGGCAGAAAATTCGTTCGCCTTTCGCTCGGCGGCGTTCACGACGAAGCCGAAATTCGCGGTCATCGCCGAACTTATATCGGCGCGTTGCCCGGTCAAATCGTCCAATTGATGAAACGCGCCGGAACAGTCAATCCGGTGATTTTATTGGACGAAGTTGATAAGCTAGGAAAAGATTTTCGCGGCGACCCAAGCGCGGCTCTTTTGGAAGTTCTCGACCCCGAACAAAACAACACTTTCCGCGACCATTATTTAGATGTAGATTACGATTTGTCGCATGTGTTTTTTATTGCGACGGCGAATGTTCTGCATACGATTCCGCCCGCGCTGCAAGACCGTTTGGAAATTTTGCATTTGTCGGGTTATACCGAGCGCGAAAAAGCGGAAATCGGCAAACGGCATTTGATTCCGAAACAAGCCGAAGGCAACGGAATGGATGTCGAGCGCGTAAAATTTACCGACGACGGCGTGCTGGAAGTCATTCGCCATTACACGCGCGAAGCGGGCGTGCGAAATCTCGAAAGAGAAATCAGTTCTTGTCTCAGAAAAGTCGCGCGGCGTTTTGTGGTTTCCGACAAATCGGAAGATTTTAAAGAAGTAATTGACGCGGAAAAGGTGCGCGAGCTTCTCGGCACGATTCGTTTTCGCAAACAGGACATCGCCCGCAAATCGGAAATCGGCTTGGTCAACGGCTTGGCGTGGACGGAAGTCGGCGGCGAAGTTCTGCAAGTCGAAGCGACGCTGGTTAAAGGTCGCGGCGGCGTTCGATTGACGGGGAAACTTGGCGAAGTAATGCAGGAATCGGCGCACGCCGCTTTAACCTGCATTCGTTCACGCGCCGAAAAACTCGGCATTGACCCGAAGGATTTTCACAAAAAAGACCTTCATATTCACGTCCCCGAAGGTGCGATTCCGAAAGACGGTCCGAGCGCGGGCATCACTTTGGCGACCGCGATGGTTTCCGCTTTAACCGGCAAACCTGCTCGCCACGACGTTGCGATGACCGGCGAAATAACTTTGCGCGGAAAAGTTTTGCCAATCGGCGGAATCAAGGAAAAATTACTCGCGGCGCACCGCTTCGGTTTGAAGACGATAATTTTATCCAAAGACAACGAAAAGGATTTAGCCGACATTCCCGAAGAAGTGCGCGAAGATTTGACGATTCACGCGGTTGATTCGATAGACGAAGTTCTGCGCTTTGCGCTCGAAGATGTCAAAGACGCGGAAGTTCTGGAAACGCCGCAGATTTGGTCAACCGACACGCCGTCGGCAGATATTTCGGCGACGATTGAATAAGGGAAAAACTGCGCCGGATAATTTTTTGAAGATGTGCATTTCCTTATTTCAGGTTTTCAATCAAGAAGACATCGCTGTTGAAAATGCCGCGTGAAAGCGCAAGCTGCGAGCCGTCGGGCGAGAAGGCAAAGTTGAAAATGCGGTCGGTTGTAAAGTGCGTAACCTGCACGGGCGCAGAGCCGTCAATCGCTTGTCGCCAGATGTTAGAAACACCATTGTCGAGAGCGATGTAATTAATAGCTTTTCCGTCCGGTGTCCATTGTAGATTTTGCTTTCCGTAATCGAAAGCCTGTAGATTCGCATCAAACATTTTCGTAATTTCGCCGCCGTCAAACAATATTAACGCAATTCTTTGATGATATTTGCCTTCTTCTATTTCTCCGAAAGAAAATGCTATTTGTTTGCCGTCAGGCGAAACCGTCGGTGAAAACGGGATGATATTTTTCGTTAATTGGACAGCCTCTCCGCCATCAATCGAAATTTTATAAAGCGAAGCCGGCGGAGTTTGGTCAGTAAATCCTTGATAAATTACCCATTTCCCATCGGGAGAAAAGTTCGGCAATAAATCAACTTTACGGGTTAATTGCTTTTTGCTGCCGTCGCTTATCTCCATCCGCCACAAGCCTAATTTTTCCTTTATCGTATTTTGATAAACAAGATAACGTCCATCAGGTGAAACCGTTGTCGAGCCAGCGTTGGTTGTCAGTTGTCTGGAATTGTTTCCGTCTGTTCCGACGACCCACGCTTCAGATTTTCTATTCGGCGAAGAGTCATAAACAATTCTGCCGTCGGGCAGCCAGGATATTCCCGATGCGCCGTCAGATTTGTCAGAGCCGAATGTTACTTGCCGCAGGCGGCTAATATCATCGGCTGGCATCGTCCAAACGTGCGCTGCTTGTTCGAGTTTGACCGAAACAAGAGAATGCCCGTCAGCCGTTAAGCTGACGTTTGTATAATTACTCGAATCGTTTGTGATATTTCGCGTTTCGCCGCCCGGATACTGCACCTGTAAAATTCGGTTTAATCCGGCTTCGTCTCCATCTACAGCCGCAGCCACAACTAACAAACTTTTCCCGTCGGGCATCCAAGTTATCTGTCCGATATTAAACCAAAGCGGCGACGGTATCAGCGCGGCAGTTCCGTCGGCAACCTGCACTGCCAAAATTTCTTTGTTATGAAGTTTCTCACGATTTATGCGAACACAGGCGATAATTTTTCCGTCCGGCGACCACGCTATCTTCGAGTCGAAAATATCTTCCCGTGAAATTAATTGTCGCTGGTTTGTTCCGTCGGCATCGGCAATAATAATCGAGTTTATTTCAAAAGCCGCGCCCTGAATGCGGCGAAAAGCAATTTGCTTTGCGTCGGGAGAAAAAGTCAATCCGCCGTATACATCGTCCAGCACTTTGCCGGGTGTTCCGCCCAAAACCGGAATTTGATACAGAGAATTTTTGGAATTGTAATAAACGTGATTACTGTCGGGCGAAAACTGCAAACTGGAAAATTTGTTTTCGTCGGGCGGCAAAAGTTGAACCGTGCTTTCGCTGGCGATGTGCCGCAGCCAGAGACTTTGTTGTCCGCGGTCTTCCAAAACATAAACGACATATTTACCGTCGGGAGAAATCGCGGCGGTAACGGCTTTTCCGACTGCCGTCAGTCTGGTTGATTTTTGCGCCCGAAAATTCATCGGGGAATATTTCATAAAATTATACCAAGCATAGATGATTCCCGCCGATGCGATAAGCAATGCCGCCGCGAATAGTGCCGGTTTGTGTCGTTTAATTTGTCGGGTGAAATTATAATTTGTTCCGGTTATTTGTTTGTTTCCATCGCCCGTCGTCGCTTGTAAAATCTGCGCCGCATTTTCCGCATCGGGCGAATGCGAATTTTCCAAAACTTTTTGATTGATTAAATATTCGTCTGTTTCGTTCTCCGACGGATTTGTTTTCAGAGTTTGGATTATTGCCGTTTCATTTTCTTTCAAACAGAGCGCGACGGCTTCTTCCAATTTTAGTTTGCGCCCTTGCTCGTAAAGTTCGGCGAAATCGGCTTTGGAGAGAGCGGCGCGAACTTTTTCAAGATATTTGAGGTAAAATTCGCGGTATTGAATTGCCTCTTTGTAACCGTTTGTCTCGCGCAATTGTTCCGCCGCGCCTGCAAATTGCGCTGATATTTTCCAATCCTTTCGTTCGGCGGCGAGCGCGGCAAAACCGTCCAGACAAGAACTAATACGGTCTTTATAACCTAAATTTTGGGCAATCGTTAAGACTTCGGCGTAATAATTCTGCGCCGCTTTATAATCGCTGCTAATGTATGCGACTAAGCCCAGATTGAGAAGGCAGTAGCAGATACCGCTTTCGTTACCAAGTTGTCTGAAAATCGTCAAAGATTCTTCTGAGAGCGTGCGTGCCGTCGCGCAATCACCTTTAATGCGTTCTAAAAGCGCAAGCCCGTTGAGCGATGCGGCGATTCCAAATTTGTCGTTTAATTCGCGGTTGATTGCCAACGCTTCTTCGCCGAACTTTTGCGCCGCCGCGTAATCGCCTTGCGAATACGCTACTATTCCCAAGCCTCTCAGCGACTCGGCGATTCGCCGTTTGTCACCTGCCGTTCGCCCTTCCTCTAAATCTTCTTCAAAAAATTTCCGCGCCGTTTCGTAATCGCCTTGAATTTCCGCCAAATAACCAAGCCCGTTCAATAGCTTGAAACGCACGGCGGCGGGCAATTCGCCGCCCCGTTCCAAGGCTGTCGTTAGCCACTCGCGTCCTTCCGCCAAATGGCTATGATTAATCAAGTAGATTCGTATCGCCGCTGCCAAACGCGCCGCCATTTCCGCTTCATTTTCAAACAACCAGCGAATCGCGCCGCGTAAATTATCGTGTTCATCTTCCAGACGATTGAGCCATTCGCCCGCTTGCGCGGTTTGCAAATGCAGACCGGCTTCTTCTCCGAGCGCGAGAAAATACGCCGCGTGACTGCGCCGCATCGCTTCTGCTTCATCATTTTTCTCTAAAGATTCGAGCGCGTATTCACGAACCGTTTCCAGCATCCGAAAGCGCATCTCGCCGCTTGATTGTTCTTTTGAAACGAGCAGACTTTTATCAACTAAAGATGTAATGAGGTCGAGAACTTCGATTTCGTTTGGAGTTCCGACTTGAGGCGGCTGTTTTTCGCCTCCGGCTGAGATTGATTGGTTGTCCAAATCGCCGCCTGAAGGCGGAACTCCAAACGCGCAAACCGCTTCCGCCGCTTCAAATGTGAAACCGTTCGCAAATACCGCCAGCCGAGGAAACAAACGCTTTTCGTCTTCGGTCAAAAGGTCGTAACTCCATTCGATTGCGCCGCGCATCGTTTGTTGACGCGCGGGCAAATCTTCCGCTCCGCCGGTTAAAAGCTGCAAACGATTTTCGAGTTTGGTGAGAATCATCTGCGGCGAAATAATTTTCACCCGCGCCGCCGCAAGTTCTATCGCCAGCGGCAAACCGTCAAGACGAGTGCAAATCTCCGCCACGCTGCGGGCATTATCTTTTGAAAGAGCAAAGCTTGCTTTAGCCTCCCGCGCTCTTTCGACAAACAACTCGACAGCTTCATATTTACGTAAATCCGCCAGCAAGTCGGAATCGCCTGTCCGCAAGTAATCGTCAAACGAATCTTCCGACAGCAGAGCGAGCGGCGGAACGATAAACTCACGCTCCGCCTTCAAATGCAAAGAAACGCGGCTGGTGATTAAAATTTTTAGTTTGTCGGCGGCGGCGATTAACTCCGCAATGTTTGGCGCGGCGGCGATTACCTGCTCGAAGTTGTCAACGACAATTAACATCTGTTTATCGCGCAAATAATCTTTCAAAATTTCAAGAATCGGTTTTCCGCCCGATTCTTTTACGCCGAGCGGTTGCGCGATTGTGGAAGCGACGAGTTCGGGATTCGTAACAGAGGCAAGTTCGATGAAAAACACGCCGTCTGTAAAATCCGCCAGCAGCGATTGCGCGGCGGCTTGCGCCAGCCGCGTCTTTCCCGTACCGCCGATGCCCGTCATCGTTACCAACCGTATGTCGCCGCGCTTTAATAAATTTCCGATTGCCGCAATTTCCTTTTCGCGTCCGATGATCGGCGAAGAATTTTTCGTCAGATTGTTCGGCGGCATCTGAGATGAGGAGACGGGGAGATGAGGAGATGAGGAGATATTTAATAACAGAGTATTTTTCTCCTCTTCTCCTTTTCTCCTCGTCTCCCCTTCGCTATTGAGTTCGGCTTCAAAATTCAGACGCTTTTGCAAACTCTTCAAATCGGCGAGCAAACCTTTCATCGTTTGATAACGCTCATCTTTGTTTTTCCGCAGCGTTTTAGCGACAATGCGCTGCAATTCGTCCGACACGCTTTCGGTATAACGCGCAAGCGGCTGAGGTTCTTTGTTTATCAGATTAGCGAAAGTCTCCGACATCGTGTTCCCCGCAAACGGCGTTTTGCCCGCAATCATTTCGTAAATGACAACGCCGAGGCTGAAAATGTCGGTGCGTTCATCAACTTGCTCACCTTTCGCCTGTTCGGGCGACATATAGTTGATTGTTCCCAAAATAATGCCTTTCGCCGTTTCGTTTTGCCTAACGGTTGCGTCTTCCAAACCGACAATTTTTTGTTCGATGAGTTTCGCCAGACCGAAATCCAAAATCTTCACATAACCGTCGGGGCGAACAATTATATTTTCCGGTTTGATGTCGCGGTGAATGATGTTTGCGGCGTGCGCGGCGGTCAAAGCATTAACAATTTGAACCGCTATGTCTAAAACTTCCGATGAGTTCATCGCCGATTCTCTGAAATGTTCGCGCAAGGTATCGCCTTCGATAAATTCGCTGACGATGTAATTCACATCTTCCGATTCGCCGATTTCGTGAATGACAAGGATATTCGGATGATTCAAACTTGATGCGGCTTTCGCTTCTTTGACGAATCGTTGAAGATTCGATTCGTGGCGGCTGAACTTTTCATTGAGAATTTTGACGGCGACTCTTCGGTCGAGTTTCTTGTCACGGGCGAGATAAACTTCGCCCATTCCGCCCGCGCCGATTTGTCGGATGATTTCGTAATGCCCGAAACATTTTCCCGCTTCAAGATTGTTTGTCTCGGCTTTGACGAGGAGTCGGGCGACTTCACGCGCGGCGGGCTGTTCCATAAAGCTCGCCGCGTCTTCAAACGAGACGAGAAGTTTATCCACTTCGAGCCGCAAATCGGCATCCGCGCCGCACGCTTTTTCGAGAAACTTTTCGCGCTGCGCGGGCGCGAGTTCGAGCGCGGCAGCGAAGATGTCATTAACTTTTTGCCATTGTTGCGGTTTCATTCCGAGATTAATCGGCACTCTGAAATTGATGCTCGATAAGACATTTTTTGGGAACTTCCAAATCTTATTTCGTAATTTCTCGTTTGAGCCAAGCCTTTGCCATATTCCAATGCCGCTTGACGGTCGCCGTCGAGATTTTTAAAACCTCGGCGGTTTCCTCGATGCTTAAGCCGCTGAAATATCTGAGTTCGACGACGCGAGCCTGTTGTTCGTCGAATTCTTCGAGGCGCGTCAATGCTTCATCCAAAGCTACCAAATCAATACTACTTTCTTCGGAGACGACGAGCCGCGCGTTGTCGAGCGGCAAATTTTCGTCCGCGCCGCCGCGTTTTCCCCGATGCCTTTCCCGCGCGTAATCCACTAAAATCCGCCACATCGCTTGCGCGGCGATGCCGAAAAAATGAGCGCGGTTTTGCCAGTTAACATCGCGCTGGTCTATCAGTCGCAAATAGGCTTCGTGGATCAAAGCGGTCGTTTGCAGCGTGTGTCCGGCGCGTTCGCGGCGCAAATAACGCGAGGCTTGCCGGTGGAGTTCGTCATACACGAGCGGCATTAAATCGTCCAATATCGCCTGATTGCCCCCGCTCCATTCCTTCAACATCTGCGAGATTTCCAAAGATTTGTCGGCGGAATACTCCATAGTTTTTGGATAGTATGATATGCCCGCGTGCCGCATCAAGTCAATCATTTCGTTACCTGACCGCGTATTGCTTTTGTAAAATATAGCTTGCCGATTATTTTCGTTTAATTATAACTACGAATCAACACGAAAAAGGATAAAAAGATTCGTGTTGTTTCGTGTTGATTCGTGGTTACATCTCTTTTCCAAAAACTTATAAGCGGTCAGCTTCGTTACGCCTGAAAATTAATAATCGGATTTCCCGAAAAATTTTTGAGCCAAATCTCGCCCGTGCGTCGCGTTTATTAGTAAGGACGGAAAACGGTTTTGCTTCATAAAAAAGTTGCTCGAATTCGTCTGTCAAACCGTCGTCATTATTAGCGGCGGCAAGTAGAAGTTTAAAATTTTTAACAAGGAGACAAAATATGAAACACAAAATTTTATCACTCGTCATCGCCCTCGGCTGTGCGCTGTTGATGACAGCCGAATCTTTCGCACAGGCGACTTCCGTGTTCACGACCGGATTGAACAATCCGTCGAAAATTATTACTGCCGGCGGTTCGTCTCTGTTGGTTGCCGAAGCCGGAACGGACACGCCGAACAACGGGCGTATTTCTCTGGTTAACCGCGCGAGCGGAGCGCGGCGAACTTTGATTGACGGTTTGCCGTCAGCCATTAGCCGCGACGGCGGTTCGCCCGAAGCCAGCGGACCGTCAGGCTTAAAACTCGGTGGACAAAACCTTTACTTAACTATCGGAACCGGCGACACCGCGACACCGGCGACGGGCGGCTTAATTGCTAATCCCGCGCCGTCATCGCCCTTGCTGAATTCGGTCTTGGAATTGACTTTGCCCGCTGATTACGAAAGTTTGGCGAGTGGGTTTACGCTCACCTTCGCCAATCAAACGACACTAAACGGCGGCGGGCAGATAACTTTGACTAATGCCGAAGGAAAACAATTGACCGTTCGTCTGGTCGTCAATCTGCCGGGTTTTGTTGCCGACCCGCGTCCGACTCTGCCGGAAAACATACGCACGTCAAATCCCTACGGCATTGAAATTTCCGGCGATTCGCTCTATATCGTAGATGCCAGTCTTAACTTAATTTACCGCGTCAGCGTCGCAACCGGAGCTTATGAAACATTTACGACTTTTGCGCCGAAGCCGAATCCGACACAAATGGGACCGCCGGTCGTCGAAGCCGTGCCGGACAGCATTCGTCTGGTCGGCAATCAACTTCTCGTGCCGTATTTGACCGGCTTTCCGTTTGTGCCGGGCTTGGCGGAAGTCCGCAGCGTCAATCTCGACACGCGCGCGCAAACTGTTTTTATTCCGAATCTGACTTCGGCGATTGACGTTTTGCCGTTTAACGGAACGGGCGACAATGATTCGTATCTGGTTTTGGAATTTAGTGCGAATATGCTCGCGCAAGTGCCGGGACGTTTGAAATTATTCACATCACGGTCGGAAACGCCGCGCGTGCTGATTAATGATTTGATAACGCCGACATCAATTGCCCGCGACGCGCAGACCGGAAGTATTTTCGTCACGGAAAAGGCAACCGGCAGAATTATGCGCGTTACCGCGCCGCGTGCCGTTTTATATGATTATTTCGGCACGGGCAGAAGCGATTATCTTTCATTCGACTATAACACTGCGGCTATTCGCTGGGACATTTTGCGAAATCCGGTAACGAATCCGCCGCAGACACGACACACATTTTGGGGACTTTCGGCGAGCGATTATCAAGTGTTCGGCGATTATGACGGCGATTTGAAAATGGATCTGGCAGTGTGGCGACCGAGCGACGCGGCACATCCGCAGCAAGCCTATTTTTATATTCAGCGTTCGAGCGATGCGAACCCGAATGCGGTTTACGCTCAGCCTTGGGGTTTGCCGACCGACTTTCCCGCAGTCGGCGATTTTGACGGCGACGGAAAAGACGATTTTACGGTAGTGCGTAGAGAAGGCGGCAAACTTGCCTGGTATATTTTGCCGAGCGGAGGCGGAAGTTTCCGGCGCATCGAGTTCGGATTGGCGACCGATGCGATTCTAACGGACAGCCGCAGTGATTTTAATAATGACGGGCGCGAAGATTTGCTTGTCGCCCGATCCGACGCGGCAACGGGAAATATAACTTTCTTCGTCGGCGACGCGCTAACCGGGCAGCTTATTCTGGCGCAGCAATGGGGCAATGTAAATGCGGCGGGGCAAGGCGGAACGGTTTTTCTTTTCTACGGTAATTACGTGGGTGACAGTCGCGTTGATGTCGGAGTTTATTACGGAGCGTGTCCGTCGAATCCGAACTGCGAAATCGGCGGAACATTCTGGTTTAAGGAAACCGGCAGCAGCAACTATACGGTTACGAAATTCGGCGTTCCGCTGAACTTCCAAACCAATACCGGAGATTTTCCCATCAGCGGCGATTATGACGGCGACGGCAAACAAGACATCTCTGTTCTTCGTCAGTCGAAACACACTTTTTATTCGCTCCGCAGTTCGGACGGGCAGCTTCAAGCACAGTATTGGGACGGCAATTCGGCAACGCCGCCGGACAATGCGAATTTGTTTGAAAACCCGATTGAGACGCGCGGCAAATCAATGCCGGCGAGCGCACTCAAAGGTTTTGTAATCACTCGACAACCCGACGGCACTTACAAAACCGGGCGAGTGATTGACCGTCTGCTGAAAAATCAATAACTACAAACGGGCGCGGCGGGAATTTTTACCTTAACGCCGCGCCCGTTTCTAATTCCAAATCAAAAGGGAAAGTTTCGGAAGCATTTATTTCCACTTAAATTCCAAAAACTAAATTAAGGAGACAAAAAATGAAAAACACACTCAGGAAAACAGCAGTCATTATTTTGCTCGCGCTCGCTTTAACGGCAAGCGCGACGCCGGCTCAAGAAAATAACAAGCGCGACGGCGGCGCAGTTCCGTGGTTAGTGTATGACGGCGTGGAGACTTCCGCCGGAACATACGATTCGTTGAACGCGATGCAGTGGGGCGAAACTTTCTACGCGCAAAACGCGGGCGACGCGCAAACCAATTGTTTGACCGTCTCGATAAATCATTCGACAGCGCGTATCGTTCCGATTGACGGCGAAAGGCAAAACGGCGACGAGGTTTTGAGCGGAAACTGGTCGCTCACCGTCTTTCGTGCAAACCGCGCGGTCGGCACAATCTTCGGTGAAGTAACGGGCGGCGTAACCAATAAAAGCGACAGGCAGACGAAAAATTCTACTGTCCGGCAAATCCAAATCACTCTGCGAACAACGGGCGGCACGGACGAGTTCAAGCAAATCGGCAAACGAAACATCATCGGCACATTCGATGCAGTAAAGAATATCGTCGGCGAGAAGCCGAATATCGTCGGCACATTGTCCTTCAATTTCTAAAATAGAAAGACGCAAACGCCCGCAGATAAAAAATAAAATTCCGCGGGCGTTCGTGTTTTTCGGCAAGCGATTTCTTTCGCTTTTCTTTGCTCGTTCAAATTGATAAAATAATCGTTTCGATTTAGCGACGAATTTTTATCTGTAGCAATGAGCATTAAACAAATCACGGTGCGCGGGGCGCGGCAGCACAATTTGAAAAACATCAACGTCGAGATTCCGCGCGATAAATTTACGGTTATCACAGGGCTTTCGGGTTCGGGAAAATCTTCGCTCGCCTTTGATACGATTTACGCCGAAGGGCAGCGTCGCTACGTCGAATCGCTGTCGGCATATGCGCGGCAGTTTCTCGACCAACTCGAAAAACCGGACGTTGATTCGGTCGAAGGTTTGAGTCCGGCGATTTCAATCGAGCAGAAAACCGTTTCCCGCAGCCCGCGTTCGACGGTCGGAACGGTTACGGAAATTTACGATTATTTGCGTCTGCTTTTTTCGTCAATCGGACAGCCGCATTGCCACGAATGCGCCGCGGCGATTACAAAACAATCGCCGGAGCAAATCGTTTCGAGCATCACCGAATTGCCCGAAGGCGAGCGCGTGATGATTCTCGCGCCGCTTGTGCGCGGGCGCAAAGGCGAATTCAAAAAGGAACTCGAAAAGCTGCACAAAGACGGTTTCGTCCGCGCACGAATTGACGGCGAACTTCGCGCCCTGGACGAAGACATCAAATTAGACAAGCGAAAAAATCACACGATTGAAGTTGTCGTTGACCGACTGCTTATCAAAGAAGGCGTGAAGGAACGCTTGAGCGAATCGGTAAAAACCGCGCTCAAATTAACCGACGGCGCGGTTTTGGTTTCAATCGTTGACGGCGAGGAAAAACTTTACTCGGAGAAAATGGCGTGCGTTAATTGCGGCATCAACATCGCCGCTTTAGAGCCGCGTTCTTTTTCCTTTAACTCTGCTTACGGCGCGTGTAAAAAATGTCAGGGTTTGGGAACTGTAATGGAAATTGACGCATCGAAAATTCTGCCCGACCAATCTCAAATCGTCGGCAAAATAAAGTTCTTGGACGACACTGACAAGTCCGGCGGCAAGTTTTTGAACGCGGCTTTGACGGCGATAATCGAAAAATATACGGGCGAAGACAAACTCGGTGAGCCGGATTCTTCCGTCGAAAAAGTAAAATCGAAATCCAAAAGTAAAAAGCCGAAATCGGAAACGCTCGATTTATTTGAAAAGCCGTTTGCCGATTTGCCGGAAGAAATCCGCGACCAATTTTGGAACGGCACGAAGCGGCGTTTGACGTTTCAGCAAGGCAGTTACAAATACGAATCCGATTGGAAGGGCGCGATTCGGGCAATGCGCGAGCGAATGGAAAATCCGCCGTCGGAAAAAGTAAAACTTGCTCTGGAAGAATTGGTTTCTCCCGTTTTGTGTCCGGCGTGCGACGGAAAAAGATTGCAGCCCGAATCGCTCGCCGTGAAAGTCGGCGGTTTTGGCATTTCCGATTACACGGCACTGCCGATTGACGATGCGATTGGAAAAATCGAGGCGATTGAATTAAACAGCCGCGAAGAAAAAATTGCGGGCTTGGTTTTGAAGGAAATCAAGGAACGGCTGAAGTTTTTACAAGCCGTCGGGCTTGGCTATTTAACGCTCGAACGGCAGTCGCAAACTTTGTCGGGCGGCGAAGGTCAGCGCATCAGATTAGCGACGCAAATCGGCTCTCAGTTGCGCGGCGTGCTTTATGTTTTGGACGAGCCTTCGATTGGATTACATCCGCGCGACAATCAAAAATTGCTGGAAACTTTGCGCGAATTGCGCGATTTGGGCAACACGGTTCTGGTCGTCGAACACGACGAAGAAACAATCGAACACGCCGATTACGTCGTTGATCTAGGACCACTCGCCGGAACGCACGGCGGCGAAGTGATGGCGACGGGAACGCCCGAAGACATCGAAAAAAATCCCGCATCGCTGACGGGAAAATATCTGTCGGGCGAACTGCAAATCGAAGTGCCGGACGTGCGCCGCCTGCCGAATGGCAATCGAATCACGGTCAAAGGCGCGCGCGCTCACAACTTGAAAAACATTGACGCGATGTTTCCGCTTGGGCTTCTGACGGTTGTTACAGGCGTTTCCGGTTCGGGCAAATCAACTTTGGTCGAAGATATTTTGTATCCCGCTTTGTATCGCCACGTTTATAAATCGGCGATTGAGCCGCTCGAACACGATTCGATAAAAGGCTTGGATTTAGTTGATAAAATTATCGAGATTGACCAATCGCCAATCGGCAGAACGCCGCGCTCGAATCCGGCGACTTACACCGGAGTTTTTGCGCCGATACGCGAGCTTTACGCGATGCTTCCCGAATCGCGGACGCGCGGTTACAAAGCCGGACGCTTTTCTTTCAACGTCAAAGGCGGACGCTGTGAAGCGTGCGAAGGCGCGGGCGTGAAAACTATCGAGATGAATTTTCTGCCCGACGTTTACGTTCTTTGCGATGTCTGTCGCGGAGCGCGTTACAACCGCGAAACTCTGGCGGTCAAATATAAAGGTTTATCAATCGCCGACCTTTTAGACACGACGATTGAAGACGCTCTGCCGCTTCTCGAAAACATTCCACAAATCAAACAAAAACTGCAAACGCTTCTCGATGTCGGTCTCGGCTATATCAAAATCGGGCAGTCTTCGACGACTTTGAGCGGCGGCGAAGCGCAGCGCATCAAACTCGCCAAAGAATTATCGAAACGCGCGACGGGAAAAACGATTTACATTTTAGATGAACCGACGACCGGACTTCATTTCGCCGACGTTCACAAACTGCTCGACGTTCTGCAAAGACTTGTTGACACGGGCAACACGGTCATCGTCATCGAACACAACCTAGACGTAATAAAATCAGCCGATTACATCATTGACTTAGGACCCGAAGGCGGCGAAGGCGGCGGCAGAATCATCGCGCAAGGCACACCCGAAGAAGTTGCGAGAGTTAAGAAATCCTACACGGGACAGGCATTAAAATCATTACTCAAATGATTAATACGAATCAGTAGTTGAAATTGGCTGAATTAGATCAATCGTTTACAAAGCTGAATTTGCAAGTTTGTAAAAAAGTAATCTATTAACTCTTTTATTTTCAACAACGAAATTTTTCAACTACTGATTCGCATTTTAGAAAAACAAAATACTTGTGGAGTTTATTAGACATCGGTTATATCTATATTCCGTGATTGATTGTGACAAGCATTTCTTTGACGGCGTTTTCCAATCCGATGAAAATCGCGCGGGAAATAATACTGTGTCCGATATTGAATTCCGTAATTTCAGCAATCGCGGCAAGCGAGCCGATGTTTCTACAAGTAAGTCCGTGTCCGGCAGCGACGATTAAATCCAAACTTTTCGCGTGCTGCGCGGCGCGTTTGATTCGTTCTATTTCCGCTTGCGCTTTATCCGCGCCTTCGCCGTGCGCGGCGCGGGCGGACAAAGTGAATTCGGCGTATTCCGCCGTGCAAAGTTCGACTTGCTGCGCTCCGGCGCGTTTTGCCGCTTCGATTTGTTGAAGGTCGGGGTCAATAAAAATGCTGACGAAAATGCCCGCGTCCGTTAATTTTTGCGCGGCATTTTTGATTGTCTCGAAATTCTCGACGACATTCAAACCACCTTCGGTCGTGATTTCATTCGGGCTTTCGGGAACGAGCGAAACCGCGTCGGGCTTGGTCTTTTGGGCGATGGAAATCATCGCATCGGTCGCCGCCATTTCGACGTTGAGATAAGTGGTAACGACTTCCCGAAGCAGCGAAATATCGCGGTCTTGAATATGCCTGCGGTCTTGGCGAAGATGAACGGTGATGCCGTGCGCTCCGGCTTGCTCGCAGATAACGGCGGCGGCAGCGACGTTCGGCTCGACGGTTTTGCGGGCTTCGCGGACGGTGGCAACGTGATAAATATTGACGTTTAATTTGGCAGTCATTTTTAATAATGATATTTACAAGCGACAATAATTATTTGTTCCTCAGTAACTTTATAAACAAGGCGATGCTCGTCATTTATTCGACGCGACCAATAGCCTTTTAAATCGGCTTTGAGAGGTTCGGGTTTTCCTATTCCATCAAACGGATTGTGGGCAGCTTCGTTAATCAATCGGTGAATACGTTCAAAAAGTTTCTTGTCAATTCTCGCCCATTCACTATACTGCTCAAAAGCCTCTTGGTGAAAAGCGACGATTCTCATTAAAACTGCTCCTGATTCGGCACGACAATATTACGATTTTGCTCCACATCCTTGATCGCCTGCAAAAGTTTTTCGCGGTTAGCGGGCGAGCGCAGAAGATAAGAAGTTTCGTCGCGCTCGGAAACGACAATTTCGATTTCCTTATTTTTGAACAGCGACTTGATGCTTTCCAAAATACTCTGGTCTAGCTCGTCGGCGTTGATTTGATAAATCGTTTGCATAATGGCTTGATTATACTCCGAAGTTTAAGTCTTGTCATAAACGCCGCGTTTTACGTTGCGGCGAATTTGATTGAGTTCGGCGAACATTCGCCGCGTGTCGCGGACAACTTTTATCTTTGAGCCTTCGACATCGTTCCAGCGCACGGGAATTTCCTTTAATCTTAAATTATGATACGCGGCGACGAATAAAAATTCGATGTCGAAACCGAAACGGTCAATCGTCATCACGTCGAGCAGCGGGCGAAATTTTATCATATCGAAGGCTTTGAATCCGCACTGCGTATCGGCAAACGGCAAGCCCGACATCGTTTTGATAACGAGGTTCATTAAACGTCCGCCTTGCTCGCGCCGCCACGGTTGATGCGTTCCGATAAGCGTTCGGTCGAGAGCGCGTGAGCCGAATGTAACGTCGAATTCGCCCGCTCGAATCGGCTCGACGAGTTTCGGCATCTCTTCAATCGGCGTTGACAAATCAGCGTCGGAGAAAAGCGCGACATCGGCGTTCGAGGCGAGCAAGCCGGTTTTGACGGCGAAACCTTTGCCGCGATTCGTTTCGTAGCGGACGACTTTTGTTTCGATGTCGGGAAATTCGGCGCAAGATTTTTCGGCGACTTCAAAGGTTTTATCTTTCGAGCCGTCGTCCACGACGACGAGTTCGGCGGATAAATTTTCGCGCCGGACGTATTCGAGAATTTTTTCGATTGACGCGCCGAGCCGCGCTTGTTCTTCAAAGGCTGGAACGACGATGGAGATTGCAGGTTTCATCTGACAAAAACCTAATACTAAGGTTTCGGGTTTCAAGTTTCAAGTTTCAAGCCTCAGATTATAGCGATAAACCCGAAACTTGAAACTCAAAACCTGAAACTCAGTTTTTGCGACAACCACCGAATTACTTTCGACAACTAATTCGTGTTATAGTTTTAAAGCTGTGGAGTGAAGATTTAATGAGCAGAAAGTTTGGCATCATCGCAATCGTTTTGGTTATCGTCGGCGCAATCGCCGGCGGAATTTTCGGGCGAATGCCCGTTACAACATCGGCGGATTCGTCAATCACGCCGGAAAAAGTCGTCGCCGATTACCGCGAAGCTCTCAATGTGATTGAAGAAAATTACGTTGGCGAGGTTGACCACGAAAAGGTTACGGAGAGTTCGATTCAAGGAATGCTTTGGACGCTCGACCCGCATTCGACTTTTTTCACGCGCGACGAATTTCGCAAACTCTACGAAGACCAATCTTCGGAATTTTACGGCATCGGCGTTTCGATTTTGCAGCACCGCGACGGCGTTTATGTGCAGTCAATTATTCCGAACACGCCCGCTGATAAAGCCGGTCTGCGTTACGGCGACCGCTTTGTCGAAATCGAAGGCAAGGACGCGACGAAATATACGAGCGCGGATGTTTCCAAAAATGTGCGCGGCGAAAAGGGAACGACCGTGAACATCAAAATCGGACGCGCCGGAGTTGATAAACCGCTCGAATTCAACATCGTGCGCGGCGGCGTTCCGCTGCCTTCGATTCGCAATTATTTTATGCTCCGCGACGGAATCGGCTACGTCGGTTTCACCGGCGGATTTCAGGAGACGAGCGCGGCTGAATTAGACCAAGCGATTGCCGATTTGAAAAAGCAGGGAATGAAAAGTTTGATTCTCGATCTTCGGGGAAATCCGGGCGGACTTCTGCCGCAGGCAATCGAAGTCGTCAACCGATTCGTGCCGCGCGGTCAAACGGTCGTCTCGGTCAAAGGTCGCTCTTCGCGTTACGCGCAAACGCAGGAACTTCGCACGCTCAGCGACAAGATGGAGGATTTTCCGCTCGTTTTGATGATTAACGGCGGCTCGGCTTCGGCTTCGGAAATCGTCGCGGGCGCGATTCAGGATTACGGTCGCGGCATCATCGTCGGCAGCGACAGTTTCGGCAAAGGTCTCGTGCAGAGAGTTTTTCCATTGCCGTTCGGGACGGGTTTGACTTTGACGACGGCGCGTTATTACACGCCTTTCGGACGCTCTCTGCAGAGAGATTATTCGAGCGGCTCGATTTATGATTACTACACGCATCACGGCGCGGACGAAGACGAAGACGGCACGAGCGCAACGCCCGACGCGAAACCAAAACCGGCGGGAAGTCCGGTTACGACGGCGGGCGGCAGAGTTTTTTATGGCGGTCGCGGCATCGAACCGGACGTAAAAGCGACGGCTCTCGCTTTCACGCCCCTGCGTTTTCGCGTCAGCGAAGCGGTGTTTTTCTTTGTTCGTCAGCTTGTCGCCGGACAAATTAAGGGTTTTGAAAATTTCACGGTTGACAAGCAGGATTCCAATCAGGCAATCGAACAGAACGATTTGCAAATCAACGATAAAATGCTTGATGCGTTTCGCGCCTTTGTCGTGCGCGATAAGGAAGACGGTTTGACGGCGGAAAATGTCAACAGTCAGATTGATTACGCCAAATCGCGTCTCCGCGCAGAACTCGCCACCGCAAATTATTCGACCGAAGCCGGACAACAGGTTTTGCTCGAAACCGACCCGCAAGTCTTAAAAGCGATTGACGAAGTTCCCGACGCGAAAAAACTTCTCGGAACTTTTACGGCGAACCGATAGAAAGTAAAAAGTAAAAAGTAAAAAGGCAAAAGTAAAAAGTTAAGAAAGGTATTTCCCGATTTTACTTTTTACTTTTTACTTTTTACTTGCAAAGCGTTATGTATAAACAAATCGGACTCATCACGGGCGGCGGCGACGCGCCCGGCTTGAATGCGGTAATTCGCGCGGCGGTGCGGACAGCCGTGCGTGAGTTCGGAATGAAATGCGTCGGCATCGAAGACAGCTTTGAAGGTTTGATCGGCGAAACGCGAACGATGAAGCTGACGACGAAAAGCGTCGGCGGAATTTTGCCGCGCGGCGGAACGATTCTCGGCACGCGCAACACCGGAAGTTTTTGCTGTTTCGTGGACGGCAAAGCGATTTTTCCCGAAGCGGCGATTCAGGAAGCAATCGAGAATTTAAGAAAACTCGAAATCGAAGCCCTGCTCGTCATCGGAGGCGACGGAACGCTGGCAATCGCGCAGGAATTTTATAAGCGCGGCATTCCAGTCATCGGCGTTCCGAAGACGATTGACAACGATTTGGCGGCGACCGAATTGACGTTCGGATTTATGACCGCGATTGACATTGCCACCGAAGCTCTCGACCGTCTGCACACGACCGCCGCTTCGCACGACCGCGTGATGATTCTCGAAGTGATGGGCAGACACACGGGCTGGATTGCGCTGCACGCCGGACTTGCCGGAAGCGCGGACGTGATTTTAATTCCTGAAATTCCTTTTTCGTTCGAGTCAATGATTCAGAAAATTCATTCGAGGGAAAAAAGCGGTTCGCGTTTTACGAATATCGTCGTCGCCGAAGGCGCGGTCGAAGTCGGCAAAGCGCAGTTTTATAAAGATGCGGGCGACACGAAAACCGCGCCGCGTTTGGGCGGAGTCGGCGAATACGTCGGTCAAATAATCGAAGAAATGACCGGCAAGGAATCGCGCTGCGTCGTTCTCGGACATCTTCAGCGCGGCGGCAGTCCGAACGCTTTCGACCGAATGTTAGGAACAAATTTCGGCGCGTGCGCGGTTCGCGCTCTGGCAAACGGTCAGACGGGAAATATGGTCGCTCTGCAAGCCGGAACAGTTGTCAACGTGCCGCTTTCGCAGGCAATCGCCAATATCAAAACCGTGCCGGTCGAAGGGCAGTTGGTTCGCACAGCGCGGGACATCGGGATTTCCTTCGCCGCGCCGAAGGAAGCTAAACTTTAGAAGGTGGGAGGCAGTAAAAGCCTCTGGAAATCAAGCTGCCTACTGCTTACCGTCTACTTAAAATAATGGAAGAAATCAGAAAAAAAATACAAACGGAATTAGCGGAACTCGAAAACGAATTGCGCTTTAAATTGCCGAAGGAAATTCAAAAGGCGCGTGAGTTCGGCGATTTGAAAGAAAACGCCGAATACAAAGCCGCGCTCGAACGCCAGAAAATGGTGATGGCTCGCGTGGTTCAATTAAGCCAGCGTCTCGCGGAAGTCGAGTCAATAGATTTATCGAAAATACCGACCGACAGCATCGCTTACGGCTCGAAGGTTGTTTTATATGATTTGGACACCGAAGAGGAAATAACTTATCGCCTTGTAACATCAGAGGAAAGTGCGCCGGAAAACGGTTTGATTTCCACCGTTTCGCCAATCGGACAATCTTTGATGGGCAAGGATGAAGGCGACGAAGTGAAAGTAAAAACGCCGAAAGGCTGGCGCAATTTTGAAGTGAAAAAATTGACGACGATTCACGAACAAGGAGAAAAGTAAAAAGTAAAAAGGCAAAATTTAAAATCGGTTAGATTATCGAAATCATATACAAGTAATAAATTCTTTACTTTTTCCTTTTGCCTTTTTATTTTTTACTTTGCGAAGCAGTGTTTGGAGCTAGCATCGGACGCGGGGCAATGCGAATCATCAATGCGATGGTGCGCGGATTAGCGTCTGCCGGCGTTCATCCGAATATCTTGACGGCAATCGGCGTTTGCATCAATCTCGGCTGCGCGGTTTTGTTCGGCTTCGGCGCATTTTTTTTGGCGGGAATCGTTTTAATCGTCGCTAATCTTTTCGATATGCTCGACGGCAATGTGGCGCGGCTTTCGGGCAATGTAACGCGCTTCGGCGGGTTTCTCGATTCGTCGCTCGACCGGCTTTCCGATATGGCGGCGTTTCTCGGAATAATGATTTTTTACGCGAGCAACACGCCCGAACATTCGCTTTTGAACGTAACTTTGGCGGGCGTTGGAATGGTCGGCTCGGTGATGGTCAGCTACACGACGGCGCGTTCGGAAGGCTTCGGCGTAAAGGCGAACGTCGGATTTTTGCAGCGACCGGAACGCATAGTTTTATTGATTATCGGCGGTCTTTCGAGCGTGCCGAATTCAAATTCTTTTTTCGCCAACCGGATGCCGCAAGTGCTTTGGGTTTTGGCAATCGGCTCGCTGTGGACGTTCGTGCATCGAATGTTTTACATCTGGAAGGAAATTAGAAAATTGGAAACGGCGATTTCCGAAACGGATTAGCGGCGACTTTTATGGAATGGCTGGCGGAATTTTGGGCGGGATTGACGTGGGGCAAAATACTGCTCGGAGTCGGCTTAATGATAATCTCGTTTGCCATCAGTTTAGCGGCGATCAGCCTCGTGATGGTCAAACTTCCGGCTGATTATTTTCACCCGGCATACACGCATAATTTTTTCGCCAACAAGCACGTCGTTTTACGCTGGACGCTTTTAATCGTCAAAAATATCGTCGGAGTTATTTTGATTTTGTTGGGAATCGTGATGATGATTCCGGGAATGCCGGGACCGGGCGTTTTGACGGTTTTGATCGGTTTGATTATGACTGATATTCCGAGCAAACGTCGGCTCGAAGGCTTAATTATTAAACGTCCGGTGATTTTGGCGGCTGCCAATAATTTGCGCGTCCGTTACGGCAAACTACCTTTGATTATGGATTGACGATGAACTTATTCGACATTTTCAAACGCAAGAAAACGAAGGTAGATTTGGAAGCCGAGCGGCGAAAATTTTTGCTCGCAAAAGGCAGAATCACCGACGGAACGATAATTGACAGCGAAATTTCGGACACGGGCGAAGAGATAGTTTTTTATTTTTACACGATTCAGGGCGTTGATTTTGAATCATCGGAAATTTTAACCGCCGAGCAGCGCGAAAATCCTTTAAAGTATGCGCCGGGTGCGAATGTCGCCATAAAATTCGACCCGCGAAATCACGGGAATTCGATATTGATTTAGCGATGTAACGCCAGCATCTTGCTCTCACGACAGCCGTCTGGAAGACGGCGTTACATCTCGTTCAGCCTAATTTGTCAATACATTTAAAGTAGTGAAAACCGAAAACTAAAATCTGATGTTCAAAAAAATCCTGATCGCCAATCGCGGAGAAATTGCTTGTCGAATTATTCGCGCCTGCCGCGATATGAAAATTAAAACCGTCGCGGTTTATTCGGAAGCCGACAGCGACGCGCTGCACGTCAGAATGGCGGACGAGGCGTATTTTATCGGCGCGTCGCCGTCCGCAGAAAGTTACCTGCGCGTCGAGAAAATCATCGAAGTCGCAAAGAAATCCGGCGCAGAAGCGATTCATCCGGGCTACGGTTTTTTGTCGGAAAACGCCGATTTTGTCAGGAAAGTTACTAAAGAAAATATCGTTTTTATCGGACCTTCGCCCGACGCGATGGACGCGATGGGCGGAAAAATTTCCGCTCGAAAAATTGCGATTGACGTGCAAGTTCCGGTCGTGCCGGGAACGACTGAACCGCTCGAATCTTACGAGGAAGCGGAAAAAATCGCGTTGGAAGTCGGCTATCCGATTATGCTCAAAGCGGCGGCGGGCGGCGGCGGAAAAGGAATGCGTTTCGTGCAGGAAGCGAAGGATTTAAAGTCGGCTTATGAAACTGCTCGAAGCGAAGCACTCGCTTCCTTCAGCAATGACGAAGTTTATATCGAAAAAGCCGTCGTTCGCCCGCGTCATATCGAGATTCAGATTTTCAGCGACAAGCACGGAAATTATGTTCATTTAGGAGAACGCGAATGCTCGATTCAGCGACGGCATCAGAAGGTTATCGAAGAATGTCCGTCGCCGATAAATTCCCAAAAACTTCGCGCGGCGATGGGCGAGAGCGCAATAAAAGTTGCGAAAGCGGTTGATTACGTCGGCGCGGGAACAGTCGAATTTCTCGTGTCGGACGAAACGCGCGAATTTTATTTTTTGGAGATGAACACGCGCCTGCAAGTCGAGCATCCGGTAACGGAACTCGTAACCGGAATTGACCTCGTGCGCGAACAAATCAACGTCGCTTTCGGAAAAAAATTATCTTTTACGCAAAACGAAATCGAATGGAAAAATCACGCTATCGAATGCCGCGTTTATGCCGAAGACCCGGAAAATAATTTTCTTCCGTCGCCGGGAAAAATTACGCGCCTGCGAGTTCCGCAGGGCAACGGCGTGCGCGACGACGGCGGCATTTATGAAGGCGCGGAAGTTTCGATTTATTACGATCCGATGATTTCCAAACTCGCCGTCTACGGCAGAAATCGTGCCGAGGCGATAGACCGTCTGCGACGCGCTTTGCGCGAATACGAAGTCGGCGGAATCAAAACGACGCTGACTTTTTTCCGCGAAGTCGTCGAGGACGAAGAATTTATTTCAGGCAATCTCGACACCGGATTTATCGGTCGTTTTAACGAGCGAAAACAAGCGAAAAAAGCGGACGAAACGACGCGCGATTTGGCTTTGATTGCGGCGGCGGTAGCGTATCGCGGAAAACAAAATTCAGTTTCGGGAAACACGAATTCAAATGAACAAACCGTCAGTCGTTGGGCGTTGGCGGGCAGAGCGGCGGCGCATCAAAGTCGTTTATAAAATTTAAATTTAGCGGAGAAAATAGGAGAAGAAAATGGAAGATTTTTTAAAGACTTTAACGGGAAAAAAAATTGATATTTCCTGCGGGGCGAATTCAACCGTCAGAGGCGATGTGATTGATGTCAAAGACGGCATTCTGCATTTGCGCGACGAACACGAGCGGACGGCTTATGTTTCCATCGAAAAAATCGCGGTGGTTTGGGAAGTTAAAGAACAACAAACTCGTCCGGGTTTTGTCGCTTGAAAATGAGGTTAAAGGCGAAATTTTATCGGCTTGAAATTTTACTGCAAACGGCGAAAACCGACAACGCGGTTTGCCCAGTAACCGTCGAATCTCGAATAAATAATGCCTTTGCTCGACGAAGCCTCATAAAAACCGTTTTCGTCGGCGACGATGCCGATATGTCCGAGATTGTTGAAAAAGACGAGCGTTCCGAATTTGAAACGGTCGTCGCCTTCGACCGGAACTGAATTTTGCCAAATCGTCTTCGCGCTCGCGCGATCAAAATAAAAACCCGCTTCTTGAAAAACGCTCCACACAAAACCCGAACAATCATAAGAATTCGGTCCGCTAGACCCGTAACGATACGGAATTCCGTAGCGCATCTCGATTGCCGATAATAATTTTTGGTCGAAAGCCGTGCTGTAATTTTTCACTAAAATCGCGTTTGGCTGCGGATTGATCGGTTGCGCGGAGACAGTTTTTTTGACGATCGGCGGCGAAGGCTGAACGATGACGATTGGAGTAGTTAATGTTGGTCTTTTGACGGTTTGCGTCGGCGGCTGATTTATCGGCTGTGATTCGCTCGGCTGAACGGGAACGACGCGCGGACGCTGCTGCGAAAAAGCGTAGGCGGAAAAAACGAGAACGAAAAACGCGGAAAAACACAAAGACTTACAAAAATTCATCGGCACAAAAACTCCAAATTTTATTTTTATATTCGGGAAAGTTTCGGGATAAAACGGAATCTGAATTTCCGTCTTAATTTTAAAAAACAATTAAAACAATCGGTCTTCCTGTAAATCTTTGTCGGAGATTTTCAGTCTAAATAATTAAATTGTCGGATTATTGTTTTAACTAAGAACTAAAAGATTGTGGATTATCAAGGCGAAAATTGCAAATCGCAAAATTATTTTGTCTCGAAGACAGCATTTCGGCAAAAGTTCGGGCTGGATTTTTTGAGAAGAAAAGTAATTTGAGCGGAGAAATTTTTCGGCTTTAAATCTTTCAATTTTCATTGAAAGAGCCGCCCACTCTTCTCCGCCTTTCGCCACCGTTTCCGAGTTGTCCTGGTATAATTTAGGAAACTTTCAATCGCGCGAAGTTTTCAGAAAAAAAGCGCAAGAGAAATTCCTGCGCTTGATGGAAATTGAAAAATTATTTTTGAAAATTAAGCCGAAAATGAAGTTCCGCAGCCGCAGCCGCCGGTCGCATTTGGATTCTCAAACGTAAAGCCCGAACCCATCATATTCGATGTGTAATCAATCTGGATTCCGTTCAAATACTGTCCGCTGAACATATCTACGAAAAGACGAACGCCTTCCTGTTCAATAATAAAATCACCGCTTCGGGATTCTTCCTCGATGTTCAGGCTATACTGAAAACCCGAACACCCGCCCGGCACGACGCGCACGCGAAGTCCGGCAGTTTCCGGCAAATCGTCTTCGCTTGTCATAAAATTTTTAATTTCCTTCGCCGCGTTCGGCGTTACGTTCACTTCGACTGATGGAGCCGCTACTGCTGACATTTTTTATAAATCTCCTTGGGATAATTTCAAAATATAAAGTAAAGACCGAATCTTTACAATTAAGTCAATTTTACACGGATGATTTGAAAAGCACAAGCTAAAAGTCGGCGATTCAGAAGCGTCAGAAGGCAAACGAAGAAGAAGCGCGAATTAAAAGCGATAGATTCGCGCTTCAAAAAGTCAACGTGAAATTTGAATTTCAGTTGACTAAAATTTTAATAAAATATCTTTTAAGGAATAAAAGATGACGGCACGGCAACGTCGCCGCTTGCGCCGAATTTTTGAACCGATTGTTTGTAATCGGCGCACTGCGGAATATACCAATTGCCCTCGCTCGGACGATAAGTTGCAACTTCCGTTTTGCCGTCGAAATCGTTTTCCGTGCGCGTGAATAATGCGCTGTTGCCGTTGTATAGAAAAAATCCGTCTTGTCTGCCGATGATGATGTCGGCTTTGCCGTCGAGATTCGCATCTATCGTGGCGAAGCGCATTTCGACACCGGAAGTCGGAACTGCCAGCGACAACTCGAAAGCCGCGCCGAAACCGCCCGTGCCGTTGCCGTTCAAAACCCTAAGCACGCTGACGTTGTTGCAAATGGCGACATCGAGATTACCGTCGCCGTTAAAATCGGCGGAAACAATAGCACTCGAGCCGCGTTCGGCAGCGATATACGAGCCGGTTGGAAAATTGCCCGTGCCGTTGCCGAGACGAATGTTGATGCCGTTACTGGTGCCGTCGCCCGCGATTGCCAAATCAGGATTGCCGTCTTTATTGTAATCGCCGATAACGACGGCGTTCGGGCTGAGTGTGCCATCGGTCAAATTCAAAGCCGTGCCGAAACCGCCCGCGCCGTTGTTTAGAAAAACGCTTAATGGTTGGCTATTGGAAGTAGCTTTATTCAGCGTTACAAGGTCGGGTTTGCCGTCGTTATTGACATCCCCGACGGCATAGCGCGGCGAATTGATCGCGTTGCCAACTGTGTAATCACCTTGCACTTGCAAACTGACGGTTTGCGCTGTGCCGGTCAAAGCCGACGCGCAGAAAAATAAAATTAACGAAATTTTTTTAATCAACTGAATTGTTGTTTTTGTTTTCATTGTATTTCTCCTTTTTGGAATAATGACTCTGCCGTGAAATCAGTGTTTTGGATTTTTTCCAAAATGTTTAAAATTCGCGGATTGTCGGTAAATTGATAACACTTGCGTGACTAAATTGACGCAAGTTCCACCGGCGGGAATACCGTCAACCGAGACAATTTAGCCCGAGAACTCTGATATAAAAGAATAAGCAGAGAAATTTTTGGCAGTTCTAAACCAAAGTTTGGAACTGCCAAAAAGCAAAGATTTTACGGAACGAATGACGTAGGTATCGGCAAATCGCTACTTGCGCCGAAGGTTTGAGTCAGTATTCCCTGAGTCGAGCGTTGGATGTACCAATTTCCGCCATTCGGTCGAAAGACAGCAATGTCCGCCTTGCCGTCGCCATCGTAATCGCCCGCTACGGGAATGTCTCCGTTTAAGCCGAACAGGAAAGCTAAGAAACTCGAGTCTTCGCTTCGCAATATATACCAAGTGCCGTTGCCCGGTCGAAAGACGGCGATGTCCGTTTTTCCGTCTCCGGTGTAATCGGCGGGAACAGGTTTGTCAGAACTGGCTCCAAAGGTTATGGAACTAATACCTCCCGTTGAACGATTGATATACCACACGCCGGTTGACGGTCGAAAGACGGCGATGTCGGTTTTGCCGTCGCCGTCGTAATCGGCATCCACGGGAACGTCGCCTGCTGTTCCCCATAGCGTGGCTTGAAATCCGCCGGAAGATTTGTTGACATACCATGTGCCTTCCGACGGTCGGAAAACAGTAATATCCGCCAAACCGTCGCCGTCGAAATCAGCGGGGGCAGGCGTATCGGTAGATATTCCAAATGGAAGTCCATAGAAAGTAGAGTTAGAACTTCGCAACACATACCACACGCCGGTTGACGGGCGATAAACGGCGATGTCGGTTTTCCCGTCGCCGTCATAATCTGCCGGAACAGGTTTGTCGGTCGAGATGCCGAACGCCGCGCCGGTAAATCCATTGGTTGATTGCTGTAGATACCAGGTGCCGTTTGATGGACGAAAAACGGAAATATCTGCTTTCCCGTCGCCATCGAAATCAAATAATGTGCGTCCGGCAAAGGTGAAATAATATACCGCGCCCTGACCGCTGGGAGATGTTAGTGCTTTCTCCGCCGCGCCGATGACTAAATTGCCGGAATTCAAAGCGACGCTCACGCCAAAACGGTCGCTGTTGAAAGCATCGGTCGGCGAGAGTTTTTGCTGCTGCGTCCAGGTCGCGCCGGTTCGAGTGAAAATATATGCCGAACCCGCATCTCCTCCAACCGCAGTGTCATCTTCGCGTGCGCCGACGGCGATCACGTTGTTGCTGACTGCTACTGAATATCCGAAGCGGTCAAACTGCGCGCCGTCCGAGGCGGTAAGTCTGCCTTGCGACACCCAACTCGAACCGTTGAATTCATAAACATACGCCGCGCCGAAAGCCGGTTGACTGATAATCGGCGTGTATTGAAGCGCGCCGCCAACCAGAGTATTGCCTTCAATGGCGACCGAGAAACCGAAGCTATCGCCATTTGCGCCGCTTGGAATATATATTTTTTGTTGAAGAATATAAGTTCCGCCGCTTTCGACAAAAACATAAACCGCGCCCGCCGAGGTGAACGGATTATCATCGCCCGACGCGCCGATTGCAAGCCTGTTTCCACTCATTGCCGCCGAATCGCCGAAATGATCGCCGAGTATGACACCGTTCGGACCCTGAACCGGAATTAGTTTCTGTGTCTGCGTCCAAACCGTTCCGCTGCGCTGGTAGAAATACGCTGAACCTGCCTCAGAATTACCGGGAAGGTCGGCATGATTCGCCCCGACGACGACTGATTCGCCTGAAACAGCAACTGAAGAACCGAATTGGTCGTCAGCCGTGCTGTCGCTTCCCGTCAGTTTTTGCTGAAACGTCCAGATTGTGCCGCTGCGGACGAAAACGTAAGCCGAACCCGCATTCGATAAAGGCGAATCGTCGGTATATGCGCCGACGACAATCGTGTTTTCACTGATCGCCACCGAATAACCGAATCTGTCGGCAGCCGCGCCGTCGTTGGCAAGCAAAACCGCCTGCTGCGTCCAAATTCCGCCGCTCAAAACATAAACATAAGCCGCGCCCGCCTGCGATGCAGTCGTGCCGTCAAACTGTGCGCCGACAACCATCGTGTTGCCGCTAATGGCGACAGCGTTGCCGAATTGCGCGCCGACACCGCGCGGCGTTGATGTAATTTTCTGTCTCTGCGTCCAGCCCGAAGCCATCACCGGCAGAGTCAATCCGAGCAGAACGAAAACGATTGGAAACCATTTAACTATCGTTTTTTGAAATTTAGTTGAAAAATAATTCATAGTTACTCCTTTTAGAACAACGGCTCAGCCGTAAAATTAACGTCGTTTGTGTCTTCCAAAATATTTAAAACTTGCGGACTGTTGATAAATTGATAACGCTTGTGCGCGACCGAAATAATGTAAGTTTCACCGGCGGGAACACGATTGAAAAGGTAAAAGCCGAACGGATTAGTCAAAGTTATCTGAGTCTCGCCGTTCATATCGGTTAAAGTAACTCGCGCTCGGAAGATGCCTTTACCGTTCGATTCCATAACTTGTCCGCTGACCGAAGCACTCGCGGCGGTCGGCGCGTTAACCGTGATTTGATAATTCGTCGTCAGTGAGTTTGCGCCGCTCGATGTCTTAACAGCGAAATTGTAAGTGCCGGGCAGCGTCGGCGTTCCGGTGATAGCAACTAGTACTTGCGGTGAAAACAACACATTTCCTTTGGCAAAAGACGGAAGACAACCGGGAATTCCCGACAATCCTGGTGGAAGCCCGCCGGAGGAAATGCAGTAGTCGTTGCCGTTGCTGTTCGGAGTAATCGTCTGAGAATAAGGCTGATTGATTATGGGCGGCGGCAGTATGGCGAAGAACGTAGTTCCGTTTAGTTCAAACGCGCCGGTGTCAAATGTGATTATGTTGCGAGGCGCGCCGCGCTGGTCGGTCGGGAGAATTCCACCAAAAATGCTCACGCCGTTGTAGTTTGCCGGAGAAGTCGAAAAAATCGCTCGCGTCGGCGTAGAGCCGCCATAGTTGCCTAGAGGAGCAAGCAACGCGTCGAGCGGAGCGGTCGAATTGCCAACACGATCTTTGTTGAGGTTCGTTCCGAAAGGAAATATCGAGGCGACATCGGAGTTGTTGCCGATAATATTGCCGCCGATAGTCGTAACTGCTCCGTTGGCGTAAATGTCTGGATAACTGCCGCCCGTATTTCCGGCGACGATGGTATTACCTAAATCGAGCGTACCGTTTGAAACGACGATTCCGCCGCCAATGTTAAAAGCAGAGTTATTCGCAATCGTCGAACTGCGAATGACTGCCGTACCTGAATTTAAGGCGCACACACCGCCGCCGACAGCGGTTGAAGCAGTATTACCCGAAACGGTTGTATTAGTAACGGTCAGCGTAGCTCCTTCGACGGTGAACGCGCCGCAGTTCGCATTGCTGTTGCCGGTAAAGGTCGAGTTAGTGATATGAGGATTTGTTCCGCCAAAAAAATAAACGCTGCCGTTCCCGCCGGTGAAGAATGTGTCGAGATTATTTTGCACAACTACGCCGTTGAGCGTGAGTGTGCTGCCGGAGATAGCACCGTTCGCGTAAATCGCGTTTCCTTTGCCGTTGGTAACGCTTGACCCGCCCGAACCATTGCCGCCTTGCAGCGTTACGTCATTGATGGTTACGGTTGAATAGATAGTAAAGATGCGGTTAATTCCCGCGCCGCCGTCAATTATTAAATGATTCGCGCCCGTGCCGTTGATGATTAATGTTCCGGCACTGGAAATCACAATTTCATTGCTGAGAGTGATTTTGCATACTTGAGCTGTCGCGTTGCAATTCGGGTCGCTCGTCGAAAGCGCAAATCTTATCTCATTATCAACCATACCGGCATTGGCAGCAGTGATTGCTTCGCGCAGAGAGCAATCTCGCTGCACGCAGGTTGCATTGTTGCGGTCATCCGTGCGAGTAACGGTTAATGTTATTGCTGCTCTTGTCATCACAGCTAAGCTCAACATAAAAAATAACGCTCCAATCACGATGTAAATTTTCTTGTTCATAATTTCTTCCTCTGTGCCTTAGGCGCGAATCCGAAGTAGAATTGGCGCATAGCTTTTTTATTGGAGATTAAACATTGTCCTTAAATTCGGTCAGAGAATTCAGGCAAACTAAAACTCTGTCGGTTTCAATGAAATGAACTTTGCCGGTTTCGACGAGGCGGTAAATTTCGCGCTCGTTTGACTGCGTTAAAATCGCGGCGACTTGCGGAGTGGTCATCTCGACCAGCAATTTGCATTGCGGGCAAAACGCCTCGAATTTCTCCTGCCGATTGCTGTAAGCGATTGTTTCGCTGAATTCGATTTCAATTTCAGTTTTTTGTTTCATTATATTTTTCTTGTTTTTCTCGCTGTTCGGCGTTACAATCAGCCTGACCACTCCCGACAATTTGAACCGCAAATCGCTTCGACCACATCTTCGCTCGAACGCCGCGAAAAAGTCTTGGATTTTTTCGGACAATTTTTTGACATTTTTTTGACAATGAACAAAGCGACGGAAAACAAAGGATTTATTTACGAGTTCGGCAAATTCGTGCTTGACCCGCAAGAGCGAATTTTGTTCGCCGACGGCAAGCCCGTGCATCTCGCCGATAAAGTTTTCGATACGCTTTTAGTTTTAATTGAAAATAACGGGCGGCTTTTGACGAAAGACGAGATGATGATTTCGATTTGGGAAGAATCGTTTGTCGAAGAAGGCAATCTGGCGAAAAACATCTCTCGCTTAAGAAAAATTTTGAACGCCGACGGCGCATCGCTAATCGAAACTTTGCCGAAACGCGGCTATCGTTTTCGGGCGGATGTGAGGGAACTTGACGGCGAAACAAACTTGCTCGTTCACCGAAATTTGCGCGTCAAAGTTATTCAAACCGTTGAAAATGGATCAGAACCGGATGAATTAAAACTGCATTCCGAATCCGTCCTTAATGAAATTCACAGCATCGCCGTTTTACCTTTTCAACCGTTGGATTCGAGAGCCGACGACGATATTTTCGGGCTTGGTCTAACCGACGCATTGATTACGCAACTGAGCCGCGCCGGACAAATTCAGGTGCGCCCGACGAGTTCGATTCTCAAATATAATGTTTCACAACAAAATGCGATTTCAATCGGTCGGGAATTGCAGGTTGACGCGATTTTAGAAGGTAGATTCCAGCGTTACGAAAACAAATTGCGCTTGACGGTTCAGATGCTTCGCGCCGCAAACGGCGATTCGCTTTGGGCTGATGGTTTCAATGCCGAAGTCGAAGATATTTTTACTATTCAAGATTTAATTGCCGGGCGCGTCATCGGCGCGTTGACCAAAAAATTGTCCGGCGAGGCTCAAGCCCGTCTCAACAAACGCGACACGGAAAATGTCGAAGCCTTTCAAGAATACTTGCGAGGACGTTACTTTTGGAACAAACGGACGGCTGACGATTTGAAAGAAGCTCTGAAGTGTTTTGAGCGGGCGGTTGAGATTGACCCGTTGTTTGCGCTTGCCCACGCGGGAATCGCCGACATTTACAACCAGTTTCCGGCGTATGACGAACTTGCGCCGCGAGATTCTTTTCCGAAAGCGAAAGCGGCAATTTTGCGGGCTTTGGAACTCGACGAAACCTTAGCGGAAGCTCACGCCTCGCTCGGTTTTACACTTTTGAATTACGATTGGAATTGGGCAGGAGCGGAAGTTTCCTTTCAACAAGCGATTAAACTCAATCCGAATTATGCTACCGCACATCATTGGTATGGAACATTTCTTCTGCGGCAGGAGCGATTTGGCGAGGCGATTGCGGCTTTGAAAAACGCCCAAAACCTTGATCCGTCGTCGCCCGTAATTTCGACTTGGTTGGCGGAAGCCTTAAATTATTGCGGCGAGACGGAAGCGGCAATCGCGCTTCATCGCGCAACTTTAGATTTGGCGGAAAACTTTTTCCCCGCCTATTATCATTTGGCTCTGATTTACGCCGCTTGCCGACGTTTCGACGAAGCCCGCGAAACCGCCAATAAAGCTCTGAATTATTCGCACGAAATATCTTTGGCATTATCGCTTTCAGCCGTTTTACATATCACGCTCGGTGAAATTGCCGTTGCCGAAAAAATGCTTGCCAAACTGCTGGAAAAAAGACAAGCCCGTTATGTCAGCGCAGTGAATATCGCCGAAATTTACGCCAATTTGGATAACGAAAATGAAGCTCTGGATTGGCTTGAGAGAGCATATACCGAACGAGACCCGAACCTGACGTGGCTCAAAGTTGATAAAGAATACAAACAATTTCAAAATAATCCGCGTTTTCAGCGGCTCCTCGAACAAATCGGTCTTGCCGAAATTCGCAATAAATCTCTGCCTTCCGCGCTTCGCGCTCCGCGTCCGAAAATGCTCTGGCTCGCGCTCGGCGTATTTTCGATTTTGATAATTTCGGCTTTAGGATTTTATTTTTGGCAGCGAGAAAAATCAATTTCAACGGTCAATCAAAATAAATTCGACGCGATTCGTCTGACCGATAATCCGCAAGCCGATTCTTACCCGCATTGGACAAAAGACGGACATTTGCGCTTTTTACGCACCGCTGACAAACATTCAAAATCATTTTCGATGAATGCCGACGGCACAAACCAAATTGAAGTAAAAGGTTTTAATAATTTCGATTACGGCTTTTGGTCGCCCGATGAAACGAAGGTTCTCTTTGCCAAACGAGACGACAAAAACGCTTATTATCTTGCCGGCGCAGACGGCGCGAATGAAATTTTGCTGCCTTTTTTCGGCGGCAATTTCGATTGGTCGCCTGACGGCAAAAAAATCGTTTATCAGAAAGCAATCGCCGGAAATAATTCCGAGCTTTTCATTTATTCGCTCGAAACGGGCGAGAGCAAAAACATCACCGCTAATCCAGAGTTCGATGCCGACCCGAATTTTTCGCCCGACGGCAGACAGATTGCTTTTGCGAGTTTGCGCGACGGAAACGCCGAAATTTATCTGATGAATTCGGACGGCGGCGATGTCCGTCGGCTGACGAATCATCCGGCGTGGGACAGTCATCCGGTTTTCTCGCCCGACGGCACGACCATCGCTTTTTCTTCCGACCGCGAAAACGAAAATTCCGACGTTTATTTGATGAACACAGACGGCGGCGCGGTCAAACGTCTGACCGATTGGAAAACCGAAGAATTTGTTCTTCCCGGCTGCTGGTCGCCGGACGGAACACAAATCGCTTTTACCTCAGACCGCGCCGGCAGCAACGATATTTATGTGATAAGCGCGGAAGTTTATAAACCCGAATTGATTTTGGCTGATGAGAAAACCGATCTTCAATCTCCAAACTTTTCGCCGGACGGCAAGCAAATCGTTTATCAAGCCGAATTAGAAGACAAAAGCGGCGAGTTGAGAATTACGGGTTTGGAAAGTCGCCAAAGCCGCGTTCTGCTGAAAACCGAAAACACCGATGCCGCGCCTGTCTTCTCACCCGACGGCGAGCGGATTGCTTTTCAGAATCGAATCGAAGGCAACACCGAAATTTGCACAATCAAGCCGGACGGAAGCGATTTGACAAATCTAAGCAATAACGCGGCGCGTGATATTACTCCGGCGTTTTCGCCCGACGGTAAACAAATAGTTTTCGCCAGCAACCGCGACGGCAATTACGGAGTATTTCAGCTTTACGCAATGAATGCGGACGGCGGCAATCCGCATCAAATTTATCGCAGCAACGGAATGAATCTGTCGCCCGCGTGGTCGCCCAATGGCGGACAAATAATTTTCGCCAGCGACAAGGAAGGACGAACGGGAAATTTCGAGATTTTTTCGATTGGATTTGAAACCGGCGAAGCTGAAAAACGTCTGACCTTTCGCCCGCGTTACGATACGCAGCCCGCCATTTCACCCGACGGAAAACGCATCGCATTTACGAGCGACGCGGACGGCAATGCAGAGATTTATTTGATGAACGCGGACGGAACGAATTTGCTGCGCCTGACGCGAAACCTCGCCGAAGACGATGCGCCGCAATTTTCCAAAGACGGCAGAAAAATAATGTTCAGCAGCAATCGAAGCGGCAAATACGCGCTTTACGAAATTGAGTTTTAACTATTTTGCCCGCGACAAAATCACGAGTTCCGGCTTCATCGCTTCAATAGAAATTTGGCGGGCGACTTCTTCGGCGACAAGGCGAAACGCTTTTGCCTGCGGCGAATCGGGATTTGAAACGACGACCGGAATTCCTGAATCTCCGCCTTCGCGGACTTCCATTCCGAGCGGAACTTCGCCTAACAAATTTATATTAAATTCGTCCGCGAGTTTTCGTCCGCCGCCCGCGCCGAAAATGTCATAGCGTTTTTCCGGCATATCGGGTGGCACGAAATACGACATATTTTCAATCACGCCGAGAACGGGAATCGAAACTTGCTCGAACATCGCGTAAGCGCGGCGCACGTCCGATAAAGAAACGGCTTGCGGGGTCGTAACCAAAACCGCTCCCTGCACGGGAACGAGTTGGGCGAGCGATAATTGAACGTCGCCCGTTCCCGGCGGCATATCAACGATTAAATAATCTAATTCGCCCCAATCAACGTCGGTCAGAAATTGCCGCACGACTCCGTGCAGCATCGGACCGCGAAGAATCATCGGTTTGTCGGGCGGAACGAGAACCGCCATCGAAATCATTTTTACGCCGTGCGCTTCGAGCGGAACGAGTTGATTGTTTTGCGTAACCTGCGGCTGAATTTGCCCGATGCCGAGCATCTGAGGCACGTTCGGACCGTAAACGTCAGCGTCCATCAAACCGACTTTCGCGCCGTCGAGGGCGAGCGAAACCGCGAGATTGACGGCGATGGTTGATTTGCCGACACCGCCTTTGCCGCTTGATACGGCGATGATATTTTTCACGCCCGGAATGGCGACGTTTTTCGCCACGCCGCGACCTTGCGGAACTTCCGCGTCCATCGTTACTGCAACATTCGTTACGCCTTCAATCGCGCCGACCAATCGTTTAGCTTCTTCCTCAAACGCTTCTTTGACCGGACACGCGGGCGTGGTTAAGACAATGCGAAACGAAATCTCGCCGCCGTTAATTGTCAAATCTTTGACGAAGCCGAGCGTTACGATGTCCTTCTTTAAATCGGGGTCAACGATTTGGCTTAACGCTTCTAAAACTGTTTGTTCTGATATTTGGTTCATTGATAAATTAAGCGGCAATTAATCTTTGTTTCGGCAAAGGAATTTCATCTCCGAATTCTCTGGCGGTTTCAAGCCAAAGCTCTATCGCTTCGTTGATATTTTTCACGGCTTCGGCTTGCGTTTTGCCGTGCGCGAAACAGCCTTTTAATTCGGGAGCTTCGGCGACAAACACTTCATCCTCACCGCTCCAATAAATCAGGATTTCGTATTTATTCATTTTTTCTCACCTAACCTGTATTTCCGCAAAATATTTCTTACTTGTTTTACCTGATAAGTTTTAGCTTTATTGCCGTCGCGTTGTAAATTAGGCTTTTCTTCAACTCCTTCTTTACGAAAAATATGATGACTGCTTTTTATTCTTTCTTCAAAACCCAAATCAAGCAATAAATCTCGCAAATCTTCAAACCGAATGTTGGCATCGGATTTTCCCGACAAAATTTGTTCGAGAATTTTCTCGCGCTTGCCCATCTCTAAAATTTACCATAATTTAAGAGTCAAGTCCGAAGAAGCATTCGCAGTTCTTCGATTCTCGATTCCGGCTCGCCGAATTTTTCGCGGTAATCTTCAAAACTGAGATTGATAACTTCACGCGCTTCGTCGCGTGAATAAACGTCGGTAACTTCGAGTGCGCGCGGCGCGTCGTTCGGCAGTTGTTTATAGCTTAAAAAATAATGCGCCAATCGTTCAATCAACCCGCGCGGGCAATCGGAAATTTCCTCGAAGTTTCCGAACGCCGCGTCGTTTTCCAGCACGGCGATAATTTTATCGTCCGCTTCGCCGTGGTCGAGCAGACGCAGACCGCCAATCGGTTTCGTGTTGGCGAAAAAGTTGCTGCTCAAAATCGTCATCTCGGTCAGAATACAAATATCGAGCGGGTCGCTGTCGCCGACAATTCCCGTCCGTCCGGTTTTTCGCATACAAAATTCGGCGACTTTTTCGCCGCAGTAAGTTTGCGGAACAAAACCGTAAAGCGTCGGGCAGAGCGATGAAAATTTTTGCGGGCGGTCGAGCCGTAAATGTCCCGAAGGTTTATCGAGTTCAAATTTGACCACGTCGCGCGGAACGATTTCGACGTAAGTATTAACAGTGCGCGGCGCGTCTTCGCCAGCGGAAACGCCGTGCCACGGATGCGCTTGAAACATCAAGGAAAGTAAGCGGTTTAATTCTTGTTTTTCCATAAACTTCTATTTCATAATAAACCTGCGGAGAAAGCAAAATCAACTTTAAAAGCCTTTCGCTTGAGACGCGCAAAGTAATCGAATATCATCAACTCAAGCGATTGAAAATTCAATCCGAAATCAAGCAAGGGAAGTTTTATGAAATTAAAAATTTTATTGTTGCTCACATTCATCATCATTCCGACATTCGCTTCGGCACAGCGAAAAAATTTAATCGGTTACAAATATAAAGGCGTTGTCAACGGCGCGACTCTGCCGAACGGCGCGAAAGATTTGGGCGGCGGTTTGCTCTCGAACGAAAATTACGGCGTGTCGCGTTTTTCAAAAGGTAAAATGTTTATGCTCTGGCTCGAAAAAATCACCGGGCGCGATAAAGAAGGCGTTCCGAGTTGGGAAATCAAAGACGTTTTATCTTTTGAAAAACTAAAAAAGAATCAGGAATTTTTGTTCTCTTACAGTTCGACTTGTTTGCAGAACGACAAGTCGAATATTAATTTAATCGTGATGGCGGAACTCGTGCCGAAAGAGAAAACTTACAAAATACTAAAGGCTTGGCGGGCGAATTTAAAGAGAGAACGATTCGAGAGCGTATCTATTAAAGGAATCGAATGTGCTTACGTCGAGCCGTAAAAATTTATGAATAAAATTTATTTCTACGGACTTCCGAACTGCACGACTTGTCAGAAAGCTCTGCGCCGTCTCGATTATCACCGTGTTTCAAACGTCGAAAAACGCAATATCAAAGAAGAGCCTTTGTCGCGTGAAGAAGTCGAGCGATTGGTGAAAAAACTCGGTGGCGCGGAAAATCTTTTTTCGCGCCGTTCGGTCAAATACCGCGAACTCGGCTTAAAGGACAAAACGCTCTCGGACGCGGAAATGCTCGATTTGATGGCGAGCGAATATACGTTTCTCAAGCGTCCGATTTTAGTTGTCAATAATAAAGCTATCGCCGGATTTTTCGAGAAGGAATACGACGAATTTTTGGGAAAAAAATGAACGAAGATTTATTAAACAAATACAATGCGATACGCGACGGCAATATCGGATTTTGCGAACAAAGACGCGGATTAATTGCCGTTCGGGGCAAAGAAGCCGCGCAGTTTTTGAACGGTTTAATTACCAACGACGCGGCAAAATTAGAAGATAATTCGCAAATGTTCGCGGCGTTTCCGAACGCGCAGGGCAGACTTTTAGCCGTTGTAAGAGTTCTGAAAAAAGACGATAAATTTTTGTTTGAAACCGAAGCGGCGACGCGCGAAAAAGTTTTTCAAAATCTTTTTCGATTCACCTTCGCGGGCGATTTTTTCGTCGAAGATTTGTCGGACGAGTTCAGATATTTTGAAATCTTAAACTCCGAATTTCAAATTTCAAATTCCATCGAATTTCAAAATAATGTCGGTCAAAGCGTCTTCGTTCCAAACGACGCGGCAGAAGATTTGACAAGCGAACTGAATAACAAAAACGCCGTCGAAATTTCAGACGAACTTTATGAAATTCTCAGAATCGAAAACGGCGAGCCGCTTTACGGCGTTGATATGGATGAAACGACGATTGTTCCCGAACTCGGAATCGCTGAAATTATCAATTACAAAAAAGGCTGCTACATCGGACAGGAAATCATCGCCCGCATCCATTTTCGCGGACACATCGCCAAACAATTAACCGGACTGATTTTGTCAGAACCATCTGCGTCAGCGGACGGATTAAATTTAGAATTGCAAAACGCCGAGCTAAAATCGCTCGACGGCAAAAACGCCGGACGAATCACATCGGTTACGTTTTCGCCAACGCTCGAAAAACAAATCGCGCTCGCTTACGTCCGTTACGATTATTTAGCCGAAAATACGAAATTGAAAGTTAATGAAACAGAGGCGACGGTTAAGAATTTGCCTTTTATAAAGTAAAATAAAAGTCAGGAAGTTTTATGGACGAACTGCAAGACATAGATTTACCGAACGCCAAACTCGCTTACACGATTATTCAATCGTTGCTCAAAAATCAGGAAGCCTTGAGCGATTTGCTGGCGTTAATGGCGCACGCTTTGGACGAAGATGTTACGAAGGCTTTGACCAACACGCGCGAATGGGAAACTTATCTCGAAGCAAAGCGCGAACTCGACACGACACGGTTACAGATTGAGAAATTTACGGAAGAGTTAAAGAAATTAGAAAATGTAGAGAACTAACTTTGGAGGCTGATTATGATTAAAGTTCGGTTTGCTGTATTCATTTTAGTTTTGTTTGCTATAAATACTTATTCACAAACTAATTTGCAGACAATCGAACAAAATAAACCTCAAATATATAAATTTGATGAATACGAAAAAATAGCACACAGGAAATTAGAATCAAGGCTTAGAATTTTTGTCATAAAAATGCTGAAAACTTGTGCGACTGCCAATATAGTAGTTTACGCTCCTAAGTAGTCGGACACAAAGATGGTATATTATTTCCCGAAATGGGAAAAATCAAAAAACTTGAACTGAGTGTAGCAGAAAAACAAGACTTGGAAAAAGGTTATCGCAATGGCGAAAAGCATACGTTTCGTCAGCGTTGTCAAATGATTCTATTGAAAAGCGAAGGACTGACCAATAAAAAAATTGGCGAGATATTTTCTTATCACGAAATGACCATTTATGGTTGGGTCAAAAGATATAAAACAGAAGGCATCAGTGGACTGCGAACTAAAGAAGGAAGCGGGCGGTTACCGAT
>JBPCMK010000106.1:0-50079 GCA_051002375.1 Pyrinomonadaceae bacterium | reverse complement strand
GAGCAAGGGCGCAAACTTACTCATCGTTGCGCCCTTGCTCACGCGCGGGCTTCTGCCTCCTCAATAAATCGAAAAATGGGAAGCGATCTTTATAAAAGCCGCTTCTCGTTTTAATTTTTTCGGACGCTAAATCAATTCCGTTGTAAATTAACTTTCCGCCAAAATCGAATAAACGTCGCGCCGGGCTTTGTTGATAATTTCCGAGATGCGTTTGACGGTTTCCTCGTCGCCGTCGCGCACGCCGTCCATCGCCGCGCCTCCGAGTTTCATCAAGGATTTTCTGATTTCAAAGGCGCGTGCCATTTTCGGATTGGCTTCAAAAGGCATTCCGCCGCGCTCTTCCAAAAACTTTCTGCCTTCGTCAGTAATTGTATAAACCTTTTTGCCTTCGATTTGCTCGCTCGTCAGATAACCGCCTTCTTCGAGCATCTGTAAAGTCGGATAAACCGAACCCGGACTCGGACGATAACCGCCGCTTTTCGCTTCGAGTTCGGTGATGATTTCGTAACCGTGACGCGGAGTGTCTTTTAAGATTTCCAACAAATGAAATTTTATATCGCCGCGCCGCATTCGCATAAATTCACCTCTGAAGCCGCCTACTCCGCAGCCGCCTCTGCCGCCAAATTTGAAATTGTGTCTTCCAAACATATTTTTACCTCTTTTAGATTATTTTTCAATCGAAACGAAAATTTCATTTCGATAATATGTATTATCACGATATATCGGAATAGGTCAAGTAAAATTGCGAGCCGCGCGATTAAATTTATTTCCAAAGCGCAAAATCAGCTTTGCAAAGAGGAAATAAACAAATCAATTTCCTCTTTTTTCACGCACAAAGGCGGAAGCAGACGCAGCACATTCGGAACGCTCGAAGTGCCGGTGATGATTTTATTTTCCAGTAATTTTTGATGAAACGGCTTGCAGTTTTCAGCGAATTCGATTCCGAGAAGTCCGCCTTTGCCGTGAACGGCTAGAACATTTTCGACTTCGATAATTCTTTCGCGCAGATATTTTTCAACCTCGATAATATTCCCGCGCATCTCGTCGTTTTCAATCGCTTCGAGCGTCGCCGAAACCGCCGCCATCGCCAGCATGCCGCCGCCGAAAGTCGTTCCCAAATCGTTCGTTTTTATCGCCGCCGAAATTTTTTCATTGACCAAACACGCGCCGACCGGAACGCCGCTGCCCAAACTTTTCGCCAGCGTGATAACATCGGCTTCGATTCCGCCCGCCAAATCGCTTCCCGAAAAAAACCAATTTCCCGTTCTGCCGATTCCGGTCTGCACTTCGTCAAAAATCAAAACGATGCCGCGTTCGTCGCAGATTTCGCGCAAACCGACAAAAAATTCCGGCGCGGCTTCCCGAACGCCAGCCATTGATTGAATCGGCTCAATCATAATCGCCGCCGTTTCCGCATCAGCCAAATCTTTTATCGAATCCGTATTTCCAAATTCGGCGCAGACGTGATGCGGCACATTCGGTTTTCCCAACTCTCTATATTTACCCAAAAACGTCGCCGAAATCGCGTCCGCCGTGCGCCCGTGAAAACTGCCGGAAAATGTGATGATTTTTTCGCGCTTCGTCGTCATTCGCGCCATTCGCATCGCGTTTTCGTTCGCCTCCGTTCCCGAATTACAAAAGAACGCTTTCGTGATTGACGCGGGCGCAATCGAAACTAATTTTTCGGCGGCTTTCGCCCTCGTTTCCGAATAAACCAGATTTGAATAAAACAAAACTTTTTCGGCTTGATTTTTTATCGCTTCGACAACGCGCGGATGAGAATGTCCGGTCGCGCAAACGGCGTGTCCGCCGTATAAATCGAGGTATTTGTCGCCGTCGCTCGTCCAAATCCACGCGCCTTTGCCACGTTCAACGGCGATGTTCATTTTCGCGTAAGTAGCGACTTGAAACTGTTCTTCGAGATTTTCTATTTCCGTGTAATTCATAAAAGTTTTTCGCCGCGAAAAAATACAAAAGAAAATTTAACCACCGATTTTCACGGATAAACACGGATAAAATCGAGAAATAAATCTGTGTTTATCCGTGAAAATCGGTGGTTAAAATTCCTACGGATTCGTTCCGACTAATTTCAATCCGGTCATTTCGTCTAATCCGAACATCAAATTCATATTCTGCACGGCTTGTCCGCTCGCGCCTTTGACCAAGTTATCAATCGCCGAAAAGACGACGATTTGCTTGCCGTCGGAATTGGCGGCGATGTCGCAGAAGTTTGTCGTTTTCACCCAATTTATGTCGGGCGAATTTTCGACAATTCGGATGAAAAACGAATCTTTATAAAAAAGTTCGTAGAGATTTTTCAAGTCTTCGTTCGTCAAAATATTTGTCGTTTCCAGATAACACGAGGCGAAAATCCCGCGCGAAACGGGAAGCGAATGCGTCATAAAAACGAATTCGTTTTCAAAACTGCCGACTTCGCGCAAATGCTGTTCAATTTCCGGGACGTGCTGATGCGTGAAAGGTTTGTAGGCGTAAAACGAATTCATTCGCTGCGGATGATGCGTGTTCGCCGCCGCTTTCGCGCCCGAACCTGACGAACCCGTTTTCGCGTCAACGATAATTTTTCCGGTCAGCAAACTGCTTTTCACCATCGGCGCAAGCGCGAGCAAAGTCGCCGTCGCAAAACAGCCGGGATTAGCGATATAATTCGCGGATTTTATCTGTTCGCGGTTGGTTTCGCTCAAACCGTAAACAAACTTTTTTTGCAAATCGAGCGCGTTATGTTCGAGTTTGTAAAACTGTTTGAAAACGTCTTTATCGTTAATTCTGAAATCGCCTGATAGATCAATGACTTTCACGTTCGACGGCAGTTGCGGAATCAAACTCAACCCCTGACCGTGCGGGAGAGCGAAAAACGCGAGGTCAATATTTGCGAGTTGCGACAAATCTTCGGGCGATTTTTCAAATTTCAAATCGGTTAAACCGTTCAAATTTCGATGCACTTCGCCGACCGCTTTTCCCGCGTGTTCGTTCGCCGTCACCAACGCGATTTCCGCGTTCGGATGAAACAGTAAAATCCGCAAAAGTTCGCTTCCGCCGTAACCCGAACCGCCGAAAATTGCGATTTTTATTTTCTCGTTCATCTATTTAAGTCAATTTGATTTTCAGTTCTCTTTAGGAAAACGCAAAATTTTCATTTCCGGTTCATAAACAGAAGCTATGTCAATAAAATAGCGAAAAACTGATAATCCGTAATGAACAAATTTACCCGGATAATCTTCTGTCGCAAAAGTTGAAATCTTTAAATAATCTAAGAAACTCGATTTGGAATAAGTTCCAAAAAATCCGCCTGAAAATTCAGATGAATCCTCCGGGATTGCATAAGATTCATTACGAACGGAGTATGCAATATAAGTATCAAAGACAATCTCGTATAAATAACAACTTTCGTCCGACATAATCTCGCGGCTACCAGCAATAATAGATTTTAATGCTTCGTTAGATTCAGTAATATTTTCCTCTTTTGTCGGTTCGCTTAATTTGCCTTCTTCAATTACGATCCGAAGCACGTTTTCTTCCGGCTCGCCAATTTCGGTAAGAAAAAGATATTTGTGGCTGTTAATCTGTTCGATCACATTCATAAATTTACGCAAAAGCTAACTCTTTTCGTTTCGCTAATTTTACCAATTCAAACAATCGCAAACCATTGCGCCGCGCGTTTCCGGCGTTGATGCCGTATTGTTCCTGCACGAAATCTTCACCCATTTGCGAATCCGTCACCGAACCGGCGATGACATCAATGTTGATGCCGAGCGTTTTCAACACTGCCATTCCGCCGACCACGCCGACATAATCGCCCGCGCAAAAGACGAATGAAGAAATCGCATTTCTGATTTCCGCGTCCATCAAAACCGAATCAACCGCGTAGCCGCCGACGATGCCGTCGCCGAGTTCGACGACGATTAAATCAGGTTCGAATGAATTCAAATGATTCAAAATCGCTTTCGCCACCGGCGACAAATCGCCGTAATCAACCGTCGAAGGCAAACCGCAGTCGAGAAAACTCGCCGTCCAACTCGCGCCGCTGTCCTGCATATTCAAAGTGTCGCGCAGACACGCCACGCCCGACATTTTCGCGCCCGCCACCTTTAATCCGGCGTGATGCGCCTGTTTGACAATCTCGGTCGCCGCAACGGTTTTGCCCGAATTCATACAAGTTCCTGCGACGATCACGATTGGCGCACTCTTATCCAGAGCATTTGTTGGTGGCAAAGCGTTATCACCAATATTTAAAACGTCGCCGTTTTCGTTTGTGGCGATTCCGAGAACTTCGACCTCAATCGCGTCGGAAAACGAAGAATGATGACCTTTGCACACGCCGATCACGCCGCCCATATTTAGAAGATTGAGTTTGTCGCCCGTCTTCACCGATGCGGGAACATCGCCGACAAAACCTTTCAGCGCACGCCGTCTGCCGAGAACGCCGAGCAAAACGTCGCCGCGATTAATCTTCGCCAAACGCCCGTTCGGAAGTTCGAGATTGCCGTAAGTAACCGATTCGCTCAACGCTTTCACAATCACGACATCGCCCGGTCGCGGATGATTATTTTCGCTGATAACTGCAACCGTTTTCGTCAAATTAAGCGGCAAAGTCGCCGAACCGATTTTGTCTGTTTCTAAAATTTTCATTTCTTTTACCTCAAGAAGATTAGCCACGAACAAACACGAAAGAACACGAAAATAAAACCAAATAAAAACACTCTATTTTTTAAATTTTTATAAAAGTTTCGTTTCTTTTTCGTGTTTGTTCGTGGCTAAAAACCTTATTCCATTTTCCGCAATCTCAATCGCAAAGACTGCAAGCGAATAAAACCTTCCGCATCGAGTTGGTTATACGCGCCCGCGTCGTCTTCAAAGGTGACGACTCGTTCTTTGTAAAGCGAATTCGGCGATTTGCGACCGAGAATCGTGACGTTGCCTTTGTATAGTCTTAGGCGAAGTTCGCCCGAAACTGTTTCCTGAGTTTGGTCAATCATCGAACGCAAAATCTCGAATTCCGGCGCGAACCAGAAGCCGTAATAGATTGATTCGGCGAACTTTACGCCCAAACTGTCGCGCAGACGCATCACTTCTCTGTCCATCGTGATTGATTCGAGCGCGCGGTGTGCCGCCTGCAAAATCGTTACGCCCGGAGTTTCATAAACGCCGCGCGATTTCATTCCGACGAAACGATTTTCGACCAAATCAACGCGCCCGATACCGTGTTCGCCGCCGATAAAATTCAGTTTGGAAAGCATATCAACCGCGCCGTATTTCTCGCCGTTAATCGCCGTCGGCTCGCCTTTTTCAAATGTTAAAATTATTTCTTCCGCTTTATCCGCGGCGTTTTCCGGCGATTTCGTCAGCAGAAAAATATCTTCCGGCGGCGCAGCCCACGGGTCTTCCAAAATCCCGCCTTCGTATGAAATGTGCATCAGATTTCTGTCCATCGAATACGGTTTTTCCGCCGTCGCCGTCACGTTAATTCCATGTTCGGCGCAATACGCGATCAAATCCGCGCGACCTTTAAAATCCCAATGCCGCCACGGTGCGACGACTTTAATGTCCGGTTGCAGCGCGTAATAAGTCAGTTCAAAACGCACCTGATCGTTGCCTTTCCCCGTCGCGCCGTGAGCCACTGCGTCCGCGCCTTCTTTTTGGGCGATTTCGATTTGTTTTCGCGCAATTACGGGACGCGCCAGCGAAGTTCCGAGTAAATAAACGCCTTCATAAAGTGCGTTCGCCTTAACCGCCGTCCAGACGAATTCCTTGACGAATTCCTCGCGCAAATCTTCGACGTAAAGTTTCGACGCGCCCGTTTTCAAAGCCTTTTCTTCGAGTCCGTCAAGCTCGTCGCCCTGCCCGACATCGGCGCAAAAACAAATCACTTCCGCGCCGTAAGTTTCTTTTAGCCACAACAACATCGCGGAAGTATCAAGTCCGCCGGAATATGCTAAAACTACTTTGTTAATTTTCTTTTCCATTTTTTGACCTTTGATTTTTGACCTTTGATTTTTGATTTTTATTTCGCGGAGCGTGTTCAAAAATCAAAGGTCAAAAGTCATTTCTCAAATAATCTCCAAACTTTTTTAATCGCGCTTTTCTGCGCTTTCGTATTTTTTACAGCGATAAAAATCGTGTCGTCGCCGGCAATCGTGCCGACGATTTCCGTGATGTTCGCCGCGTCAATTTTCACCGCGACCGCTGAAGCCAAACCGCTTTCGCAGCAGACGACGATTAAATTCGCGCCCGCCGCCGTCAAACTCAAAAAACCGGATTTTTGCGTTCCGCCGGATGTTTGCGGGAGTGCATAAAAATTATTAATTTTGATGATGCCGAGCTGCTCTAAATCGCGCGACACGCTTGATTGAGTAACCGAGAAACGCGCTTTCGATAAAAGTTCCGCAAGTTCGTTTTGACTGCTGACATTCTTCGCTTGAATCAAATCTCGAATTTTACGCTGCCGTTTTTCCTTAGTCATTTTCCTCAAAGTAAAAGATAAATAATCGCATTTGCGCTTGATAACAGTTATGCAGTAAAATTGCATAACTATTGCATAGACGCATAGACTAGAAATAAAGTTGGAAAAAGTCAAATGAATCAATCGAAAAATTTATGGGGCGGAAGATTTACGGGCAAAGCGGACGGAAAATTTGTCGAATTCAATCGCTCGTTCGTCTTCGACCACCGATTATTCGCGGCAGATATTCGCGGCTCGCTGGCGCACGCCGAAGGCTTGCGCCGCGCCGGAGTTTTGACCGGAGAAGAAGCGGAAAAAATTCAAAACGGTCTGCGCGAAATTGTAGAAAACGGATTAAACGATACGAATTTTTTCGCTGATTCCGATGCCGAAGACGTTCATTCGTTTATCGAATCGCGCCTTGTCGAAATCATTGGCGATGTTGGGCGCAAACTGCACACCGGCAGAAGCCGCAACGATCAGGTGGCGACGGCTCTGCGCCTTTGGCTGCGGGAAAAAACGGACGAATTATCGGCTGACGTGCGGGACGCGCAACAAGCGTTACTCAATTTGGCGGAAACTCATCAGTCGGCGATTTTGCCCGGTTACACGCATCTGCAAAGGGCGCAGCCGATTTTGTTCGCGCATTGGTGTTTGGCGTATTTTGAAATGTTGAAACGCGATGCGGAGAGATTGAGCGAGGTTAGAAAACGCGCGAATATTCTGCCGCTCGGTTCAGCCGCTCTCGCCGGAACTTCCGTTTCGATTGACCGCGAAGCCGTCGCCCGCGATTTGGGTTTCGATTCGATTTCCGAAAACAGTCTCGACGCGGTGAGCGACCGCGATTTCGCCGTCGAATTTGCGTTCGCCGCATCTTTGATTATGACGCATCTTTCGCGGCTCGCCGAAGATATTATTCTTTATGCGACAATCGAGTTCGGTTTTTTTGAATTGAGCGATGCAGTTTCGACCGGTTCGAGTCTGATGCCGCAAAAAAAAAATCTCGATTCGATGGAATTAATTCGCGGAAAATCGGGCAGAGTTTTCGGACATTTAATCGGTCTTCTGACGATGCTCAAAGGTTTGCCGATGGCTTATAATAAGGATATGCAGGAAGACAAGGAAGCGATTTTCGACGCATTCGACACGACGCGCGATTGTCTGCAAATCGCCGCGACGGTTTTGCGAAATTTGCGCGTCCGCGAAGAAGCAACGCGAAAAGCCGCCGCCGAAGGTTATCTGAACGCCACTGAACTCGCCGATTATTTGTCCCGAAAAAATATTCCGTTCCGCGAAGCGCACGAGATTGCCGGACGAATCGTGCTGCGGGCGATTGAGATGAAAGTCGAATTAAATGATTTGGAATTAGACGAGATGCGTCAGTTTTCGCCGCAAATCGAAGCCGACGTTTATGAAGCATTGGCGTTACAAAAAACTTTGGAAACGAAAAATGCAATCGGCGGAACTGCGCCGGAGAGAGTTAAAGAGGCTCTGCACAAAGCCGAATTATTTTTGACGAATTTTAATAATCTATGAGCGTAATAACGGAATTACCTGAAGAAATCGAATCTATTCGAGATGTCAAATGGCGGCGCGAAGAGATTTCAAAAATCGAAACCGCGCAACAAGTCGAAGCGTTGGTAGAAGATTTAGGATTTTGTCTGGCGTTGACCGATTCGCGCACGAATCTGCCGTCGGTCTACATTGCCGTCTGCGGCAGACGCGACGCTTTTGCGCCGAAAAACGTGCAGAAGGATTACGAAATGAGTCTGGCGTGGACGCTCAAAGACGAAGTGATGATGCGCGGCAAAGTTTATTACGGCAAACTCTGCAAAGGGCGAGCGATGTTTATCGCGCCGCGTCTGATTCCATATTTCAATGCGATTTGGGGCGTGTCGAAACATCGTGAAGAAAAAGATTTGACCGAAAGCGCGAACAAAATTTTGGAAGTTCTGCGAACGGAATGGGAAATGGGAACAGCGGATTTACGGAGCGAGACGCAAATCGAAAGCCGGAAAAAATTAACTAAAGCCTTAGAAAAACTTCAGCGCACAATGAAACTCATTCCACAGGAAGTTTTATACAAGCCGAAATTTACATACATTTGGACGCTGACCGAAGCGCGTTTTCCGGCAGAAACGGCGAAGAAAATTGTGCGGAAGGATGCGGTTAAAGAACTCGCCCGCGCGTTTTTGCAGATGTCCGAAATGACAACGCGCGGCGAATTTGCGCGAGCCTTAGGACTGAAGCGCAAAGAAGCGGGCAAGGCAAACCACGCGCTCGTCAAAGAAGGCTTCGCAGAAAGATTATCGGTCGGCGTTTATCGAATAAAAAATGGAAAGTAAAAAGTAAAAAGGCAAAAGTAGAAAGTTAGGAAGAAGATTTCTTAACTTTTTACTTTTGCCTTTTTACTTTTACCTTTTTTAAGCGTCTTTATTGTTCTTTTTTCCTTCGGTCGCCGGTTGCACGGGCTTCGGTTCTGGTTTAGGCGGCTCGCTTTTGGGCGGCGCGGGCTGCGGTCGCGGCGTTTCCGATTTCGGCGGCGATTGCTCTTGACGCGGCGGTTGCTGTTCCTGACGCGGCGGTTCTTGCTCGCGTCGCGGCTCGATGCGTTTTGGCTCTTCGCGTTTCGGCGAAGGCTCATAGACAGGCGGCGATATTTCGCGGTTGCGGAGCGTTTTAGACGGCGGCTTCGACTCGTTTTCATCGCCGGTTTTTCTGCCGCCCGTCGAACGAATCAGATTACGATTCGGCGAAATTTCGGTCGGATTTTCATTCGGCGTTTCCGAATTGCCGTTTTGTTTGATGCGCGTTTGACGCTGGATTGCGCCCGTGTCGCGGACGGGCGGTTCGGCTTCGAGTCTGCCTTTTATTTGCGTCGGCGGATTATTAATTTCATTGATTCGTTCCTTCGGTTGACGATTTCCCAAAACGCGCTCTTGTCGCAGATTTTCGTCCGCTGAAACGCCGCTCGTTCTTGTCGTCGCGCCGGTTTTGATTTGCGCTAAGGCGGGCGTGATGTTCGGTTTTTCAACCTTGATTTCGCGGCTCAGTTTGCCGTTCAAATCTTTAATTGTCGGCAGCAAGACGGGCGGCGTAGTGTTTGGCGTTTCCGCTAAAACCTTCTTCGCCGTTTCAAGCGGCAAAGGAGAAAATCTGCCCTTTCCTCTGCCGAATTCGCTCAATGGAACGCTCGTTACGCCGGTCGGCGGAATTTGGCGCGATGCAAGTCCCTTCGGCACTATCAATGTCGGAATCCTCGGTGTCGGAGTCGGATTAACGACGACCGTCGTGTTGTTGATAATCGTCGTGCGGCGGTCAATGTAATAGCTATTGTAATTGTAATAATTATAATCATACGGCAGAGGATACCAGCAAATATTGCTGCCGATATATGAAACGACAACCAACGCCGGATGCCACCAGCTTCGCCGCCCGCGTTGATAAGCGTAAGGCGACCAATACCAATCGTCATCGTCGTAGATCCATCGTCCGTGATGATACGTCGCCCAACCCCAAGGTTCGTCGTTGACCCACGCCCAGCCATATTGCGGAATCCAACGCCACTGCCCGTAACGATACGGCGACCAATCCGAATAGCTCGCAATCGAATTGTGAAAAGGCTTCCAAACGTAGCCGTATTTTTTGGTGAAAACCCATTCGCCGTATTCGCTCAAATCTTCCGCGCCGTATTCGTCGCGGTCGTAGTATTTATCGTAATCCGCATTTTGCAGACGCTTGGCGATTATCGCGTCGCGCTGCAGAGCGAAGCTGTCAAATTCGTCGGCGTATTTGGAAGCGTCGGAGGTTTCCCATTCGCCCGCGTAATTTCCTTCAATTTGCACCGTCGCGCTGCGTCCGTTTTTCAGCGTAAAGCCGGAGGTTTCCGAATAGACTTGCGCTTGCCCGTCGTCGGTAACGGAGACGCGAATTTCCGAATCGCTTTTGCTTCCGGCATCCACGCGATACATTCCGACACGCTCGACGGCGACGGTCGTTTTCGGCGCGTCAATCTCGAAATAAGCGCGGTCTTTATCAAAGTTCAAAACGCGCGCACTCAATGTGCCTTCCGGCAAACTGACGGCGATGCCTTCGTCGCGCAAAGTCGTAATTTTCAGATAAGCGTTTTCCGAAAGCCGCAGATACATGTAGCTGTCAAATTGGATTTCAAGCCGCGCGTTTGAATCGGTCGCAATCTCGTCGCCTTCGACAATCGGCAGATTTTGCGCGGCGCGTTCCCAATCAGTGCCGTCGGCGCGGCGAATCTGCACATCGCCTTGCAGAAAACTGATTCGCGCGACACGCGCCGTAACGTCGGGCGTGTAATCGTCGGCGAAAGCGTTTTTCGGATTCAAAAACAAAAAGGGCAGCAGGAAGAAAAATGCCCATCGAATTTTTTTAGCTGGACGCATAAGAGATTTTCTCCTTAAATAAAGTTTTTTCGGGAAGAGCTAACTGCGCTTGCAAGCAATAATTATACCGACGAGAATGAGAAATGAGAGATGAGAAATGAGAAATGAAAACAAAGCACAAATTTTATTTCCCATTTCTCATCTCCGATATGGAGTAACCACAATACGATATGGTGCAAACTTGTCGGGTGAATTTTGCAACCGACAAGTTTGATTATAAACTTTTCCTTGAAAGGAATTATTGATATGAAAAAAATCGCAATTTTAAGTTTTATAATTTTAATTTTAACCTTTACAGCTTTCGGTCAAAAAACCAAAAACGTCAAGACTAAAACGACGAACGTCGCGGCGGCAGACGATAAAGGCGTGCGCGATGCTTTCGATAGATTAATCGAAGGCATCAAGCAGATTGATGTTGAAAAGGTGATGAGCGTTTATCAAAATTCAGACCGTTTGCTCGTCTTTAACAACAACGGCTCGGCGACAATCGGCTGGGAAAACGTAAAGAGTAATTTGGAAAGTCTCTATCCAAAAACTTCAAACGTGAGTTTAGACATCACCGGCTTGCGCGTCGAAATGCTCGGTAAAGACGCGGCTTACATTAGCTGCAAATATAAACAGCAGCAGGAATTTAACGGCAAACTCGAATCCGCTTCGGGCAGAATAACTTTGATTTTTCGGCTCATAGACAAAGATTGGAAAATCGTTCACCGTCATACATCGCCCGACAATCCCGACGCGAGCCGACCTGTTTTACCTTCTGAACGTGAGAATCCGTGAGAAATTTTTAGCCACAGAGTTCACAGAGAAAAATTTAAAAACTCTCTGTGAACTCTGTGGCTAAATTTTTTCCAAAACAACTTGCGCGACGGCGTGTTCGGTCGTGTGCGAAAGCGATATGTGAATTCGATTCGCGCCGAGATTTTCCAAAAGTTTTTTCGCTTCGCCTCCGATCTTCAATGACGGAACGCCGTTCTCGTCAGAGCAAACTTCAATATCGCGCCATTTTATTTTTCCGCGCCAGCCGGTTTTCAACGCTTTCAAAAACGCTTCTTTGGCGGCAAACCGCGCGGCGTAAGACTGCGCCGCCGCCGCGCCTTTCGATTCGCAATAAGCGCGTTCTCGCAGCGTGAAAACTCTTTCTGCAAAACGCGGCGTTCTCGAAATCGTCTCCTTGATGCGATAAACTTCTACAATGTCTATTCCGATGGAAATTATCACAGATGAAATTCTAGCCGAAAAGGGTTTCTATTGGCGAGAAAAAAACGGCGTGAAAGTTTTGGTTTGTCGTCCGCTCGAAGAAAACGGTTTTGTCAACGGCTTTTCAACCAGACTCGGCGGCATTTCGCCTTTTCCCGAAAACTCTCTGAATTTATCGGGCTTCGATATTGATTCGCGGGAAAACATCGCGGAAAATCGCCGCCGGTTTTTAGACGTTTTCGACCGTGATTTTCAAATCGCATCGAGTTGGCAAACACACAGCGCGGACGTGCGAATCATTGAAAATCTCGAAGGCGCGAAAGACGCAAATCAAAAAAGCGACGCTTTAATTTCAAATTTGGAAAACATTTTAATCGGTGTAAAAACCGCCGACTGCGTTCCCGTTTTGCTCGGCGACGCGCGAACGAAATCGTTCGCGGCGATTCACGCGGGCTGGCGCGGAACGGCAAATTCGATTGTGAAAAATGCGGTTGAAATGATGCGCGACGTTTACGACGCAAACGCGGAAAATTTGATTTGCGCGATTGGCGCGGCAGCGAGCAGACGAAGTTACGAAGTCGGGCAAGATGTGATTGACGCTTTCGAGAAAAAGTTTTCCGCTTGTGGAAATCTTTTTGTGAAAACGCGCGAAGGACACGCGCTCGTTGATTTGCATCTGGCAAACAAAGAGCAGCTTACAGACTGCGGAGTTGCGCCCGAAAACATTTTCACCGCGCCGTTTTGCACAATCGAACGCACGGATTTGTTTTTCTCATATCGCGTCGAGCGAAAACTTTCCGGCGTAACCGGACGCTTGCTGTCAGTTATCGGCTTAAAGAATTAGCCACGAACAAACACGAAGGAACACAAAATATAATTTCAAAATATTTTTGTGTCCTTTCGTGTTTGTTCGTGGCTAATTCTTCTTTATTTAACTTGTGCGGTTAAGGTGATTTCCTTGCTTTTCGGCGGATAGCAAACTTCGTTCGTGCAAGCCTGATAGCGCACGACGGCGCGGACTTTAACGGCGTTTCCCTTAAATTTTGCGGGAACGGTCAAATTAAAATTAAACGCGGTGCGTCCTTCATAAACATTAAGCGTGTCTTCGGAAAACTCGAATCGGCGATTTTTCCCGCGCGGATAAGAAACCGCGCCGACTCGCGCACCCGTCGCGCTGACTTGGACGACCGTCGGAATCAAATTCTCTCCGCTCGGACGATTTGAATTGACGTGCAAGCCGCCCGGAATATCAAGCACGATTGTTCCGCGCACCGCGCCGCCGCGCTTGACCGCGCCGATTGAACCGCTCACTGTTTGAGCGTTCGTTTGAGCAAATATGCCCGCCGCAAAAAATAAAAATAAGCCGAATAATAATTTTTTCATAAATTTTCTCTCGCTGGTAACTGATGTTTGATTGTCTTTTCGAGATGCTTTTATTTCACGGTGAAACTTTCAATCATCTCGCCGATTCTTTCTGCGAATTCATCGCGGAACGACTTTAAAACCGAGATTTTCAAATCATAAGTTTTATCTTGTTTGCGGCTTTCGACGATTTTCCGAAATTCATAATACGACGTTTCCTTTTCGGTTTTTTCACCTTCAATCAAACAAATTCGCTCGCCGCCGGATTTATTTCCCGACGCTTTTTCCGACAAAATTACGTCCACCTGTCGTTTCGCCGCATCACGAACAGATTTGTAATTCAAGCCCGCCGAAACGGTCAGATAAACCTGCGCCTTCCAAATGTTGCGCTCGCCTTTTTCGCCTAAATCTTTTGAATAAGCCTCAAACGCGAATTCGGAATCCTCGCGCAAAGGATTGACGAAACCTTCGGGTTTGATAATTCTGAAATCCTGCGTTTCAATCGTCTCACGCTCGAAAGCCTGCGCCGCGCTTTTTTTAATTTTCGTCGAAACAAAAACCATCAGCGCGACGATAAAAATTCCGACAATAAGAATTTCCATAAACTTTTATTTAGATTTCAAAAATAGAAAATTGAATTCTAAACATTTGAAATCTGAATTAAATTCGGCGCGTCCTTCGCCGCGAGTTGTCCGCAGGCGGCGTAAATATCGCGCCCGCGCGGACGACGCACGAAAGCGGAAATTCCCATACCTTCTAATAATTCCTTAAACCGCGCGATTTGTTCCCCGTCGGGCGGAAGATAATGAAGCGGCGCGGCGGAATTGTGCGGAATCAAGTTGATTTTCACGCGCCGCAAATCGTATTTATTTAAAAGATTTGCCAGAGCGCGGGCGTGTTCTGCGGAATCATTTACGCTGCCGAGCAAAACATATTCAAACGTGAAACGCTCGCCTTTTCGCAAAGTTTTTTCAAACGCTTTTGCCGCCGTGAAAAGTTTTTCGATGTTCCAACGCCGGTTTATCGGCATCAATTTATCGCGCAGTTCGTCGTTTGCCGCCGACAGCGAAATCGCCAAATGCGGACGTTTTTCAAGTCGCGCGAATTCATAAATTTTCGGCACGATTCCGGCGGTCGAAACGGTTATGCGGTTCGGCACGATGAACAAGCCTTCGTCGTTTGACATAATTTCGACGGCTTTAATCAAATTTTCAAAATTCAAAAACGGCTCGCCCGCGCCCATCGCCACCAGATTCGTGCCGTGCGGCGTTTCCGCGCCCGCGCCGTAGACATCGTTCAAAACGATAATTATTTGCTCGACGATTTCGCCAGCCGTCAGATTTCGCAAAAGTCCGAGTTTCGCCGTCAAACAAAAATCGCATTTCAGAGGACAGCCCGACTGCGACGAAAAACAAATCGTGTCGCGGTTTTCGGTCGGAATAAAAACCGTTTCGACCGGAAAGTTGTCGTGAGTTTTCATCAAAAAACGGCGCGTTCCGTCCGTCGAAACATAACGCGATTCGACTTTCAAAGTCGAAGCCGTCGCTGTTTCGTTTAGCTTCGCGCGAAACGCTTTCGGCAAATCGGTCAACTCGTCAAAATTCAAAATTCGCCGCGCGTGCAAACCTTTGAAAATTTGTTTCGCGCGATATTTCGGCTCGCCGATTTGCGCGGCAAATTCGGCAAGCTCGCTTACGGAAAATCCTGTCAGGTGAATTCTTTCGCTCATTGCGTATTTATTTTAACGTATTTTTTGCCGAAAACGCATTGACGGCTTTTTACAATCGCTTGTGATAAAATTACGAAAATCGGTTTCGGCTGAAAATTGTATGAATAGAAAAACGCTCGTCGGTGGTTTAATCGCTTTGGCAATTATCATTTTGTTGATAATCGGCTGCGTCTGGGTTGTCAAAAAAGTCTGGCAGGGCGCAACGAATAAAACCGAAACCGTCGAAACGCAAAATCCGGGTGGGCAAAAATCGAACGCGCCGATAAATAATATACAGGACGCGCAGCGCATTTATCTCGCGCTCGGCAATCCGTCGAACGCCACGCAAAGCGCGTCGAACACCGACAATTATTTGATGGTCAATACGTCTTACGCGCTTTCCTACAACAACAGTCGCGGCACGGCGAACTGGGTTGCGTGGCGCATCGCCGAAAGCGATTTCGGCGATGCCGACCGCCAAAATAATTTTCGTCCAAACCCGGATTTGCCGCCGAATTTCAAGCGCGTTACGCCGACCGATTATACGGGAAGCGGTTACGACCGCGGACATCTGTGTCCGAGCGCAGACCGTTCGAGCAGCGAAGAGGCGAACAGTTTGACGTTTTTAATGACGAATATGACACCGCAAACGCCCGATTTGAATCGCAATGTCTGGAACGATTTTGAAAGTTATTCGCGCGATTTGGTGAAAAAGGAAAAGGTTGATTTATACGTCATCGCCGGAGTCTACGGCGAGAAGGGGAAGTTGAAAAGGAAGGTTACGATTCCGACCAATTGTTGGAAGGTAATCGTCGCCGTTCGGCAGGGCGCGGATTTTTCAACAATCAACGCCAACACGCGCGTCGTCGCCGTTGATATGCCGAATACGCCGAATCTCGGAACTCCTGACTGGCATAAATTCCGCACGACGGTTCGCGCCATCGAGCAAAAAACGAATCTGAATTTGCTTTCAAATCTGCCGCAGAATTTGCAGGACACGCTTGAAAATCGCGTTGATAATAAATAATCTAAATGTTTTGGCAATCGCCGTAAAATAAACTCCGAATTATGGAAACGACACTCTCGAAGGAAATGCAGCAGCACACTTACGCCATTATGAACCGCGTCGAAAACGAGCATTGGTGGTATGTCGGACGACGCGCGATTCTGGAAAGTTTTCTGCAAGACATCGTGCGAAAAATCCGCAATCCGCAATCCGCAATCCGCATTCTAGATGTCGGTTGCGGCACGGGCGGCAACCTCGAAATGCTCCAAAAATTCGGCGCGGCGGAAGGCGTGGACGTTTCCGACGACGCGCTCGAATTTTGCCAATCGAAAGGTTTAAATGTTCACAAAGGTCTGGCGGAAAAACTGCCGTTTGCCGACGAAACTTTCGATGTTGTAACCGCGCTCGATGTCGTCGAACATCTGGACAATGACGTTGCCGGACTTCGGGAAATGAATCGCGTTTTGAAAACCGGCGGCGAAACTTTGATTTTCGTTCCCGCGTTTATGTGGCTCTGGGGCGTGCAGGACGACGTTTCAAATCACCGGATTCGCTACACGAAAAAACAAATTGTCGAGAGATTGGACGAAGCCGGTTTTGAAATCGAACGCGCGACTTACGCAAACATCACATTTTTCGCGCCGATTTTCGGCGGCAGATTTTTGATGAAAATCACCGGCATCAAACCCGAATCGGAAAACAACGTCAATGTTTCCGCGCTCAACGGCGTGTTTGGAAAACTGTTTGGCGCGGAAAGATTCTGGCTGAAAAACTTCAACTTTCCGTTCGGCGTTTCGATTGTCATCGTGGCGCGGAAAAAATAAATATCAGGTTCGATTTTTCAATAAAATTAAAATTTACTGAATCGCGTTATTTTTGGCGCGATTCTTGCGTTTATTTCAAACGTGCATTGAAAATCTCTCCTTTTGTGTAATAAATGAACACAATTTCGACGAAAAATGCGCGAAATAAATACAAGGAAGGAAAATCAAAAATGAAAAATTTACTTAAGGTTGGAATGTTAGCAGTTGCGGTTGCATTCGGTTTAATGTTTATCGGCGTTGGTTCGGCGAACGCGCAGAATGTAAGAAAAGAACGCCGTGAATATCGAAAAGACGTTCGGGACGCGCGGCAGGATTATCGCCGTCGTGCGAGTCAGGGAAATTATCGAAAAGCCAGACGCGAATATCGAGAAGATGTTCGGGACGCGCGTAAAGATTATCGCCACGACACGGGGCGCAACATAAATCGCCGTTATCATTACAGAAACGGTCGTCGTTACAATCGTCCGGTAGTTCGTTACTATTATAGAAACGGTCGCCGTTACATTCGTAATTACTAATTTTTTGGTGAAATGTTAAATTGAAAAAGCCGCGTTTTGCGACGCGGCTTTTTTATTTTTCGGCGGCTATTTATTCTGGTCGTAAAGTGCTAATCCCAAGCCGAACTTGGCGGCGGCGCGGCGCAACGCCATGCTTTCGGCGTTGCTCGAAGAATCGCCGTAAGAATCTAAAGTTTCGTCTTCTTGCCCGGTCGCTTCACGATAAACGATGCCTTCGGCGCAAAGAATCGAAAGCCGCACAATCAAAATCAATTTTCCGCTGACCGATTCAATCGAGCGAATTTCGTAACACCAACCGGGCGCGAAATGGTCGAGATATTTTACCGCGTCGTGCCACGATAAATAGGCGATTTCCTTGCCGCCCTGCCGCCGTTTTCGCAGATGTTTTTGGGCAATCGGTTTTGATAAATCTCTGACGATTTCGCGGATTGAACGCAAATCGGTTTTCGCTTCGTCTATTTGATTTTCGGTCGTTTCCATTTCGGTCGCTGTTTGAGTCGTCATTTTATTTTCACCTCACGATACATTTTCGCGCGTTTCATCTGTGAAACAATAGCATTTATTTTTCTCCGAATCAATCAAAACATCAAAGTTAAATCGTAACGGCTTCGCGGTATTCGCCCCAAACTCGTCGCAAACGATGAGAAATCTCGCCGACGGTTACGCAGCTTTCCACGCAATCCAAAATTCTCGGCAGCATATTTTCATCCACACGCGCCGATTGTTCTAAGTTTGACAAAGCGTTTTCAGCCTTCTGCGCGTCGCGTTTTTCGCGGACGGCGCGAACTCTTTCGATTTGGTTTTTTTCAATCGCTTCGTCAACTTTCAAAATCGGAATCGTTTCGTCTTCTTCGATTTGAAATTTATTGACACCGACGACGATTTCCGTTTGTGCTTCGACGGCTTTTTGATAAACAAATGCGGCTTCCTGAATTTCTCTCTGCGGATAACCGTTTTCGATTGCTTTTAACATTCCGCCCATCGCGTCAATTTTTTCAATATATTCGACCGCCTTTTTTTCGAGTTGATTAGTCAATTCTTCAATCGCAAACGAACCGCCGAGCGCGTCAGCGATGTCGGCAACGCCCGATTCGTGCGCGATAACCTGCTGCGTGCGAAGCGCGATTCGCGCCGCCGTTTCGGTCGGAAGCGAAAGAGCTTCGTCCATTCCGTTGGTGTGCAGAGATTGCGTTCCGCCCAAAACTGCGGCGAGTGCTTGAATCGTCGTTCGCACGATATTCACTTCCGGCTGTTGCGCCGTCAAAGTCGAACCGGCGGTTTGCGTGTGAAAACGCAGCATCATTGATTTCGGATTTTTCGCGCCGAACCTTTCCTTCATAATTTTTGCCCAAAGCCTTCGCGCGGCGCGAAACTTGGCGACTTCTTCGAGTAAATTTAAATGCGAATTAAAGAAAAAAGACAGGCGCGGCGCGAAATCGTCAATTTTTAAACCGACGGAAATCGCCGCCTCGACATACGCGATTCCGTCGGCTAAAGTGAATGCGATTTCCTGTGCGGCGGTCGAACCGGCTTCGCGGATGTGATAGCCGGAAATCGAAATCGTGTTCCAGCGCGGCACTTCCGCCGCGCAAAACGCGAAGGTGTCGGTAATCAAACGCATCGAAGGTTTCGGCGGATAAATATAAGTTCCGCGAGCGATATATTCCTTTAAAATATCGTTTTGAATCGTGCCATTGACTTGATCAAACGCGACGTTTTGCTTTTTCGCAACCGCCAAATAAAGACACAAAAGCGTCGAAGCGGTCGCGTTTATCGTCATCGAAGTCGAAACCGAATCAAGCGGAATGCCGTCGAAAAGCGTCAGCATATCGTCGAGCGAATCAATCGCCACGCCGACTTTACCGACTTCGCCCGCCGCTAATTCATCGTCCGAATCCAGCCCGATTTGCGTCGGCAAATCAAACGCCACGCTCAAGCCGGTCGTGCCTGCCGACAAAAGATATTTGTAACGCTCGTTCGATTCTTCGGCGGTCGCAAAACCGGCATATTGACGCATCGTCCAAAAACGCCCGCGATACATATTTGAGCGAACGCCGCGCGTGTATGGAAATTCGCCCGCCGTTCCGATTTCGTTTTCGTAATCAATCGTCGTGTTCGCCGGGTTAAAATCGTTCGGTAATTCGATGCCCGAAGAAGTTTGAAATTTTTCGCGTCGTTCATTCATATTGACGACAGATTATCACAAATTTAATCACGCAAGCACAGAGAAAATTCAAACGGGATACACAATATAAACAGGATTTTTAAATCAAGAAAATTTTTATCCTGTAAATCCTGTCCATCTTGTTTGAATTTTTTCTGAGGCTCGCGTAGCATTTTCATTTAACGCGAAAAATGGAACTCGACAAAACGGCAAAACGAGCGGTGCGCGAACTCGGCGACGCGATAAACGCGGCGGTGGAAAAAAGCCTGCGCGTCGCGGACGCGATAAACGCGCTGCGCGAACTCGGCTACGAACCGAACCTGCTTCTCAAACTCGAAATCGGTTTGCAGGAAATCGGCGGCGACAATTTTGACGATTTTCCAGAAGACATCGAACTCGATTTAACCGACGAAGACGTGCGAACTCTGCGGCGTATGAAAATCAGATTGGAATAATTTTCGATTTGCGCTTTTCAATTTGCGATTTCGTGAAGCAAAAATCGGACAGAAAAAATTCAATTATCGGCAATTCAAACGGTAAATTTAAATTTATGATTTCTTATCAATCGCAAATCGCAAATTGAAAATCGCCAATCGAAAATCCCTTGAACTACTTCAATTATTTTTCCGAAATCGAAGAGCTTTTTATTCGCCGTCGCGGGCGCAACCTGCTTCTCTCGCCGCTCGATTGGGCGTTGATTGAAACTTGGCAGGAGCGCGGCGTGCCGCTTCGCATTATTTTGCGCGGCATCGAAACGGTTTTCGACGCGGCGGACAAACAGCCCGTCAGAAAAAAAACGATAAAAAGTCTGCTTTACTGCAAAGACGAAATCGAATCGCAATACACCGCGTGGCTCGAAATGCAAATCGGAAAGAAAGTCCGAAGTCTGAAGTCCGAAGTCCAAAATCCAAAGTCGGAATCGAATTTGTTTTCCGGCGAAGCGATTGAAGCGCATCTCGAAAAAGTTTTCGCTGAATTAAACGCGGCGAAAAATTCAGCCGTCGGCGATTTGCGAAAAACTTTGGAGACGATTTCCAAACAATTAGCGGAACTCGCGCGAAAATCACACGCGGCGGAACAGTTGGAAGAATCTCTGGAAAAGCTCGACGCGCGCATTGACGAAAGCCTTTTGAAAAATCTCGAAACCGAAAGTCTAAAAGACGAAATCAAAAAACAAATCGCTTCCTACAAAACCAAAATGGAGCGCGAGGTTTATCAGCGAACATTCGATTTGATGCTGCTCAAAAAGTTGCGCGAAAGAGCGGAAATTCCGCGTCTGAGTTTGTTTTATTTGTAATTCGGTGATAAATAGAATGCAGTTTTTTTGTAAATCAAAATTAAGGAGACGAATGTTGTGAGCAAACTTAAAATTAACAAACTCGGCGTTTTATCGGTTGCCAAAATACAGGGCGCGGTGCTGTTCGTATTGGGTTTGATTATCGGAATTATTTACGGAATTATTATCATCGCCATATCGCTTTTGGGCGCGGGAATCGGCGGCAGAGGAAATTTGATTGCCGGCGGCGGCGGCGTTGTCATGGGCATCGTGATGATGATTCTGTTTCCGGTAATGTATGGCGCGATGGGTTTCGTCGGCGGAGCGATCAGCGCGTTGCTTTACAATTTTTTCGCCCGAATGGTCGGCGGAATCGAAATGGAAATTGAAAACATTCCTTGAGAAAACAGCAAACCAAAAGCGAACTGTTTGATGTCAAAATCGAAAAAATCGTGCCGAACGGTTTCGGTCTAGCCTTTGCCGAAAATCGAACCGTGTTCGTGCCTTTAGCCGCCGAAGGCGACCGTCTGCGCGTCCGAATAAATCAAACAAAAGGAAAAACGGCGTTTGCCGAAATCGTCGAAATTCTCGAAGCCTCGCCCGACCGAATCGAGCCGCGCTGTCCATATTTCGGGCGTTGCGGCGGCTGCGATTTTCAGCAGTTAAATTACGAAGCGCAGATGGCGGCGAAAGTCGGAATCATTCGAGATTGTCTGACGCGCATCGGACGAATAAATTACCCGAAAGATATTCCGATAATCGGCAGCCCGCGCGAATACGAATATCGTTCACGCGCCCGTTGGCACGTTGATTCGAGAAGAAAAAAAATCGGCTATTTTCAAAGAAAATCGCACGATGTAATTGACGTTGAAGTTTGTCCGATTCTCACGCCCGCGCTCGAAAAAACTTTAGAAGAATTTCGACAAACAATCGAGTGGGAAACATTCTGGAGCGAGACGGTCGAGATTGAAGCGGCGACCGCGGGCGGCGAAGTTTCCGTTTATTCGACCGAGCTAATCGAGCCGACGCGGGAAATCGCTTTTACGGCAAACGGCGAAACTTATCGGCACGACGCGACGAGTTTTTTTCAAGGCAATTCGTTTTTAATCAAGGATTTGATTAACGCCGCCGTCGAAAATGCGGGCGGCGAAAACGCGCTCGATTTATATTGCGGGGTCGGACTTTTTACACTGCCTTTGGCGCGAAAATTTGAAACCGTTATCGGCGTGGAAGATTACGGCAAAGCGATTGATTACGCGGAAAAAAATATTGAAAACGCGCGACTTTCAAACGTCGAATTTCACCTCCAATCGGTCGAAGATTTTTTGGAAGATAATATCGAAAACTTAAAAAATCTCGACTTCGTTCTGCTCGACCCGCCGCGTGCCGGAACGGAAAAAAAGACGATTGAAACGCTTCTGAAAATCGAGCCGAAATTTATCTCTTACGTTTCCTGCGAGCCTTCGACTTTAGCCAGAGATTTGAAAATTTTGACCGACGGCAATTACGAAATCGAATCAATCGTCGCGCTCGATTTGTTTCCGCAAACACATCACGTCGAAACCGTCGCGCGGCTTGCGTGTTTGCAAAATACAAAAAATAGTTTTTGAAGAAGCGATAATAAAAGCATCTCTACTTAAACTGCGGCGATGTAATTTACATCGCCGCAGTTTTTTATTTAGAATAATTACCGAACAAAAGCCGAAGCCACCGGTTTATCGTTTGCCGCGCCGAATTGCCGAACGCTCGTTTGTGAATTCGCGTTATTCAAAATGTAATAAACGCCGTCCCGAAAAACCGCAAAATCGGTTTTTCCGTCGCCGTCATAATCGCCTGCCGCAACCGCGTCGGTCGTCGCGCCGAATTGCCGGTAAGTTTGCCCGTTATTTGACGATTGCAGAACCGCCCACAAACCGTCGCGGTAAATTGCCACGTCGGTTTTGCCATCGCCGTCAAAATCACCCGAAACTCGCCGGTCTGTCGCCGCGCCGAATTGTTTATAAAACGCTTGGTTATTTGAACTCTGACGAATATACCAAACGCCATTTGACGGACGAAATACTGCCGCGTCTATTCGCCGGTCGCCGTCGAAATCGCCGCGCACGGCTTGGTCGCCGCCCGCGCCCCAATAAACCGTTTCAAAATCAACGGCGGGCTGCGAAGAAGGACGATAAAAAAATAAACTTTGCCCGCCCGCCGCGCCGCCGCGATAAACTGCGGGGTCGGCTTTGCCGTCGCCGTCCCAATCGCCGACCACAATCGGATCGTCGCCGATTGTTCCGAACTGCGCCGCGCGAAAAGTATTATTTGACGAATTGAGAATATAAAAATAACCGAATGCGCCTTCGCGCCAAACAGCGATGTCGGTTTTGCCATCACCGTCGAAATCGGCGGGCGCGAGTTTATCAGTCGTCAATCCGAAGTTCACGCCGTAAAAGGAATTCGGCGCAAAACTCGGACTTGATGAAGGATTGATAAACCACGTTCCGCTGCGAAAAACCGAAGCGTCCGTTTTCCCGTCGCCGTCAAAATCGGCGACGCGCAACGCCGGATTATTAACCGGCGCACTGCCCGCCGTGTTCAGGTAACGCGCCGTTACCGCGCTGCCGTTGTTTAATCCGCTGCCCGTGGCGACGATTTTGCCGTCGGTTTGCAAAGCAAGATCGCCGAGCGTCGCAAGCTGTGTCGTCGCAATTTGTCCGCCAGTTCCGAAAGTCATATCAAGCGAGCCGTCGGCATTAAAACGCGCGATATTCGATTGCTTGCCGCTGTTCGCGTTGTCGTTGATAAAGCGCGTGCGTCCGACAACGATTTTGCCGTTCGGCTGTAAAATCAGCGGGTAACGATCATTGATCTGGTCAATAAAAGCGTTGACCGGAAGCGCGGCAACTTTGCCATTTGTGCCGAAATTTGAATCGAGCGAACCGTCGGAATTAAAACGCGCGATGCCGAAAACATTGCCGATATTGCTGGCAATCGTCGCAAGTCCGGCGGCGATTATCTTCCCGTCCGGCTGAACGGCGAGCGACTGCGCCGCGTCGCGCATATTATTAAAATCAACCCGCGAATATCCGACACCGTTAAAATTCGTGTCAACCGCGCCATTCGCGTTATAGCGAAAAACAATAAAATCGCCGGTATTTGAAGGCGAATTCGTAATCAAACCGCCGACGAGAATTTTGCCGTCCGTCTGAAACGCGACGGCGTATGAAATTCCGGTGTTGCCCGTGATATTGTTTTGAACCACGCCGCTTGTGCCGAAAGAATTGTCGAGCGTTCCGTCCGCATTAAAACGCGCGACGCTGAAAGAACTGCCGCTCCAATTTCCGGCGACGACGATTTTTCCGTCCATCTGCAAATTCGCGGCGACCTTGTTCGCGCTGTCGAAAGTCGTGATGACTTTTCCGTTCGCGCCGAACGAAGTGTCAAAAGAGCCGTTCGCATTCAGTCTGACTAAAACAATTCCCCGAACGCTTTGTCCGGTGATGATTCTTTGTCCGACGATAATTATTTTGCCGTCGGTTTGCAGTAAAACCGTCGGCAGATTTTCGCTTCCGCCGTCAACATCTACGATTTGTCTGCCGCCCGCGCCGAAAGTCGTATCGAGCGTTCCGTCCGTGTTATAACGCAAAATGCCGAAATCGTAATTTTGAAAATCTGCGCCGAGAACTGCGCTTCCCGTCAAAATTTTTCCGTCGGTTTGAATCTTCACGCTGCGCGTGAAAATGCCGAACGAGCCGCCGAAATTGTCCGTAACAATGCCGCCGCCGAAACTCGTGTCGAGATCGCCGTCGTTGGCGTAAGCCGTCGTAACAAATATGCTTAACAATACAAATAAAATAATCTTTTTCATTTTTTACTCCTTGCGAATTTTTCAGAAATTGTGAAATTGTTCTTGTCTTAACTCGCCGGAGTCTTTAGAAAACAGGGTCAAAAAATCAAAATGCTTGTCTAAATCAACAAACTAAGCGAAAATAAATTTCACCTCGGCTAGAGAAAAAATGGCAGAAAATTCGACCATCACCAATTTTACGCGGTTGCTCAAACAAGCGGAGGCGGGAAATCGTCAAACGCTTGATGAATTTCTGCCGCTTGTCTATGACGAATTAAAACGGATCGCTTCGTATAAATTGTCGCTCGAACGCGCCAACCATACATTGCAGGCGACGGCTTTGGTTCACGAGGCGTATCTGCGACTTATTGACCAGCATTCGGTTAATTGGCAAGACCGGGCGCATTTTTTCGGCATCGCGTCCGAGATGATGCGGCGCATTCTGGTTAATTACGCCGAGAGCCGCAACGCGAAAAAACGCAACGAAGGCAAAACGCTGATTGCGCTCGACGAGATTGAAGAATTTGTCGCCGAGACGGAAGTTGATTTGATTTTTCTCGACGACGCACTCAACGAATTGGCGGAATTTGACCGGACGCAGGCGAAAATCGTCGAACTGAAATTTTTCGGCGGCTTGACCAATGAAGAAGCGGCGGAAGTTTTAGGCGTTTCCGCCTCGACCGTCAAACGCGAATGGCGAATGGCAAAATCTTGGCTGACGACGAGATTGACCTGATTTTCAATTTGTTTCTGCGAGTTAAATCGAGAATCATTTTCGACGAATATATTTCCGCTTCAGAAATCTGATGAATTCCGAAAATTGGCAAAAAATCAAAAAAGTTTTCAACGCGGCGGTTGATCTCGAACCGGCAGAACGCGCGCGATTTTTGCAAAATCAAATTGGCGCGAGCGAGGAGATTTTAAGCGAAGTTCGCAAATTGCTTCAGGCTGAAAAGGAAGATCGTTTTGAAAAACCAATCGCCAATATTTCAAATTTGACCGCCGAAAAAGCGTCCGAAAATTACGTCGGCAAACAAATCGGCAAATATAAAATCGTCCGCGAATTAGGACAGGGCGGAATGGGAACGGTTTTTCTTGCCGACCGCGAAGATTTGCAAAAACAGTTTGCCGTCAAAATTCTCAAACACGAATTTTCGTCGAAAAATTTGCTGCGCCGCTTTCAAACCGAGCGCGAAATTCTCGCCCGCCTCGACCATCCGAACATCGCCAATCTGCTTGACGGCGGCACGACGAGCGGCGGTTCGCCGTATCTCGTGATGGAATATGTCGAGGGCGAAGATTTGCTCGTTTTCTCGAAAAAAAGGAATTTATCAATCGAAAAAAAACTGAAAGTCTTTCGCAAAATCTGCGCGGCGGTTGCCTACGCGCACGGCAAACTCGTCGTGCATCGGGATTTGAAACCGTCAAATATTTTAGTTACGAAAACGGGCGAGCCGAAACTGCTCGATTTCGGAATTTCAAAGTTGATTGACGAAGATAATTCGTCGGAAAAAGGCACGGCGACCGCGCTCGGAATGATGACTCCGAATTACGCATCCCCGGAACAATTTCGCGGCGAATCGGTTTCGACGGCGACCGACGTTTATTCGCTCGGCGTGATTCTTTACGAATTATTAACCAACGCTCTGCCTTACGAAATTACCAGTAAAAGAATTGACGAAGTGGCGCGGGCGGTGATCGAATTTAATCCCCCGAAACCGTCGGAAGCGGTTGTCAGTCTGTTTCAAATTCCGAATTCCAATTCTCAAACCGAAACTTCCAGAAACGAAAAACAGCGAACAAACGGCAACGGACAAAATCGCAAATTGCAAACCGCCAATCGCAAATCGCTGCGCGGCGATTTGGACAATATTATTTTGAAATCCCTGCGAAAAGAATCCGAACGCCGATACAGTTCGGTCGAGAAATTCAGCGACGACGTGCGCCGTCATCTCGAAGGTTTGCCGGTCTCGGCGCGTCCCGATACTTTCTCGTATCGGGCTGAAAAATTTATCAAACGCAACCGCGCTTCGGTCGCGTCCGCCGCGCTCGTTTTTTTGATTTTAATCTTCGGCGTAATCGGTATTTCGTGGCAATACGTCCGCGCCGAACGCCAGCGAAAAATCGCCGAACACCGCTTTAATCAAGTTCGTGAGTTGGCAAATAAAGTCGTCTTTAAATATAACGACGGCATCGCCAATTTGCCGGGTTCGACCGGGGTAAGAAAAATGCTTGTTGACGATGCGACCGAATATCTCGACAATCTCGCGCAGGACGCGGGCAATGATTCCGAATTGCTGCGCGAACTTGCCAACGCATATATTAAACTCGCGGACGTGCAGGGAAAAACTTATTATTCGAATGTCGGCGACACGAACGGAGCGATTGAAAACTATCGCAAAGCCGTCGAAATTTTGGAAAAATTGTCGAACGTGCCGAACGTCGAAACACGCCGCGCCGCCGAAACGGATTTGATCGTGGCTTATCAAACGCTCGGAATGATGCTGTCGCGCACTTTCGCGCACGCCGATTCGATTGCCGCGCAGCGCAAAGCTCTCGCGCTCGTCGAAGCGAAAGCGGCACTCGCGCCCGACGATGCCGACGTTCAATATTTGCTCGTTCGCGCCCGCGGCAGACTCGCGGATTCGATGCGCGAAAGCGGACGATTTGACGAAGCGATAGAAATTTATCGCTCCGCGCTTACGCTGGACGAAGCGATTTTTCGCCGCTCGCCGGAAAACGAAAACGTCGAAGCCGCGCTCGCCGTTTTGAACGACCGCGTAGGTCGCAATCTCGCGCTGCGGGCGATTGATTTGAAACGGATTGACGCGCCGCCCGAACAATACGAAAGCCTTTTCAGCGAAGCGGAAACCCGAATGAACGCGATGTTTTCCGGTTTCGAGCGGCTCGTCGCCGCGCATCCCGAAAAGAAAAAATATCGCCGCGATTTATCAACCGCTTACAGCAATCTCGGAATGCTTTACCGCGAAACCGGCAGATTGCAGAAATCCGAAGAAATGCTCGAAGAAGATTTGCAAAAACGCGAAGTGATCGCCGCCGCCGATTTTGCCGACCGCGAATCGCAAGCCGATTTGAGCGAAGCCTTAGCGGAACTCGCGCAGACCGAAGCGGCGCGAAAAAATTTCCCGGTCGCCTTTGGCAATTTTAATCGCGCCGACGCGATTTACGACCGATTGATTGATGCTGACCGCGCCAATATGGAATTTCGCCGACTGCGTTTTGACACGGAAAATTATTACGCCGATGCTTTGCGGCAGAACAACGATTTTGCGAAATCAATGGAAATTTACCAACGCGCGTTTGAAAAGTTAAAAAAAGACGCGCCCGCCGACTCGAATCCTTATTTCGATTTTGCCGAAGGCGTAATAAATGAAAAATTCGGCGACGTATTTTCCCGGCAGGAAAATTTCGAGAAAGCCGCCGCCGCTTATCGAAAAACGCTCGAACTCTGGAGCCAGCCCGAAGCAAAACAAACCGAACTCAGCCGCAGCCCCGAAAGAATCGAACGAGTGCGTCAAAAAATCTTAAAATTAAAAGGTTCAGAGTAAAGCCAACAGAAGCGGCGGCTGGAAGCCACCGCGACAGCCAGCAAGATGCTAGCGTTACACTTTTCAGAAACACTCTTACTTGCTTTTACGATTGGCGAGAAAAATTTGCAGGCAAATCAAAAATACGCAGCTTCCCAAAAGAACGAACATTCCGACGCGCAGGTTATTGTAGCTGGTCGAAATATAACCGATAAGCCATGTCGTCAAAGCCGCGCCGAGCGTACCGGAAATAAAAAGCGGCGTGGCGCGGCGGGTCGCAGTTGCACCGAAAGTTTTTGTAAAACGCGCCATATTCGTCGGGAAAATCGAAGACGTGCCGAAACCCGCGATTGACGCTCCCATAATTAAAATCGGCAAGCTGTTTCCCGTAACTAAAATCGCAACGCCGAATGCCGTCGTTAAAAGCGCGAGCAGAAGCATTCGATTTTCATTCAAAAAACGCGAGTAGAGCGGTGCGACGAGCCGCCCGAAAACGAAAAACGAAAAATACGCGAGCGTCGGCGAAAGCCAAATAAATTCGCCGTCTCGATTCGGCAGACGAAGCGCGTAGGTCGTAATCCAGCCGCCCGCGCCGCTTTCAAAACCGATGTGTATGAAATTAAAAAGCGCAATCAGCCACGCCGTCGCGGTCGCCCAAATCGGCGGAAGATTTTCGTCGCCGGTTTGCCCGACAAATTCTCTTTGAAAATTTCGGCGCGAGGCGAAAAAAATCAACGCGCCCGTCACGAAAAGCAAAGCGGCGAGAATCAAAGTCGGCTGAACGAGACTCGTTCCAGCGGCGAAAAAATCAACGAACGGTTTGCAGAAAATCGCGCCCACGCCCCAGAAAAAATTCAGAAAATTCAGCGCGGGCGTAACGCGCAGCGGATTGAGTTCGACCGTCAGCATATTGATCGAAGGCAAGGTAATGCCGATGCCGAAACCGTTGACGACGAAAGCCGCGAGACAAAAAATCCAATCGTCCGAATTCAAACCCAAAACTCCGACGCACATCGCCGCAAAACCGATGGTCGTCGCCGCGCCGAATCCGAATCGTTTAACCAGCGGCTGCGTCGTAAAATTTCCGGCGATTGAACCGGCAAACTGCGCGATGAAAAAATATCCGGCTTGCGTGTCGTTTAAGGAAAGCCGCGCCGAAAGCATCGGCAAAATTTGCCCGATTAAAACCGTAATCGTGCCGGAGACGAGAAAGCCGACGTGAAGCAGAAACTTTAAAAGGCGGTCGGATTCATCATTTCGATTCGTGAGCATTTTATTTTTTGAAGGCTTTTGATTTTTTCGCCTGGGCAGTTGATTGGCGAACGATTAAGTTTGGCTCGACCGTTAAAGTTTGCGGAATTTTGCCGCCGTTTTTTTGATTTTTAGAAAGTCTCTCCAAAAGAGTTTTCGCGGCAAGACTGCCCATTTCAAAAGCGGTTGGCGAATGGTCGTCAGCGCGGGATTATGAAATTCGGCGGCGTAAATATCGTCGAAACCGAGAACCGAAACGTCTTCGGGAACGCGCAAACCGGCTTCCTGCAAAGCGCGAATCGCGCCGATTGCCGAGATGTCGTTAAAGGCGAAAAGCGCGGTGAAGGATTTTTTATTCGAGAGCAACTTTCGCGCGGCGATATAGCCGATTTCGGGCGACGGAATATCGCCTTCGAGCTGCGTTATCAAAGCCTTGTCCAATTTTATTCCGCGCTTTGTCGCCGCCTGCGCGATTGTCTCCCAGCGCACTTTTGTATCCGAGCTAAAATCTTGCCCTTTGATAAAAGCGATCTTGCGGTGTCCGAGCGTGAAAAGATGTCCGACTCCAAGTTCCGCCGCGTGTCGGTGATTCAAAATTACGTTCGTTACGCCTTTGATGCGGTCGTGTCCCGAAACGGAAACAATCGGCAGCGTTGATTGAAAACGAATCGGCGTGTCAACCGCGATGATGCCTTCGACCTGTCGTTCGAGCAGCATTTTCGGATGATGTTCGAGCAAATCGTCGCGGTGCAGATGGCTCGCCGTCGAATAAAAAAATCCTTCGGTCGGAGGCGCGACTTCCACGCCGTTTAGAACCATCGCCGAGTAACCGTCGGACAATTCCGGCACGATAACGCCGAGCGTGAAACTGCGCTGCGCCCTTAGGGAACGCGCAAAATAATTCGGGCGATAGTTGAATTTCGCCGCCGCCGCGAAAATTCTGTCTTTAGTTTCCTGCGGAATCGCGCTCGCCGCTGGCGCGTCGTTCAGCACAATCGAAAGCGAAGTCGGCGAAAGTCCGAGGTGTGCGGCTAACTCTTTCAAGCTGATTCGCCGATGACCTGTTTTCTTGGCGTTTTCCGCATCTTTTTTGGCTGGCTTGGGCGGCATAGACGAAAAGTTTCTCATAACCGAAAAACTTGTGCAAGATTTTTATCGGCGCGTTTTGTTGTCTCCGGCAACTTAATAAAAAATAATTTTAGAGATGGGCGAAAATCCTCTTGACCTTTATGTTACAAGAGTGTTATAAAAAACATCTAGTAAAACGATTCAGTAAAACGATTCAGTAAGGCAAGTAGAAAGTATAATTTTTCGGTTTATTCGGTAAGTTAAGGATTTGGGAGAAAATGATTTCCTTAATTTTTGTTTATCTAACTTTTGTTTATTTTTAATAATTTTCCACGCAATTCTAATAAATTAGTTCTGGAGGTTTAAAAATGCAGAAAGCATTCGCAAAATTTTTCGGCGGTTTAGTGTGCTGCGCGGCAATTCTGGTATTGAGTATTGCTGCCAACGCCCAATTTAAAGCGGCATTACAAGGCACTGTAACTGATTCGACGGGCGGTGTCGTCAGCGGAGCTACCGTCGTTTTGACCAATGTCGAAACGAATAAAGAAGTTCAAACTGTTACCAGCGGCGATGGATTTTACCGCTTCAATGGGCTTGCCCCAAGTAATTACAAAATTACCGTTACGCTGACTAACTTTAAACAAAAGGTGATTGAAAATTACAGCCTCAATGCCGAAACCGTGCAGGGTTTGGATGTCGTTCTCGAAGCTGGCGGCATAAGCGAAGTCGTTACGGTTACGGACGAAACGCAGCCGTTGCGAACCGAAGACGCGAATATTGATAACACGCTGAGTCGCGCGGAAATTTTGCGACTGCCGCAAGTCGGACGCGACCCGTATGAGTTAGCGCGTTTAACGCCGGGAGTTTTTGGCGACGGCGCACGCAGCGGAAACGGAAATTCACCCGGTTTTCCTAATTCGACCGGTCCGGGCGGCTCGAATAGTTCAATTTTCCAGACCGAAAATCAAGTCCCGATTTCGGCAAACGGACAGCGCGTTTCGGCGAATAATTTTCAGATAGACGGTGTGAGCGTCAACAGCCAGACCAACGGCGGCGGCGCGGTGATTACGCCGAGTCAGGAAGCGGTCAAGGAAGTTACCATCACTTCGAGTTCTTATTCGGCAGAGGACGGGCGAAATTCCGGCGCGACGATTAAAGTCGTCAGCCAAAACGGAACAAACGATTTTCACGGCAGCGCGTTTTTCAAATATAACGGACCCGAACTTAACGCCTTTAATAAATTTCCGGGAAATCAGCAGCGCGTCGAAAATCGCCAGCGTCAATTCGGCGGCAGTTTCGGCGGACCGCTGCCATTTTTGAATTTCGGCGAAGGCGGTCCGGTAACGTCAAGTGGTAAAGACAAATTATTTTTCTATTTCGCCTACGAAGGTTTGCGAACCGGCTCGAATAATACGACGCAGGCTTATGTCGAAACCCAACAGTATCGTAATCAAGTAATTGCGCTGCGACCGAACGGCACGACGGCGCAGGTTTTCGGCAGTCCCGGCATCGCGCCGCGTATCGCGTCAGTCATTCCAGTAACCTGCGCTTTTGCCGGTTTCGGCGCGGACAGATGTCAACAAGTCAATGGCGGATTGGATTTAGGCTCGATAACCGGAACGCGAAATGTTTATCTGCCGCTTGGCGGCGGAGTTGGCAAAGCCGACATCGGCGGCGGTTTTGACGGTATTCCCGATATTCAATACGTCAACTTATTCAACCCGAATTCATTCAGCGGCAACCAATACTTTACGCGCATAGATTATAACGCAACGACAAAGGACAGTATCGCCATTTCAACCTTTTTTACTCCGACATCAAATGTCGGAGCGGATACTGCCGGGCGCAGTCGTCAGCTAGGCGATATTATTTCGGATCGGCTGAGTTTTTCGACGGCGGTGATTTACAACCGCACTTTCTCCGCGAAAATATTTAATCAGGCGCGTTTCAATTATAGCGGTTTTTCTTTTAATGAAGTTCAGTCGAATCCGAATTCAAACTTCGGTATTCCGCGCATCGAAGTCGAAGGTCTGCCATTTGACCGCATCAGATTCGGCGCACCGCAAAACGAAAATACGCCCGGCATTTTGTCGGAAAAAAGCATTGACGTGAGCGACACTTTAAACTGGATTATCGGCAATCACGCGCTTAAATTCGGCACACAGCTTCGCTTTGACCTTAACAACAGAAGTTTGATTGGCGGAGCGCGTCCGACTTTTAGTTTTGTCGGATTGTTTAATCTGGCAAACGATACGCCGATTTTTGAAGGCATTAACGCCGACCCGAACACCGGCGCACCGGCGGCTGCCGAGCGTAATTTCAGAACCAATGATTACGCCTTTTTCGTGCAGGACGATTGGAAGGTCAGACCGAATTTGACTTTGAATTTGGGTTTGCGTTATGAATTTTTCCCGCCAATCAGCGACGGATTAAACCAGCAAACTAATCTTATTCTCGGACCAAACGGATTATCCGATTCGAGAGTTGCGCTTGTTAATCAATTTTTCAAATCGGACAAAAACAATTTCGGACCGCAAATCGGATTTGCTTACAGTCCCGGATTGTTAAAAGAAAAAGCCGTCATTCGCGGCGGTTTCGGCATCGGCTACAATCGCATACCGAATGTTGTCTTTATCAATTCGCTCGCTAATCCGCCGTTCTTCGGACGCTTCGGAATTTGCTGCGGAACGGCAGCGACAGATTTTGGTTCGCCGTTTGCAGGCGGTCAAATCCTCTACGCTTTGGGCGGGAGCAATTCACCCGGCAGTTTTCCGACTAATCCAATCTTAGGCGGCGGAATTGATCCGGCAAACGGCTTGCCGCGCAACGGCGCGGTAGAAATTTACGGCGCACAGCAAAATGAGCCAAACCCGCAGAGTTTTCGTTACTCTTTGCAACTGCAATATCAATTGCCAGCCAAGTTGACGGCGACGGTCGGTTATCAAGGAAGTTCAGATCGCAATTTGATTCGTTTGGTTAATCAAAACTTTATCTTTGCCAATCTTAATCCGCATATTAGTCAGGCATTTCTGCCGACACCGGATGTTAAATCAAATTATAACGCGCTGCTGGCAACTCTCGAACGGCGATTTGCCAACGGATTCCAAGTTCAGGCAAATTATCGTTTTTCCAAGAGTCTCGACAATTTATCGAATGCCGGACCCGGATTTCTTACTAACCAAACGTATCCGGTTGATAATTCAACCGAATACGGACCTTCGGATTTTGACGTAACGCACAACTTCAACTTATTCGGTTTGTATGAACTGCCGTTTTATCGTAAAAGCAACGGTTTAGCCAAAACACTTCTCGGCGGTTTTGAGATTAGCGGAATTCTGACTTATCACACGGGCTTTCCGTTCACACCGGTCGTCGGCGGTCCGGGAATTCGCTCAGTTAGCGGGGTAACATTCGGACCCTTCCGCCCGGTTGCGCTTTTAGGCTCTGCCGGAAACAGTTCTTCCAACGATACGTTTCTTAACGGAAACGGAAACTTTACGGGAAGTTTCATTCAAGGCGCGAACTGTATCAATGCCCCGGGCGGCTGCAATCAAATTTTTCTGACGACGCTGAACAAAAACGCGAACGGCGATGCGACTTTCCTGCTCAATCCGCCGGGAATCGGGCGCAACGGCTTTCGCGGTCCGCGTTATTCCAATGTGGATTTGACTTTTGGGAAAAGATTCAGTCTGCCGAAAGGCTTGAGGTTGAGCGAAGCCACCGGCTTGGATTTAAAGGTGAATCTTTTTAATGCCTTTAACCAACTTAATCTGAGTAATTTCGGTTTTGCTTCCGACAGTACGCGGATTAATAACGGCGACAATCCGAATCCCAGTTTCGGCAGAGCGACTAGCGGACTTGCCGGGCGCGTCGTCGAATTGCAGGCGCGATTCAGTTTCTAACCAATGTGAAAATTTGTAACCGCCAAAAGACGCGAAGAGAACATCAAAATTCTTCGCGTCTTTATCAGCTAATCGTTTAAGTTACGATACTATAAGCCAAAATCTACCAAAAAAACGAATATGCGATTAGACAAAACAAAATTCGCTCTTCTCCCGCTTTTATTTTTTCTCTTCACATTTCCGATTTCCGCACAGAAAAAACAGCCTGACGTTGAGAGAAAAATAAATCTTCTGCTTTCCAAAATGACGCTCGCCGAAAAGCTCGGTCAACTGCAAATGCTCGACGGCGAGGCAAACGGAAAATTTCGTCCCGAACATCTCGAATTAGCGAAAAAAGGTTTGCTCGGCTCGACTTTGAATGTGCGCGGCGCGGACGAATCGAACGCGCTGCAAAGAGCCGCGCTCGAATCGCGTCTGAAAATTCCGATGCTGTTTGCGTTTGACGTAATTCACGGTTATCGAACGATGTTTCCGATTCCGCTTGGCGAGGCGGCGAGTTGGGATTTGAATTCGATTGAAAAAACGGCGTATATCGCGGCGCGGGAAGCCAGAAGCGCGGGCGTGCGTTGGACGTTTGCGCCGATGGTTGATATTGCCCGCGATCCGCGCTGGGGACGAATCGCGGAAGGCGCGGGCGAAGACACTTTTCTCGGCTCGCAAATCGCGTTTGCCCGCGTGCGCGGTTTTCAGGGAAACGACATCAGTCAAAACGACCGCGTAATGGCGTGCGCGAAACATTTTGTCGGTTACGGCGCGGCGGAAGCAGGACGCGATTACAACACGACCGATATGTCAGAACAAAGACTTCGGGACGTTTATTTTCCGCCGTTCAAAGCGGCGGTTGACGCGGGAGTCGGCTCGTTTATGACTTCGTTTAATAGCTTGAACGGCGTGCCTTCGACCGCAAATCCGTTTTTGTGGAAAACCGTTCTGCGCGGCGAATGGAAATCCGACGCGCTCGTCGTAACCGATTACACGGCGACGATGGAATTGCTCAATCACGGTGTCGCGCTCGACGAAGCTGACGCGGCGCGTCTGACTTTAAATGCCGGAGTTGACATCGAAATGGTTTCGCGCTTTATCAATAAAAACGGCGAGCTGCTCTTGCAGAACAACAAACTTTCGATGGCGACGATTGATAACGCCGTGCGCGAAGTTTTGCGGACGAAATTTCGACTTGGACTTTTCGATAATCCTTTCGCCGACGCGAGCCGCGAACGAGCGATGCTTTTAAATTCCGAACACAGAAATTATGCGCGTCAATCGGCAAATGAATCGTTCGTTTTATTAAAGAACGAACGCGAAACTTTGCCGATAAAAAAAGCAACAAAAGAAATCGCCGTCATCGGATTTCTCGCCAATGACAAGCGCAATATGAACGGCAACTGGATGGGCGACAGCCGACCGGAAGATGCCGTTACGGTTCTCGAAGGCATAAAAAATAAATTGGGCAGCACGGCGAAAGTCAGATTTGCAAACGGTTGCGCGGACGCGAAATGCGAAGACATGAGCGGTTTTGACGAAGCCGTGAAACTTGCCAAAGAAAGCGATTTTACAATTTTAACCGTCGGCGAAGACGTTGATATGAGCGCGGAAGCGTCGTCGCGTTCGGACATTGATTTGCCCGGCAATCAATTAGAATTAGTCAAAAAAATTCACGCGCTCGGCAAACCTTACGCCGTCGTTTTGATGAACGGCAGACCACTCACGATAAATTGGCTGGCGGAAAATTCGCCCGCGATTCTTGAAACTTGGTTTGCCGGAACGGAAGCCGGAGACGCGATTGCGGACACGCTTTTCGGCGACGCGAATCCGGGCGGAAAATTGCCCGTAACTTTTCCTCGAAGCGTCGGACAAATTCCGATTTATTACAATCATTTGCCGACGGGCAGACCGTTTGACGCGGCGAACAAATACACTTCAAAATATCTCGATATTCCGAACACGCCGCTTTATCCGTTCGGTTTCGGGTTGAGCTATACGACTTTCAAACTTTCAAATTTGCGTCTTAGTCAAAGCAAAATATCGAAAACGGGCGGGTTGAAAATTTCGGTTGATTTGGAAAATACGGGAAAAAGCGACGGCGCGGAAATCGTGCAGCTTTACGTTCACGATTTCGTCGCCAGCCTTTCGCGTCCCGTCAAAGAATTGAAAGCGTTTCAAAGAGTCGTTTTGAAGGCGAGCGAAAAACGAACAATCGAAATGACGATTCGCGCGAAAGATTTGGGATTTTACAACGCGGCGAATCAATACGTCGTCGAGGACGGCGAATTCGGTTTGACCGTCGGGACGAGTTCGGACGACGAAGGTTTGAAGGATACTTTTGCGGTCGTGAAATAATAGAGAAAAACTTCCGAAATAACTGATAGCTGATAGATAATAGCTGAGAGATAAAGAAGAATAAAATTATCAGCTATCAGCTATTATCTGCCAGCTATTTCGGAGTTTAATTTGCTTGAGCGCGTAACTTATAAATTTTTGAAGTTGATGTCGAAAAAAATCTGGATAGCTCTTTTCATTTTATTTTGCGCCGGTTTCGCGCAGACGAAAACAGTTGCGCAAACGTCCGGGGAAATTGCGAAATCCGTCGCTGCCGCGCAAGCGAAAAACGCCAATCGAAAATACGTTTTAAACGCAGACGACGAAGCGTTTCTCGAAGACCTCGAACGCCGCGCGTTTCGATTTTTTGATGAACATTCGGACGCGGAAACGGGCTTGACGCTCGACCGGGCGCATACGAACGGCGACGCGCCGAAAATAGGCGAAGACCATTATCGAGTGGCGAGCATCGCCGCGACCGGATTTGCTTTAACGTCGTATTGCATTGCCGACGAAAGGCATTGGATTACGCCGGATAAAGCCCGAACGAAAACGCGCCGCACATTAGATTTTTTTGCCAACCGCGCCTTTGAAAAAAACGGCTGGTTTTATCATTGGATTGACCAGAAAACGGGCGAGCGTCGCTGGCACAGCGAAGTTTCTTCGATGGATACCGCGCTTTTGCTCGGCGGCATTTTGAGCGTCCGGCAGTGTTTTTCTGACGATAAGGAAATCGTTCGGCTCGCTGACAAGATTTATGATCGCGTTGATTTCGGATGGATGCTTAACAGCGACGAGTTTTTACTCGCGCACGGCTGGCGACCGGAAACGGGATTTATAAAAAATCGGTGGAACGATTACAGCGAAGAAGCGATTCTATATCTGCTCGGCATCGGATCGAAGACTTTTCCGATTTCGTGGCAGTCGTGGTATGCGTGGCGGCGCGGATTCGTCGAGTTTGAAAATTACAAATATCTCGCCGCCGTGTCGCCGCTTTTTATACATCAGTATTCGCACGCTTTCGTTGATTTCCGAAACAAGCGCGAGCGTTATTTGTATTACAACACGAATTACTTTGAGAATTCCGTTGCGGCGACCTACGCGCAGAGACGTTTTTTTATAGATGTTTTAAGCCGGGAATTTCCGCTTTACTCGGCGAACATTTGGGGTTTGACGGCTTCGGATTATGCGGGCGGCTACGTCGCCTGGGGTGCGCCGCCGCGACATCCGGCGACTGACGGCTCGGTCGTGCCGTGCGCTCCGGCTGGCTCTTTGATGTTCGCGCCGGAAATCACTCTGCCCGCGCTTCGGGAAATGAAGTTGAAATACGGCGCGGTGATTTACGGGCGTTACGGTTTCACCGACGCATTTAATCCGCAGACGAATTGGGTTGACACGGACGTTATCGGAATTGATGTCGGCATCACTTTGTTGAGCGCGGAAAATTTGCGAAGCGGAAATGTCTGGCGGTGGTTTATGCGAAACGCGGAAATCAAACGCGCTCTGTTTCAAGCGAAAATTCGTTGAAAATAATTACGCGCCGCCTGGAAATTTGGTTAGAAGCAATCTCGAAAATCGGCAATTCTACATTCTAAATTTTACATTTTTAATTTTTTGCAAAAAAAATGTCGAGTTTAGAATGTAGAATTTAGAATTTTGCCGATTCAAAAATTTTGAGACAAAATTCTAAATAATGTATTGTTAAATCGAATTTAATTTTCAAAAGGAGAATTTTTATGAAGAGATTTATCGTCCCGATATTTTTGATTCTGGCTTTTTTTCTGACCGCTTGCGTGAACGCGCCGGAAGCGACGAACAACGCCACGACCAGCAAAACCAACAAGGACCCAAACCGCAAAATTAAAATCGGTTTTGCGATGGACACCGTGAAAGAAGAACGCTGGCAGCGCGACCAAAAAGCGTTTGACGCGCACTGCAAAGAGTTGAATGTGGATTGCGTGATAACGGTTGCCGACAACAAAGCCGACAAGCAGGCGAACGACGTAGATAATTTGCTGACGCAGGGCGTTGATGTCATCGTCATTGCGCCGCACGACGCGACGCAAGCCGCTTCGATGGTTGAAAAAGCCAAAGCGCAGGGCGTTCCGGTCATCAGCTATGACCGCTTGATAAACTCCGACAAAATTGATTTGTATGTCTCGCATCAAGTTCCGATCATCGGGCGCAAAATCGCCGAATACGCTTTGCAGCACGTTCCGAAAGGGAATTACATAATGGTCTACGGCGCGTCAACCGACAACAACGCCGTGATTATGAAAAAAGAAGAACTCGCCGTTTTACAGCCCGCGATTGACAGAAAAGACATCGTTATCAAAGCCGACCAATTCATTACCGATTGGAAGCCGGTCGAAGCATTGAATTTTGTCGAAAACGCTTTGACGCAAAACAATGACAACATTCAAGCGGTCGTCGTTTCAAACGACGGAATGGCTGGCGGCGTGGTTTCGGCTTTGGAAAAACGCGGCTTGACCGGCAAAGTTCTCGTTACCGGACAAGACGCGCAGATTGACGCGCTCCAACGAATCGCCGAAGGCAAGCAAACGATGACCGTTTATAAACCGATAATTCCGCTCGCCAACGCTGCCGTCGAAGCCGCGATAAAATTGGCGAAAGGTGAACCTTTGACCGAAGCGAAGCCATTCAAAAACGACACGCTCGGTAAAGATATTCCAGCGATTTTATTGGAAGTTCAGGTCGTTGATAAAGACAATTTGATGACGACGGTTATCAAGGACGGTTACGCTTCTTTTGAAGATGTTTATAAAAATGTTCCGGCTGATAAGCGACCGAAACAGTAAAGATTATAATGGCGACAGAAAATAAATCTCCGCTTTTGGAGATGCGAAATATCACGAAAGAATTTCCCGGCGTGAAGGCTCTCGACGGCGTTACGTTTGACTTGTCGAAAGGCGAATTTCACGCGCTCGTCGGCGAAAACGGCGCGGGAAAATCTACTTTGATGAAAGTTCTGTCGGGCGTTTATCCAACGGGAACTTACGGCGGCGAGATAATCGTCGAAGGCGAAACGCGCCGCTTTAAAACAATCCGCGACGCGGAAAACGCCGGAATCGCCATCATCTTTCAAGAGCTTTCGCTGGTGAAGGAATTGACCGTCGCCGAAAACATTTTTCTGGGACGCGAGCCGTCAAAATTCGGCGTGATAAATTGGCTGGAGCTTTACAAACGAGCCGGAGAACTTCTGCAAGATTTGAATCTGCCGATAAACCCGAAAACGCCAATCGGCAGTCTCGGAATCGGCTCGCAGCAACTCGTCGAAATCGCCAAAGCCTTATCGCAGAACGCAAAGATTTTAGTTCTCGACGAACCGACTGCTGCGCTGACCGAATCGGAAGTCGAGACGCTGTTCGATATTTTGCGAAAACTGAAATCGCGCGGCGTGGGAATGATTTACATCTCGCACAAACTCGGCGAAGTTTTTAAAATGAGCGAACGCATCACGGTTTTGCGCGACGGCAAAACCGTCGGCACGAACGACGCGAAAAATTTGACGATTGAAAAAGTCATCGCGCTGATGGTCGGGCGCGAAGTCGGCGATATTTTTCCGACGAGCCAACACGAATTCGGCGGGTCGGCGTTGGAAGTTAAAAACCTGACGGCATTTGAACCGGAGACGAATAAAAAGTTGGTTGACAACATTTCTTTTACCGTGCATAAAGGCGAAGTCCTCGGCATCGCGGGTTTGATGGGCGCGGGTCGAAGCGAGCTTTTGATGTCAATTTTCGGAGCGCATCTCGGACGGACGACGGGCGAAATTTTCGTCGAAGGCGAGCGCGTCGAAATAGATTCGCCGGCGGAAGCGATTGATCACGGAATCGGTTTTGTAACCGAAGACCGCAAGCGTTTCGGTCTGATTTTAGACCAGACGATTATGGACAATATGACGCTCGCCGGACTCAAACAAATCAGCGGCGCGTTTCTCACGCACCGCACGCGCGAGAGAATCGCGGCGAAACAGTCAATGGAAGATTTGCGCGTCAAAGCCAATTCTCCGCTGACTGTCGCCGGAACTCTCTCCGGCGGCAATCAGCAAAAAGTAGTTCTGGGAAAATGGCTTTTGACGAAACCGAAAGTTCTTTTTCTCGACGAGCCGACGCGCGGCATTGACATCGGCGCGAAACAGGAAATTTACGCGAACATCAACGCGCTGGCAAAACAAGGCTTGGCGATTGTGATGGTTTCCAGCGAACTGCCGGAAATCATCGGCTTGTCCGACAGAGTTCTCGTTTTGCACGAAGGACGATTGACGGGCGAATTTTCCAGACAAGACGTAACGCCGGAAAAAGTGATGGCGGCGGCGACCGGACAAAATTAATATGAGCGAAATAAAAGAAAACGCATTCAAAATACAAACGTCGGCTTTGCGGGCATACACGATGATTGCCGCGCTCGCCGTCATCTGGATTTATTTTCATTGGGCGACGGGCGGCATATTTTTTACGCCGCGCAATTTGTCGAATTTGATGCTGCAAACTTCCGTCACGGGAATTCTCGCCGTCGGAATGTTGATGGTGATTGTCGCCGGACAAATTGATTTGTCGGTCGGCTCGGTTTTGGGACTCGCCGGCGCGGTTGCCGCCGTCGCGCTGACCGAATGGAATTATAGTTTGCCGGTCGCTCTTTTATGTGCAATCGCCGTCGGCGTTTTAATCGGAGGCGTGCAGGGAACTTTGACCGCGTATCTGAAAATTCCGGCGTTTATCGTAACGCTCGGCGGTTTGCTCGCGTGGCGCGGCGCGGTCAAGGCAATTACAAAATCGGAAACGATTCCGGTCGCCGACCCGATTTTCAAATCAATCGGTCAGCAATACGTCGCGCCGAATATCGGTTGGATTCTCGCGGGAATAGCGATTTTATTTGTTCTGGCAGTCGCTTTGCGGCACGCTCAAACGCAGAAAACTTACGGACTCGGCGAAGCAAATTACGGCGGCGAAGTTTTAAAATCAATTCCTTCGGTCGCCGGAATAGTCATCTTTATTTATCTGATGAATTCCTACGCGGGCATTCCGATTCCGGTTTTGATTTTGCTCGCCGTCGCGCTTCTCGGAGTTTTCATCACGAATTTTACGACCTTCGGGCGTTATCTTTACGCCATTGGCGGAAACCCGGACGCGGCGCGTCTTTCGGGCATCAACAATAAATTAAACATCTTGAAAGTTTTCGCTCTTTTGGGAGCGTTGACCGGCGTGGCGGCGTTGATTTTTACGGCGCGGGTCGGCAGCGCGTCGCCGGACGCGGGAACTTTGAAAGAACTCGACGCGATTGCGGCGTGCGTCATCGGCGGCGCGAGTTTGATGGGCGGACGCGGCACGATTTTCGGCGCGTGTCTGGGCGCGTTGATTATGGCGAGTCTCGATAACGGAATGTCATTGTTAAATGTCAGAGATTATATGCAGGATATTGTCAAGGGAACGATTCTCGTCGCGGCGGTCGGGCTTGATATGCTCGGCAAGAAACAAAGTTAGAAGTTTGAAAAATCGGATTCGGATTTAGTCGTCAACGGCGACCGACATTATAGCTTAGCGAGAATCGCTAGGCGGCGCGACAGACGAATCTGAAAGCGTCGAACAATCTCCTAAAAAATTAAAAATTCACGCTTTCATTTATTTGCAGAACTTTTATTTTGTCCGACACATTCGCTCGCGCCGCCGCTTCTCGCAAAAGTTGGAGCGGCTCGCTCGGCGGCTCGTCCGACAAATCGAAACGTCCGAAGTGCATCGGAATAAGCGCGTCGGCGCGTGAATCTACAAAACCTTGAAACGCTTCTTCGGGCGAATTGTGATTAGCTTTCATAAACCAAATCGGTTTATACGCGCCGATGCCGACGAGAAAAAAATCAATCTTCGGGAAAAGTGCGGCGAGTTCTTTGTAGTGATTTCCGTAACCCGAATCGCCGCCGAAATAAATCGTTTTATTCGCGCTCTGAATGACGAACGCGCCCCACAATCTTTCGTTCGTATCAAACAAACCGCGCCGCGACCAATGGCGCGACGGGAGAAAAAAGATTTTCAACTTATCGTTCGGCAAAGAAAATTGCTGATACCAACCGGCGGTTTCGATTTCCGTTTTTGGAGATTTCCAATCATTTAAAAGCTCTTCCATTCTCAGACCGGCGAGAATTTTCGCGTCGGGAAATTTTACGGCTAATTGTTTAATCGTCGCTTCGTCGCAATGGTCGCGGTGGTCGTGCGAGATTAAAATCAAATCAACTTTTTGCAATTTATCAATCGGCGAAGGCACGTCAACCAAAACGGGAACTAACGACGGCGAGCCGAAAACCGGATCAAGCAGAATGCTCACGCCTTCGAGCAGAATAAAAAACGAAGCGTGTCCGAGCCATAAAATTCCGTCTCTATCGCTCGCCAAAAATTCCGTCGGGTCTTTTACTTCGAGCCGCCATTTATCATTCTTTTTTTCCTCTTTTTGCGGCTTCGCGCCAAGCTGCCATTTCAGCAAATCAAGCGTTTTAGGCAGAAAGGGAAATTCGGCGTTGACGAATCTGTCTTTTTCGTCAACGGGCGTTCCGCGCCAATCGGTTTTTATCGTCGGCAGATTTTCGTTGCGTGCGTAGCGTTTAATCAAGGCTTTATCAATCGCGTCCAGAAATAAAATCGCCGCTAAAATTAAAATCAAAACGCAAATAAACGCGGCGACGATTTTGATAAATTTCAGCGAACGCTTTTTCATATCGTCAAAGAATATAATGCACAAAGAATTCGAGAAAGACGAACAAGCGTTTTGAGTTACGCTTTAAGCCGATGATATTAAGTTAAACAAAAAGATAAAAATGATTGCCACAAAAAGGCACAAAAAACTCAAAAATAAAAACCTGATTTTTGTGATTTTTGTGCCTTTTTGTGGCTAATTCCTTAACTCGATACCATTAGCCTGAAGGCGTAACTCAAAACTGTTTTTAAACTTTTTCTTGTTTTCCTTCGTTTAATCTTTCGAGATTTGAATTATCCGAAACATCTATCTAAACTTTAAATTATGACGAAAAAAGATTCATCAGCCGCCACCCTTGAGCGTTATTCGGTGCGGTGTCGTTACTGCGGACAGAAAAATTCCGTTAAAGAAGATTACAAAAACGGCGAAGCGAAATGCGGTCGCTGCCGGCTTCCTTTATCAAACGAGCCGCATAAAAAGTTTGCCGATTTGAGCAAACACGAATACATTCATCCGGCGGACAGCCGCGCTCTCGCCGCTTTACGGGCGATTCCGGGCGTTGATTCGGGACTTAAAAAATTGCTCGCCGTTACGGGCGAATCGGCGATTCGCGTAATGTTTATGGCGAGTGCGGTCAAAGTTACGCCGAAGCAATGCCCCGATTTGCACGCCAAACTGCAAATCGCCTGCACGACTTTGGGCGTTGATATGCCGGAACTTTATATTCAGCAAAATCCGGTCGTCAACGCTTTTACGGGCGGCGTTGAACGACCGATTATCGTGCTTCATACGTCTTTAATCGAACGACTGACCGACGAGGAAACGCTCGCCGTTATCGCGCACGAAGTCGGACACATACACGCCGAGCATGTTTTGTATTTGACGGCGGCGCGGCTCATTGAAGCGTTGGCAAACGCTTCGGCGGCGAGATTGATTCCGGGTTCGGACATTATCAAATTTTTAATTTCCGCCGGAATCAGCAGCGCATTACTAGCGTGGGCGCGACGCGCTGAGTTGTCCTGCGACCGCGCCGCTTTGCTCGTTACGCAAGACCCACACGTCATCGGACGAACAATGATGAAATTGGCGGGCGGAACTTTCGCTTCAAAAATTGATTACGATTTATTTTTAGAACAAGCCAAAGAATTTCAGAAAAATTACGACGAGAAAAAATTAGACAAATTCTGGGCTGATCTTCTCAACGCCGGACTGACGCATCCGTTTCCCATCTGGCGCGTGTCGGAGATTTTAAAATGGGTCGAAGATGGACAATACGCCGAGTTGATGAAGAAATAGAATTGAAATGAGAAATGAGAAATGAGAAATCATAATAATTTTATTTCTCATTTCTCATTTCTCATCTCTGATTTTATGAAAACTGTTTATATAAAAGAATTCGGCGGCGCGGGAAATCTGGAAATCCGCGAGGTTGAAAATCCGCCGCAGCCGAAGGGAACGGAAGTTTTGGTCAGCGTCAAAGCGGCGGCGTTAAATCGCGCCGACCTAATGCAGCGCGAAGGGCATTATCCCGCGCCGCAAGGTTTCCCTGAAAGAATTTTAGGTTTGGAGTTTGCGGGAGAAGTCGCGGAAATCGGCGAAAGCGTAACGGATTTTGCAATCGGCGACCGCGTTTTCGGCATCACGGCGGGCGGAGCGCAAGCCGAATTTCTCGCAACCGACGAAAGCCTTTTGGCGAAAATTCCCGATAATCTGAATTTCATTGAAGCGGCGACAATTCCCGAAGCGTTTATCACCGCGCACGACGCGATTTTTACGCAGGGCAATTTGAAGGAAAGCGAGACGCTTCTTATTCACGCCATCGGTTCAGGCGTTGGACTCGCCGCGCTGCAACTGGCGAAAGCCAAAAATATAAAAGTTTTCGGAACTTCGCGCACGCTGTATAAACTCGACGAATGCAAAAAACTCGGACTCGACGAAGCGATTTTAACCGATGATGATTTGAACTTTGCCGAAATTATCAAAGAAAAAAACGACGGCAAAGGCGCGGACGTTATTTTGGATTTGGTCGGCGCGAAATATTTCACGAAAAATTTGGAAAGCCTCGCGCCGAAAGGTCGCCTCATTTTAGTCGGTTTGACCTCCGGCAGAACGGCGGAATTTAATTTAGGAATGGCTTTGACGAAACGCGCGAAAATTATCGGCACGGTTTTGCGTTCACGCTCGACGGCGGAAAAAGCGCAAGCGACGCGGGTGTTTATCGAAGAAGTTTTACCGTTAATTGCGGCGGGAAAAATCAAACCGAATGTGGATAAAGTTTTTCCGATTGAAGATGTCGGAAAAGCGCACGAATATCTTGAATCAAACCGAAGTTTCGGAAAAGTCGTCTTGGAAATCTGAAAGAGTTTTACTTTTTAATTTTCACTTTCTCACCAACTTCGTCGGTTACGACGCACAAGCCGGAGACTTTTTTTGCCGCAAAATCTTTCAGTTTTCGCGCGGCTTCGGCGTAAGTCAAATGGCTTGCCAGACGGTTTTCAAACGAAACGACCGACCAACGCGGCGCGTTTAATTCGCTCGTGAAATTTTCCTCCGAAGCCTTTTTTACTGACGGGGCAACTTTATTTTTTCGGGCAGTTTTCGATTTCTCGGCTTTCGGATTTTTTTCACTTTCCGCTTCCATTATTTAACCTTCAAATTACACAAGCCTTTAGCAATTTCGCTTACGCCGAAACCTTAACACAGCTTCGACTGATTGTAAAAAGTTTTAACCGGACTCGATTTTCAATAAATGGCAAAACGCCGCGTTCGTTTGCTTCAAATTCGCTTCGTGTGTAAATTGAAAAAATGCTTGAAAAAACGGTTAAAGTCGCGCTCGTCCAACAGCCGCCTGTTTTTCTGAATTTGCAAAAGACGCTGGCAAAGGCGGAAAAGATAACGAAAAAATGCGCGAAGGCGGGCGCGAAAATCGTCGTGTTTCCCGAAACGTGGCTCGCCGGTTATCCGATTTGGCTCGACGAAGCACCGCGCGTCGCGCTCTGGGATTACGCGCCCGCTAAACGTCTCTATCAATATCTGACAGAAAATTCTCTGCGAATTCCGGGCGCGGAATTCGCGCTTTTGCAAAAAATCGCCAAGCGCAATTCCGTCTATCTCGTCATCGGCATTCACGAGCGCGGCGGCGGAACGCTTTACAATACGACCGTTTATTTCGAGCCGTCGGGCGCGTATAAAATTCACCGCAAACTCACGCCGACTTACACCGAAAAATTAATTTGGGGCGCGGGCGATGGCAGCACTCTGAATGTTACGGAAACCGCTTACGGCGTTTTGGGCGGTTTGATTTGTTGGGAACATTGGCTGCCGCTCGCCCGCGCCGCGATGCACGCCAAAGGCGAAACGATTCACACCGCGCAATTTCCGACCGTTCACGAGCGACACCAAATCGCCTGTCGGCATTATGCGTTTGAAGGGCAATGTTTTGTTTTGGCTTCGGGCTGCATCTTGAAAAAAGACGAAGCAATCGAAGGTTTTCTATCGCTCGAAACCGGCGACAAAGAAGTTTTGGCGTTGCTCGAATCAATGGAAAAAGACGCGCTTCAGCACGGCGGAAGCGCGATTATCGCGCCCGATGCAAGTTATATTGTCGAACCCGTGTTTGATGAACCGGACATCGTGTATGGCGAACTCGAACTCGATTTAATCAAACAAGGACATTTGTTTTTGGACACCGACGGACATTATTCGCGTCCCGATGTTTTTGAATTGCGGGTGAACGACAAGCCGAATAAAAATGTCGTTTTCGCTTCGGAAGATTGAGGAAATTTTCTGCGAAGGCGCAAAGCACGCAAAGTTAGAATTAAATATACTCATCAGTCTTTTACTTGCTAAATTTTCGGTTATAATTTCAAAAGATGATTTACAACGAAACAATTTTTCTCACGGGTTTTCCCGGTTTTATTGCCGAGCGTCTGGTTGAACGATTAGCGAATAAAAACGCGAAGTTCTTTTTGCTCGCGCAGAAAAGTTTTGTCGAGAAAGCGAAACAGACAGTCGTGCGAATCGCCGAAAAAACCCGAACGCCGATTGAAAATTTTGTCGTTGTCGAGGGCGACATCACACGGGAAAATCTCGGCATCGGCGAAAAAGATTTAGAAATTATTCAAAACGAAACGACAGACGTTTTTCATCTCGCTGCCGTTTATGATTTGGCAGTCAAAAAAGATACGGCTTTTCGAGTGAATGTCGAAGGCACGAAAAATGTTAATGAATTTGTCGTAAAAATAAAAAATCTGCGGCGTTATAATTACGTTTCGACTTGTTATGTCGCGGGAAAACGGAAGGGCGAAATTCTGGAAACCGAACTCGAACATTCGGCGGGCTTTCGGAATTTTTACGAGGAAACGAAATATCTGGCGGAGCGCGAAGTCGAAAATTTAAAGGATAAATTTCCCTTGACGATTTATCGTCCGTCGGTCGTCGTCGGCGATTCCGAATCGGGCGAAACGGCGAAATACGACGGCATTTATTCGCTGATTCATTATTTGCGAAAAGCTCCGAATCTTTTGCGCTTTATTAACGTCGGAAATTCGGCGGTGAAATTAAATCTCGTTCCCGTAGATTTCGTCGTCGAAGGCATTGCGGCGTTGGCAAAAGATGAAAACGCCGTCGGCAAAACCGTCGCGCTCGCCGACCCGAATCCGCTGACGACTGAACAGCTTTTCGATACTATTAGCGAAGCGATGACGAACAAACAATCCGTCATAAAACCGCCGTCGAAATTAGTTGAAAAATCTCTGATGCTGCCATTTTCGCCCGCTGTTTCGGGTTTGCCGTTTCCGTCCGTGCCGTATTTTTTCGTGCCGCAAACTTACGACACGAGCGTTGCTGACAGACTGCTTGCGGCGCACGACATCACTTGTCCGAACTTTAAATCTTATATTGGAAATCTTTTGAAATTCGTCGAGGAACATCCGAAATTATAAACTTGCAGTTTCAAATCGAATAGTCAATCATTAACGAAACTTTTCCAAATGATAAATCAGGAAATAAAATGCGTCGGCGTGGTCGTTAAGCCAAATCACAAAGAGGCTTGGACGACGGCGTGTGAATTGTCCGCGTGGCTCAATAAACGCGCCATCAGTTTAATCAGCAAACCATATAAAGAAAGCGATAAGTTCGACGCTGAAAAGTGCGGTATCGAAACGGTCGAAGCGGAAAGATTTCAATCCGAAGCCGATTTAATTGTCGTTCTCGGCGGCGACGGCACGATGATTTCGACGGCGCGTTTAATCGGCAAGCGGGAAGTTTTGGTTCTGGGAATTAACTACGGCTCGCTTGGATATTTGACCGAATTTCGCATCGAAGAAATGTTTCCCGCGCTGGAGAAGATTCTCGCAGGCAAATATGAAATTGATCGCCGCGTGATGCTCGATGTCGAGCATTCGAGAGACGGCGAAGTTTTGGAAACGGGACGAGTTCTAAACGATGTCGTCGTCAATAAAGCCGCGCTTGCCCGGATAATCGAAATCGAAGTCGAGCTAAATAATCTTTATGTCAATTCATTTCGCGCCGACGGTTTGATTGTTTCCACGCCGACCGGCTCGACGGCGTATAATCTTTCGGCGGGCGGTCCGATTTTGTATCCTTCGATGAACGCGATTGTTCTAACGCCGATTTGCCCGTTCACTTTGACCAATCGCCCGATTGTCGTGCCGGACGAAGACGAAATCGAGATTAAATTGAAAAATGAAACCGAAGGCGTGGTCTTAACTTTAGACGGACAAATCGGTTTTCCGATACAGCAAGGCGATACGGTTTCGATTCGCAAAAGTGAAACGAATTTCAATTTGATTCAACCGCCGAACCGCAATTATTTCGACGTTCTCCGCAACAAATTGAAATGGGGCAGATGAGAAAGTAAAAAGGCAAAAGTAAAAAGTTCGGAAAATTCTTCAAGCAGATTTATCCGAACAAACTCGGCTGTTCGTTATCTTCATTTTCAAAGCCTTCGGGCGACCAACGATAGACGTTTAAATCACAGCGTCCTTTCGCGTCAAATTTTACGCCTTCGCTTTCTAAAATCTGCTGCTGCAAATTTACCGGCAGAGTCATTTTTCCGGTCGAACACGAGCCTTGCGAATTGATGACTCTTTGCCACGGCACATTTTCCGTGTCAGCCGCGTGCATCACATATCCGATGGTTCGCGCCGTGTAGCCTTCGCCTAAAATATCGGCGATTTGCCCGTAAGTCATCACGCGCCCGACGGGAATTTCGTTGACGATTTCATAAACTCGCTGGCGATATTTACGCTCATTTGTCTGTTTGTTTTCCATAGTCATCTGCGATTTAATTTTCTCGACGGCAAACGTGAATTATCCGATTCTTTTCGACAAAGCGCAAAGCAAAAAGGGAAGCGAATTTCTCTGCTTCCCTTAAATTTTTAGGGTCAAGACTAGATAACAACTAAGATATAATAGTTAAATCTAGTGATGACAGTAGAATATAAGCAATTTGTTCGTGCCAAAATTTCCAGCAAGAAATTTCGCCAGATTCTGCGCTCCTTTGC
>JBPCMK010000105.1:0-51858 GCA_051002375.1 Pyrinomonadaceae bacterium | reverse complement strand
TTACGATTATGGCGAAAAATGCTTCGGTGCATTACGGCGATTACAAAATCAATATTCTCGACACGCCCGGACACGCCGATTTCGGCGGCGAAGTCGAGCGCGTTTTGAAAATGGTTGACGGCATCGTCTTATTGGTTGACGCGGCGGAAGGCTGTCTGCCGCAAACGAGATTCGTTTTGCGAAAAGCGTTGGAGCAAAAACTTCCAGCCATCGCTCTGGTTAATAAAATTGACCGCCACGATTCCCGACCGGAAGAAGTTTTAGATGAAATTTACGACCTTTTCATTGACCTCGGCGCGGACGAAGAGCAGATTGATTTTCCGGTTTTGTATGCGATTTCGCGCGACGGCGTGGCGAAAAAAACTCTGGCAGAAGAATCGAAAAATCTCAAACCTTTGTTCGACGAGATTATAAAAACTATCCCCGCGCCGCACGCTTTGCGCGACGATTCTTTGCAGCTTCTCGTCGCCAATATTGACTACAACGCTTTTGTCGGCAGGCTCGCCATCGGCAGAATTTATTCGGGCGAGATTGCGAAAAATCAGGAAGTCATCGTTGCCAAACGCGACGGCTCGACGCAGAAAACGCGCGTCAAGGAGCTTTACGTTTTTGAAGGAATGAAGCGCGAGCCGGTCGAATCGGCAGGTGTTGGCGAAATCGTCGCGCTCGCCGGATTCGACGACATTAACATCGGCGAAACGATAACCTTGGTTGATAATCCGAAACCGCTTCCGGTTATCAATGTTGACGAGCCGACGATTTCAATGATTTTCGGCGTGAACAATTCGCCGTTCTCCGGCATTGACGGAAAGTTTGTAACCTCGCGCCAAATCAAGGAACGACTCGACAAAGAGCTTTTGGGAAATGTCGCTTTGCGCGTCGCCGATACCGATTCGCCCGACCAATTCAAAGTGTCTGGACGCGGCGAATTGCAGTTGGCGATTTTAATCGAAATGATGCGGCGCGAAGGTTACGAACTGCAAGTTTCCAAGCCGGAAGTCATCACGAAAAAAGGCGCGAACGGCGAATTGCTCGAACCGATTGAACAAGTCGTCGTTGATTGCCCCGAAGAATTTATCGGTGTCGTAACCGAAGCACTCGGACGGCGCAAAGGTCAGATGACGAAAATGATAAATAACGGAACGGGTCGCGTTCGGCTCGAATATGAAGTTCCGTCGCGCGGACTCATCGGTTTTCGCGGCGAGTTTTTGACCGAAACAAAAGGCACGGGACTTTTAAATACGATTTTTCTGCGTTTTGACAAATGGCAGGGCGATATGAAAGGACGCGGCACAGGCTCGCTCGTCGCCGACCGAATGGGCGAAGCGACGACTTACGCGCTTTATGCTTTGCAGGAACGCGGCGGGCTTTTTATCAATCCGCAAACGAAGGTTTATGAAGGAATGATTATCGGCGAAAACGCCCGCGCCGTTGATTTGGACGTGAACGTCATTAAAGAAAAAAAGCTGACGAATATGCGTACGACTTCCACGGACGAAGCGATGCGTCTCGTTCCCGTCAAAGATTTATCGCTCGAACAAGCGTTAGAATTTATCGCCGACGACGAACTCGTCGAAACGACACCGAAAGCGATTCGACTTCGCAAGCGGGTTTTGAAGGCGAACGAGCGACCGAAGAAGTAAAAAGCGAAGAACTTGCTTCCTGACTTTTTACTTTTGCCTTTTGCCTTTTTACTTTTTCAGTCGCTGATTGTTATCGTTCCGTTGGCGGCGGTGCCGACCGTTTTGCCGGACTTGTCGGTCAGCCGAACTTTTTTGTAGCCTTTATCGCTGCCGAAATTAAGCATTTGTTTTAAGACATCGCGGCGTTTTTCTTCGGTCAGATGTCCCCACGTCGGCAGAACGATTCCGTCCAGCGTGTCGTCTTCGATGTGCGCTTCCTGCAAATATTCCTTGAGCATCGAATTTTCGAGATTCATCTTCGGCGCGGCGTTGGCGTTATCTTTGATTGCGACGGGCGCGGTTTTCGTTCCGAAATAAAAAGCGAGAAGAGCGACGAGCGCGATAATCGGAATGAGCAGCCAAAGGTTAAAGCCCGCCGATTTCCCTTTCGCTCCGGTTTTTTTATCTTCCTTCTTTTCTTCTTTTTTAACGATTGGTTCGACGACGATGGTTTTTTTCTCCGGCGCGGATTTCGGTTCGGATTTCTTTTGCTCTTTTAAAAGTTCCGAGAGCGCGAGCGTTTTGCCGGTCGCTTCGCTAATCGCGCTGTCGTGCGCCAGCCCGTATTTGCTTTGGAGATTGACGACATTGCCCGCTCGCTTTTCGCGTTCGAGCAGTTCGATGTAACGATTGCCGATGCGAACATTGCATTCGGCGGCGGCGGCGCAGACAAACGGCGCGTAGAAATCTTCGTTCGTGCTTTCCTTGTAGAGACGGACGCGGTTGAAAAAGTTCGAGTTTATCAATTCGTCGAAAAATTCCACGTTTTCCGCTTCTTCGATAAATTCGTCGAACTGCCGGACGGTCTGCAAAATCGTCGGGTCGTTGGCTTCGGTCGAATAAAGCGGAACGCTCGACCATTCGGCGTAAAGTTCTTGAATATGATTAATTAATTCGGCGCGTGTAAAAATCGCTTCCCTTCGGTTGCCGACTTCTTTGGAGAAAAGCCGCGTAACAATCAGATCGAATTTGCTTCTGACGGATTCGGTGTAAGGCGAGTTGCGGTAAAATTTCGCCAGCGCAATCATCGCCGGAGAACTGAGCGCGGGACGCGACGTTTCGCAGTAGCGGCGAAGGTGAGCGGTCATAATCCGGTTATCACGAAGCGTCAGCGACGAATACCAATTTTCGGTTTCCTGAAGAAGCTGAAATTCGGCTTTCGAGAATTCCGGCGAGTTCGATTCGCAGCAAACTTGGAGAAACGCATGCAGAACTTTTTTGACTTCCAAATCGTTGAACGGCTGCGGAGTCGTTTTCAACTGCTCACGCTCGACACCGGCGAAAACCGCTTCGATGACGTGCAGAAAAGCGACTTCGTTAATCGCCCGCTGCCGGTAAAATTCATCTTCGCTGACAATCGGCTTTTGCGCTTCAACGAAAACCGCATCTTCCGAATTTTCAATATTTTCAAGCGGCGCGTTTTCGAGATATTCTTCGGTTTGTAGCGGCGTTGGCTCGGCGGTTTCGATTGCTTCTTGTTTGGACGCGGCGGCTTCCGCTTCGGCGCGGCTCGTTTCGATAACCGTCTGCTCGATTAAATTTTCTTCTTTTAACTCCTCTATCAAATCTTCAAATATGTTCATTGGTTTTTCACCGAAGTTCGCTTGGAAATAAATTCGGACGGCAGGCGTAGTTATCGAGAAATTCGATTGCTGAAAATGCGTGCGGGAAAGTTAAAATCCACATCGAAAATGACAATTTTTGGCACGCCCGTTTGACAAGTTTCGACACTTATCGCGTGGGCTTTATCGAAGGAAAAATTATACTGCGCCGTGTTTATAAGGCTTTGCTCTCCGAAGCATCTTTTGCGGACGCTTCTTTTCCTACGCATTCCGGCAAAATTTATGCCAGCGAAAGAGTGAAGAGTCGAGAGTAAAGTGTGGAAAGGGGAAAGGAAAGTTTGAATTATTTTCTCTTGTGCTTTACTCTCCACACTCCACTTAAAAAAATGCCTGTTGTTCTAAACCGCGTTTTTTGCTAAATTCGTAATTTGCATTTTTTATCGTTTTTTTCTGTTATACTAAACGGACATTTTATTTTTGGAGAACAGGCATATTGAGCGCAGTCATCGAGCAGACGGTTGAAACTTACGGCATTGAAAATTGGGGCGCAGGCTATTTCGGCGTTAATCGCAAGGGAAATTTAATTGTCCGCGCCGCCGAAAACGACACGCTTTCGGCGGATGTCAAGGAAATTATTGACGATTTAAAAAAGCGCGGCATCAATACGCCCGTTCTGCTTCGTTTCCCGCAGCTTCTCGCCGGACAAGTCCGCAAACTTCAGAAGGCTTTCAAAAATTCCATCAAAGAATTCGATTATAAAGGCGGACATATGTGCGTCTATCCGATGAAGGTCAATCAAAACCGCGCGGTCGTCGAAGAATATCTCAAGGAAGGAAAACGCTACGACTTCGGTCTCGAAGCCGGCTCGAAAGCCGAACTTTACGCGGCTCTCGCTATGGAGCAATCCGAAGAAAGCCTGCTCGTCTTAAATGGTTTCAAGGATAAAGAATTTATACGCCTCGCATTCGCCGGAGCGCAAGCCGGAAAAAATGTCGTCATCGTCATCGAGAAATTAAGCGAACTCGAAAATACGATAAAAATCGCCGACGAAGTTTCCAAAGAAAATCCCGAAATGAAACTTCCGATGGTCGGCGTGCGCGTCAAACTTTATTCAAAAGGTTCGGGCAAATGGGAAAAGTCGGGCGGTGAAGCGGCGAAATTCGGTTTGACGACGACCGAGATTTTAGAAGTCATTCGCCGTTTGACTGAAACGGGCAAAATAGAAATGCTTCGGCTTCTCCATTTTCATATCGGCTCGCAGTTAACCGACATCAAGCGCATCAAAGGCGCGATGCGCGAAGCGGCGAGAACTTACGCGAAAATCAAACAACTAAATATTCCGATTCAATACCTCGATGTCGGCGGCGGAATGGCGGTTGATTACGACGGCTCGCGCACTTCGTTTGAATCGTCGGCGAACTACAACGCGCAGGAATTTGCCAACGACGTGATTTACGTCATCAAAGGCGTTTGCGACGACGAAGACGTTCCGCATCCGACGATAATTCAGGAATCGGGTAGATATTTGTCGGCTTATCACGCGATTCTGGTAACGAACATTCAGGACGAAATCGAAACGGTAGTCGAAGATTTAACGCCGATGAAGATTGAAATTGACGACCCGCAAGTCGTCAAGGAAATGTATGATTTGCGCGAGAGCATCACGGCGAAAAATTACCGCGAGTATTATCACGACGCGCTGGAGAACCGCGAAGAGCTTTTTACGATGTTCAATCTCGGCTTGATTTCGCTCGAAGGCAAAGGCAAAGGCGAAGTTCTTTTCTGGGACGTTTGCGAACGCGCCGACCAATTCGCGCAGCAAAAAAAATATGTCGCCGAAGAATTTGACGATTTGCGACGTTTGCTGTGCGCGAAATACTTAGCGAACTTTTCCTTCTTTCGCTCGATGCCGGATAATTGGGCGTTGGAACAACTGTTTCCAATCGTCCCGATTCACAAACTCAACAAAAAACCGACGGAATATGCTACACTATGCGATATTACTTGCGATTCGGACGGAATAGTTGATAAGTTTGTTGACCTGCACGACGTTAAGCCGGTTTTGGAATTACACAAATTAGAAAAGGGCGAGCCGTATTATCTGGCGATAATGCTGGTCGGCGCGTATCAAGAAGTGATGGGCAACAATCACAATCTTTTCGGTGTGCCGCACGAAGCGCACATCCACATCGGCGAAGACGGTTACATTATAAAAAAAGTTATTCAAGGCGCGACGCTCGGCGACGCTCTGGCGACCGTTCGATTCGATTCGGCGCATCTGCACGACCAATTTCGGCGCATCGTGATGCAGAGAATTAAAGACGGCGAAATCTCGTCCAAAGAAGGCGACAAACTAATCGAATTTTACGAAACACAATCCGACGGATATACATATTTATCGCCGAACGGCAAGGAATAGTTTTTATGGCAGACGCAATAAAATGCCCGAAATGCGGCGGCGCGATGACCGAAGGCTTTATCTTTGACCGCGGACATTACAACGCAAAATCGCAGCAGGTTTGGGTCGAAGGCATACCGGAAGAATCTATCTGGTCGGGATTAAAAACATCCGGCAAAGATGCTTATAACGTCGAAGCGTTTCATTGCGAGAAATGCGGATTTTTAGAATTTTATTCAACTGACAAAATTGATTTAAACGGAATTTTTAACTAATTTATTTGGAGAATTTATGGTAGCTCAAAAAAAATCGAAGGCTTCAAAATTTCTAACTGTCCCGACTCGACCGATTCCGGTTGACCGGGACCGTTCGGTGGCGGGGCTTTGGGAAAAAATGGAAGGCGCGGGTTTCGGCGCGAAACAACTTGCAGAAGCGCATCGCATCTGGCTCGATATGCTCGACGACAACTCGACGATTTACTTGTGCGGTTCGGGAAATCTGATTCCGTCGGGAATGCGTCGGCTTCTGGCTTACGTTATTAAAAATCGTTTCGTTGACGTGATTGTAATGAGCGGAACAGTTTTGTTTCACGACATTCACGAGATTTTGGGGCGCAATCATTATCAAGCGCATCCTTCGATGAACGATGACGAACTCGAAGCGTCGGACGTGGCGCGAATCGGCGACCTTTTAGCCAACACGGACGAGTATCACGAAGCCGACGAATGGGTCGGCAGCGTCATCAACCAGTTGGAACTTTCGCGTCCGTATTCGGTGCGCGAGTTTCTCCATCTGCTTGGGCGAGAACTTTCGGAAATCGCGCACGAAGACGGCATTTTAACTTCCGCTTATAAATCGCGCATTCCCGTATATTGCCCGGACATTCTGGCAAGTCCTCTGTCGGTCGGCATCGCCCGCGCCCGCTTTGAAAAGAAAATTCAATTTAATTTCGACATCACGCAGGACACGATGGAGATGATGATGATTGCCCAAAAAACGCGCAATTCCGGCATCATCACATTGGGCAGCGTATGCAGTCAAAGTATGGTAAATATGGCGGAAATCTCCTCGTATATCACGCGCTCATCGCCGCGCGGACACAAATACGCTGTTTCGATTACGACCGATTCCGTCCCGCTCGACATACGCACGCCGTCGTTCGGCGGCAATCACACGCAGACCTTCGGCAAACTTCTAAAAACCGCCACGACCGCGTATGTGCCGAGCGATCCGTCAATCGGCTTGCCGATGATTGTTACCGCGCTTTCGCAAACCGCCGCCAAATTTATGAAAGGCAGAAAACGTCCGACTTTTTCATTTTCAGGAAAAGATTTGAGCATTGACGTGCCTTAATTTATTTGGGATTTAGGATTGCGGATTTGGGATTTCTTCTTTTCAATCTGCAATCCCAAATCCCGAATCCCAAATCCCAATGAGCGAATCAACCAATCTGCCGATGAATTTCGGTGGTATCGAAGAAAAGGAATTTTCCGGTTTCGAGCAATCGCAGGTTTTAGTATTTCCCGTTTCCTACGAAGGCACGGTTTCTTACGGCGAAGGAACGGGCGCGGGCGCGATGGCGATAATTGAAGCGTCGCGCAATATGGAACTTTACGAAGAGGAAACCGACGCGGAAGTTTATAAAATCGGCATTCACACTTTGAAGGAATTCGCGCCGCTTGATTCGCCCGCCGAAATGATGAACGCGCTTTACGAAGAAACGAAAAATCTCTTAAAAAGCGAAAAATTTTTGTGTATGCTCGGCGGCGAACATTCGGTTTCCGCGCCCGTCATTCGCGCTCACGCGGAAAAATTTCACAACATTTCGATTCTTCAAATTGACGCGCACGCTGACTTGCGTGATGAATACGACGGCACGCCGCATTCGCACGCTTCGATTATGGCGCGGTCGGTCAAAGACCTAAAAATTCCCGCCGTGCAAGTCGGCATTCGTTCGCTTTCGGCTGACGAAGCAAGAATTTTGAACGATTTGCCGACGAAGATTTTCTGGGCAAAAGACATTCACGGGCGAACCGATTGGATTGACGACGCGGTTGATTCTTTGACCGAAAACGTCTATCTGACGATTGATATTGACGGACTCGACCCATCGCTCGTGCCGACGACCGGAACGCCCGAACCGGGCGGTTTGGGCTGGTATGAAGTTTTGGCTTTGATTAAAAAACTCGCCGAAAAAAAGCGCGTCGTCGGAATGGATTTAGTCGAATTTTCAAAAACGGAAAATTCCGACGCGCCCGCCTTTCTCTGCGCCAAACTCGTCTATAAATCGCTCGCCTATATTTTTCAAAACGACACGCCGAAAGTTCGTCTGAAATAATCCGTTCAATTTTTCTGAACATCTTTTTGCCGGCAAACGTAAAAAATAAAAGCGAAAAAAGCTGTTAAAGTCTCCGTTTCACTTTTATAATTGCGAGACTTTAAATTAAAATTCAAATAGATTTCAGAAGATTTTGGAGAAATACAAATGTCTAAAAAAGCAGTTCAAAATATTACAAGTTATAAATTTACAGGTTTCTTATTACTCGTTTCATTTCTCGTTTTTTCCGGCTGCAAAACCGGCAATTTCTTGAGCGGACAGGAAGTTCCGGCAACGCAAGCGCAGCCGCAAGCCGCGCCGCCCGCGCCGATTGTCGTTGACGGAACGCGCACTTCCTACGCCGACGTGGTGGAGAAAACCGCGCCCGCCGTGGTTAGAATCGAATCGGAAATTAAAATGAAACAAACCCAGCCGCAGATGCAAACGCCGTTTGACGACTTTTTTAATTTCCCGCAGATGCCCGGCGGCAGAGGCGGCAATATGCCGCAACAGCGACCGCAAATCGAGCGCGGGGTCGGTTCGGGCGTGATTGTCAGCGCGGACGGAACGATTTTGACGAACTTTCACGTCGTTGACGGCGCGGAAAAAATCACCGTGCAGACCAATGAAAACAAAACCTTCGAGGCAAAAGTCATCGGTACAGATCAGCCTTCCGACCTCGCGGTTTTGAAAATCGAAGCGGCGAATCTTCCCTTCTTAAATTTGGGAAATTCCGACAACGTGCGAATCGGCGACATCGTTCTGGCAATCGGCAATCCTTTGGGAATCGGGCAAACCGTTACCGCCGGAATTATCTCCGCCAAAGGTCGCCGCACGGGTCTGAGCGACGGCAGTTTTGAAGATTTCTTGCAAACCGACGCGCCGATCAATCGCGGCAATTCCGGCGGCGCATTGGTTAATTTGACCGGCGAACTGATCGGTATCAATTCGCAGATTTTATCAAGCGGACAATCCGGCGGCAGCATCGGCATCGGCTTTTCGATTCCGTCGAATATGGCGAAAAACGTGATGGAGCAGCTTTTGAAAGACGGCAAAGTTCATCGCGGAATGCTCGGTGTCAATATCCAGAATATTACGCCGGAAGTCGCCCAATCTCTCGATTTAAAAGATACGAAAGGCGTAATTGTAAGTAATGTGCGGGCGGGCAGCGCGGCGGAAAAAGCCGGAGTCAAACGCGGCGATATTGTGGAAGCGATTAACGGCGACGCTATCGAAGACAGCAATGTGCTTCGCAACAAAGTCGCCGGAACTGTGCCGGGTTCGGAGATAAAATTGAAAATCCTGCGCGACGGCGGCGAGCAGGAATTAAACGCCACGCTCGACGAATTTAAAGTGGATAACGCCAACAGTGACAACAAACAAGACGAAGGCAGTCAAAATCCGACCAAGCAAAACCAAAACGGGAAACTCGGTTTGAGTTTGCAGCCGCTCACGCCGCAATTCGCCAAGCAACTCGATTTGCCAGCCGGAACGGAAGGCGTGGTCGTAACGGATGTTGACGAAAACGGCGCGGCGGCGCAGGAAGGAATCGCCCGCGGCGACGTGATTTTAGAAATCAATCGAAAAGCGGTTTCGTCGCTCGACGATGTGCAAGCCGCTCTCGATAAATCGGGCAGTAAGCCGATTTTGCTCCTGATTTCGCGGCGCGGTCAAACGATTTATTTGACAGTCAAACCGGGCTAGATAGAAGTAAAAAGTAAAAAGGCAAAAGGTAAAAGTGAAGAAATCTTCTTCCTGACTTTTACCTTTTGCCTTTTTACTTTTTACTTGCGAAGCGTTTTACTTTTTACTTTTACCTTTTGCCTTTTTACTTTCCTTTCCGTCGCTGTCGTCCAAAACAAAAGTAACAATCATCATTACTTCATACTGGCTGACTTTTCCGCCGGTAATTTTAACTTTCTGGTCTTTAATCCACGCGCCTCTAATGTTATTGACCGAATCGTTGGCGCGTTCGATTCCGCGCCGGATCGCATCTTCAAAACTCGTGGCGGACGTTGATGTGATTTCGATATTTTTTGCTACTGACATCTTTTTATTTCTCCTTGTAATTTTTTGGCGGTCTGCCAATTAAAACATTTTGGCTGACAAATTTGCCGTTTGCAAATGCAGTTTAAAAGCTGGTTTTATTTCTGGATTTGTCGGCGTGTCTCTCCATCGCCAGTTGCACCAACTCATCAATAACTTCGGAAAATTTCAAACCCGTTCCCGCCCACATTTTCGGAAAGCCGGAAGCATCGGTCAAGCCCGGCAAAGTGTTGATTTCATTTATCAGCAACGCGCCCGAGTCGTTTCGCAAAAAGAAATCAACCCGCGCCAAGCCCGAACCGTCAATCGCCCGAAAAGCCGTTATCGCCAACTGCTGAATTTTCGCGCTCAACTCTTCGGAAATAAATGCCGGAACGACGAATTCGTTGTTGCCCGTTCCCGCATATTTTTCCGTGTAATCGAGAAATTTTTTATCGTCCGCTTTGATGATGTATTCGCCCGGCAAACTTGCCTTCGGATTTTCATAACCGATAACGGCGCACTCGATTTCGCGCACGTCCAAGCCTTCTTCGACGATGATTTTGCGGTCGTATTCGGCGGCGAGTTCGATGGCTTTTTCGAGCGATTTTTTATCGTTTGCCTTCGACACGCCGACGCTCGAACCGAGATTTGCCGGTTTGACGAAACACGGAAAACCGAGTTTCGCTTCCGTATGCGCGATTACCGTGTCGCGGCTGCGCTCCCATTCGCTGCGGAAAAACCAGACGTAGCGGCACATCGGCAAATCCGCGTCGCGGAACAGAGATTTCATAAAAACCTTGTCCATTCCGCAAGCCGACGCAAGCACGCCGCAGCCGACGTATGGAATGTCAGCCATTTCCAGCAAACCTTGAATCGTGCCGTCCTCGCCGTAAGTTCCGTGCAGAACGGGAAACACGACATCGAGCGCGGCGAGTTTTTCCGGGTTCTCCAAATTCGTCAAACCTTTGTATTTTGTATCGCCAACGAGCGCAATCGAATCGTCGGGGAATTTTCCGATTGCTTGATCTAAATTTTCTTGAATCGTCTCAGGCAGCAACCGCAGCGATTCCGAAGGATTTAGCCAATTCCCTTCGCGGCTGATGGCAATCGGAATCACTTCGTATTTGTCTTTATCAATTTGTTCGATGACGGTTTTCGCCGAGCGAATCGAAATTTCATGCTCGCCCGAACGACCGCCGAAAATTATGCCGATACGAGTTTTCATATTTGGGATTTGGTCTTTGATTTTTGATTTTTGACCCTTGATTCTTATATTCAAGCTGCGCGAAAAATCAAAGATCAAAGATCAAAAATCAAAGACCGCGTTTTACAAAATCGTTTTCCCCAACGCCGATAAAATCAACTCGCCCGCGAGTTCGACTGTGATGTTGCTTTGGTCGAGCATCGGATTGACTTCGACGATTTCAAACGAGCGCATTCCGCCTTGCTCGGCGATGATTTCAAGCGCGAGATGCGCTTCCCGATAAGTAATTCCGCCGCGCACGAGCGTTCCCGAACCGGGCGCAAAACGCGGGTCAATTATATCAACGTCAAAAGTTACGGCGTAACCGCCGGGAGCTTGCGCGGCGATTTTTACCGCGTCTTCGACGCAAGCGAGCATTCCGCGCCGGTCAATGTCCGACATCGTAAAAAAGTTTTCGCGCATACCGAGTTCTCTGATACGGCGTTTTTCGCCCAAATCCAAATCTCTCGCGCCGACGTGAGCGCAAAATTTCGGATTCAGTTTCGGCGCGTAACCTTCCAAATTGACGAGCGAAGGTTCGCCGAGCCCGAGCAGCGCGGCAAGCGGCATTCCGTGCAGATTGCCCGACGGCGATGTTTCGTGCGTGTTGATGTCGGCGTGCGCGTCGAGCCAAATCAAACCGATTTCCTTTTCCCGCGCGTGAAAAAAAGATGCGATTGCCGAAAATGTTCCGGCGGCAATCGAATGGTCGCCGCCCAAAATGACCGGAAATTCTCCGTTTTCTAAAATCTTCTTAATCGCCTTCGCCGTATTTTTATACGACTCTAGCGTTTCTTTTAAGTATTTCGGGTTTTCGTTTTTATCGGCGATGTAATTCGGTTTGACGATTTCGACATCGCCGTAATCTTTGACTTCGTAACCGAGTTCTTCAATGTGCGAAACGAGCGAGCCGTCGCGGATATTCGCCAGACGAATCGCCGTCGCGCCGAGTTCGTTTCCCTTCACGCCCGCGCCGTAGCCGAGTGGAACGCCGACGATTCCAATTATTTTATTTCTGCCGGGAAAATCCCCGTTTTCTACATTCATAAATTATGGCGGACAAACTGCAAAGGTTAAATGTTTGAGCTTAAATTTCGCCGAAGCCTTCGTTAAAAATTTGCTCGATTGCCCGCAACGCGTCGCTTTCGTCTGCGCCTTCGACTTCGATATTTAATTCGATTCCTTTTGAAGCCGCTAAAGTCAAAACGCTCAAAATTGATTTCGCGTCGGCGACGACCGCGTTGTCGGTTCGCCGAAGTTTGATATGGCTTTTAAAGCTGCCCGCCAGCCGGACAAGCTGCGCGGCGGCGCGGGCGTGAAGTCCGAGCCGATTGCAAATTTCCACTTTGGATTCAAGCATCTTTCTTTAACTTCTGCGGTTCGAGCAACTGGCTAGTTCGATAAATTGACTGCTTTCCCTGTTCCTCGACTTCCTTCGCCATTTCCGCCAAAGTCATTTCTTTCGTTTGCGAAGCCAGCTTGATAACCATCGGCAAATTTACGCCCGTAACGATTTCGACTTCGTCCGCTTTGATAAACATCGCCGAAATATTCGTCGGCGTTCCGCCAAACATATCCGTTAAAAGCAGCACGCCGACACCTTGCGAAACTTGCTTGACGGCTCGCCGGATTTCATCCTTCGCCATTTCCACGTCGTCGTGCCAGCCGATTGAAACTGCCGCGATATGACTTTGTTCCCCGACGACGGTTTCCGCCGCCGCCACGAGTTCGTTGGCGACTTGTCCGTGCGAAACAATCACGCCGCCGATTTTTTTTTTGTTCAGACATATTTCGATTTGGGGTTTCGGATTTCGGATTTCGGATTTGCAATATGCTTTATGCTTGAAATCACATTTCCTTTCTCCCCTTCTCCTTTTCTCCTCGTCTCCCATTCTACTTCTGCACGTCGCGGTGCGTAACCGAGACTTCATATTTATTTTTATCGAACGCCTTGCTTAATCTGTTCGCCACCATTACCGAGCGATGCCGTCCGCCGGTGCAGCCGACTCCGATTGTCAGATAAGATTTTCCTTCGCGTTTGTAGAGCGGAAGCAGGTATTCGAGCAAATCTGTAAAACGCCTGATTGTTTCTTCGACTTCCGTCTGCTTTTCCAAAAACTTGACGACGCGGCGGTCGCTGCCGGGCAAATCTTTTAAGTTTTTGTCGAAATACGGATTCGGCAGATGGCGCACATCAAACAGCAAATCAACCTGACCGGGAACGCCGTATTTATGCCCGAAGCTGACGAATTGAATGTGCAGCGGCGAGCCTTCTTTTGTCTGCCCGAATTTCTCAACCAGCAATCGCCGAAGCGTGTGAACCGTGTGTTCGGAAGTGTCTATAATCGCGTCAGCCGCTTCGCGCACTCCCGCCATTTCTTTTTTTTCGGCGCGAATCGCCGCCATCAATCCTTTGCCCGAATCGGTCGGATGCGGGCGGCGCGTCTCCGAAAAACGTCGCTGCAAAACTTCGTCCGACGCTTCAAAAAATAAAACATACGGCGAAAGTTTTTTGCTGATTTTCTTTAATTCATTCTGAAACTCCAACAAAAAATGCCGTTCGCGGATGTTGATAACGAGCGCGGCTTTTTCGATAGCGACCACTTCTTCGGCATTCGGTAGCAGCAGACGAGAGAAAGTCGAAAGCATCGTCAGCGGTAAATTATCAACGCAGAAATAACCTAAATCTTCAAAAGCGTTGGTCGCCGAACTCATTCCCGAACCGCTCAAACCCGTGATGATGACGAAATTCGGCAAATCCTTTTTCTCGGTTTTATGTTTGGACATAGCGAAAGTTGCTGGTTTTATTTTAGTGCAATTAAAGAATTACGTCATCTCGTCAGTCAAAATAAGTAGTCGGACAGAATTATTTTGAGCTAAATTTCGGAATAGATAAGAGATAAAATCCGCGCCAAATCTATCAGTTATCAGCTATCATCTTTCATCTACTCCGAATCGGTATTTTATTGGTGTCCGATTACTTACCGTTTCAAAATGATTACTCTTGATCGAGCATCGCCGAATGCTTTTCGATTAAATCTCGCGCCGCGTCAAAGCCGGATTCGCGCGACAGATGAATACGCACCGCCGTTTCAATCAAAGTCGAAAGATTTCTGCCCGCGCTGACCGGCAAAATAAATTTGGGAATTTTAACGTCGAAAATTTCATCTTCGCGGCGTTCGAGTCCGAGCCGTTCGACTTCGGCGGCGTTCGCCCATCTTTTAAGCTCGATGACTAAATCAATCTGCTTTAATCGGCGAATTGTCGAAACGCCGAAAAGGTCGCGGACGTTGACAATGCCGAGTCCGCGTATTTCCAAATGCCCGTAAGTCAACTCCGGCGATGAGCCTTCGAGCCGTCCGCCGATTCGTTTCAAAATTATCCGGTCGTCGGAAACAAGGCGATGACCGCGCACGATTAAATCGAGAGCGCATTCGGATTTACCGACTCCCGATTCGCCGCGAATCAACACGCCGACTCCATACATTCCCAACAAAACACCGTGGACGTTCATCTGCGGCGCGAGTATTTCGTGTAAATAATTTGAAGCTAAATTTATTATATTGGAAGCAGTTTGCAGCGTGTGAATAACAGGTAGATTTTTCGCGTCTGCCATTTGCAAAAATTCCGGTGGCGCATCGAGATTTTCGGCAATCAAAATACAGCTTATATTTTCGCAGTCGAGAGTTTTTAAGACTTCGACTTTTCGCTTGCGGTCAAGCTGCAAAAGATATGCGATTTCGTCGCGCCCGATAATTTGAACGCCTCCGGCGTGTTCTCGCAGCGGCAAACCGGCTAACGCCAAGCCGAGTTTATGAACTAGCGACGACGTGATTTCTTTATTATGCAATCCGCCCGCGCCCGCCAGAATTTCAAATTTCAATTCGGCGGGCGCGTTTTTTATAAAATCGGCGACGGAGATTTTCAGATTTTCGCTTGGTGTATCGGCGGGCATTTTAAGCTAAGGTTTTATCAAACCGTAATTTCCGTCCTGACGTTTGTAGATGACGGAAACGCGCTCGTCGGCGGCATTTCGGAAAACGAGAAATTGATTTTCTTCCGCGTCAAGCCGCAGCATCGCTTCGTCTTCGGTCATCGGTTTGACCGGATAATTTCGCGTATTGATAATGCGTGGAGCGGACGGCGCGGGTTTAATCTCATCTGCCACCGGCGCAATCGTGCTGACTTTTTTCGCCTTTTGCCGTTTGTCCGTAATTTTATTTTTGAGTTTTAACGCCTGTTTTTCGATTTTCGTAATCGTCTGCGTCAACGATTGATACATATCGGAAACGGTCGAATTGGCGGTCAAAATTTCTCTGCGCCAATTAACGACGACTTCCGAACGATGCCGTCCTTTTTCGACTTCGATAATAACGTGCGCCTTTACGCCGTCGCCGTCGAACAAATGATTTAATCTCTCGAAATGTTCTTCAACGTGGTCGCGCAACGCCGGAGTTACCTCGATATGTCTGCCCGTATATTCAAATTTCATTACAATCTAATCTCCTTATCAGAAACGCGAAATGCAAAATATCAAAAATAGATTTAATTCCGCATTCCGCACTCCGCATTCCGCATTTAAATAACCGTTCTCCGCTCGCGCGAACCCGGAATCTGCATCTGGTCGCGGTATTTGGCGATTGTGCGGCGCGAGAGTTTCACGCCTTCCTTGCTTAAAAGTTTGACGATTTGGTCGTCGGTGTAAGGCTTGTGCGTGTCTTCGTCTTCAATCATTTTTTTGATTCTGAGTTTCAAAATTCTGGTCGAAACTTCCTCGCCGTCTTCGTTGAGCATTCCTTCGGAGAAAAATCTGCGTAGCTCGATAACGCCCTGCGGCGTGTGCGCGTATTTGCGGTTGACGACGCGCGAGATTGTCGAAAGATGCATTCCGATGTCTTCGGCGATGTCCTTGAGCATCATCGGTTTAATATACTGCACGCCTTTGTCCAAAAATTCCTTCTGCCGTTCGATGATACATTCGACGACGCGGTAAATCGTTTGCCGACGATGTTCGATGTTCCGCAAAAGATCAACCGCCGAGCGCACTTTTTCCTTGATAAAATCTTTTTCCTCTTTCGTCGTGCGGTTTTGTTCGAGCATTTTTTGATACGTCGGCGAAATGCGGAGACGCGGGCTGCCGTCGTCGGCAAAATAGACGACGTAATCGCCTTCGATTTTTTCGATATAAACTTCCGGCGCGATGTAAATCGGTTCTTCCGACGAATAACGCCTGCCCGGTTTCGGGTCGAGAATGCGGATTTTATTTATTTCTTCGTTCAAAACCTGCACGTCAATTCCGGTGTCTTTCGAGAGATGTTGCAAGCGGTGCGCTCCCAAATCTTCAAAATGATTTTCGACCAAATCCGCCGCCAAACTTTCGCCTTCGCCGTTGGCTTCAAGCTGCGCGAGCAGACATTCTCTGACTTCCCGCGCACCGCAGCCGACCGGCTCAAGCTGCAAAACGATTTGCCGCGCCTTCTCGACGAGTTCGACCGGGTGACCGCACATTTCGGCAATTTCTTCGTTGCTCGCTATTAGCCGTCCGTCTTCGTTCAAATTTCCGATAACGCAAACCGCCGCATCTTCGAGTGCTTCGCTGATTTGCAGCAAGTTCAACTGCCATTCGAGATGCTCAGTTAAAGTGGCGGAACGCGATAAAAATTGATCGAAGCTCGGCGCGTCTTCCTTAAATTCTATCTCTTGAGTTTTATATCCCGGATCGAGATAATCTTGAAATTCTCTGCCGTAATCAACTTCCTCGAACGCATCGGAAGTTTCCGTCGAAAAATCTTCCGTGTCCGATTCAAAATCTGGCGCGTCATCTTCTTTATGACCGTTTTCGCCCGGCGTTTCAGACGTATAATTTTCGGCTTGGTCGTAATCCGCTGCCGCGTCAAATTCTTTACTTTGTCCGTTCTCGTAGGTTTCTTCGTTTCCGGCGGAGTTTTGGTCAAGTATTTTATTGGCTATTTCTTCAAATTCTTCTTCGGTCTGCACTTCTTCTAAAACCGGATTGGCGACGAGTTCCTGCTGAATCAGATCGCTCAGTTCGAGCGTCGTCATCTGCAGCATTTCTATTCTCTGCCGCAGCTGCGGAGTTAAAATCATCCGCTGAGATAATCTTTGTGTAAGTTTTAAAGATGACATAACCGGCTTGTAAATTTATTTTGAATTTGTTTCAAATCAACAATCAAATTTTCGTCTTCTGCGGTTATTATAACCGAATCAAACGCGAAAAGGGAAAGGAGAACTTCGAGTTTCAAATTCAAAGTCCGGGATTTGATTTTTGAATTTACCGACTTCGATTTTAATTTTCAGAGACTAAATCTTTCGCCCAGATAAAGCCTTCGCACGTCCGCGTCCTCGACCAAACTTTGCGGTCTGCCGCTTCGCAAAATTTTCCCTTCCGCCATAATATACGCGCGGTCGGTGATGCCGAGAGTTTCCCGAACATTGTGGTCGGTGATCAGAATTCCGATGCCTTGCTTTTTCAAATAAAGAATAATTTCCCGAATGTCGTCAATGGCAATCGGATCAATTCCGGCGAACGGTTCGTCGAGCAGAATAAACTGCGGTTCGGTGGCGAGACATCTGGCAATCTCGACGCGCCGCCGTTCGCCGCCCGACAGAGCATCGCCGCGAGTTTTGCGAACGTGCGAAACGCCGAATTCTTCCAGCAATTCTTCGAGCCGCGCAAAGCGTTCGGTGCGGGCGAGCTTCATCGTTTCGAGAACCGCAAGAATATTTTGTTCAGCCGACATCTTGCGAAAAATCGAAGGCTCTTGCGGCAGATAACCCAAACCAAGCCGCGCCCGCAGATACATCGGCAAATTCGTTACATCTCGCCCGTTAAGGAAAATTTGTCCCGCCTCGGCGCGTTCGAGTCCGGTCATCATATAAAACGTCGTCGTCTTGCCCGCGCCGTTCGCGCCCAAAAGTCCGACGACTTCGCCTTGCTCGACGAACAGACTGACATCATCAACCACACACCGCCGACCGTAAGTTTTACGCAGATGAAGCGCAGATAAAGAATCGGCAGAAACTTGTCCGTCGCTGCCGTTTGTCGAATTTGAATTTTCCGCTTGAAAGAATTCCGCCATTCAAGAAAAAGTTTATGTGAAAATCGGCAAAAGTGAAAATGGCAAGTTCAATTTTTCGGTTTTGAAATCATCGAGTGCTATTGCTTCTTGACTTTATAAACCGTCCGAATTCTGCCCGTGTTGTTTTCGTTGGTTTTGCTTTCGCCGACGACGCGGTTTGTCCGTAAATTAACCGTAACTTCCGCGCCCTGCGTCGAGCCGTTTTCCGCGTCTTCGATCTGCGCCGGATTGCCGCGCAAAACTATCGTGTCGTTTGCCGCGACGTATTGCGCGTAATCGCCCGTCGCTCGTCGGTTCGGCTGCGTTACAACGACGTTCGTTTCCGCGATGGTTTGTGCGAGTTCGTTTTTGTCGTTCAAATAAACATTTGCGATGCCCGCGAGAATTCTGTCCGTCCCTTGCCGTATGTCAACGTCGGTTTCGTAGCGAAGCAGATTTTTGTCTTTGAAGTAATAAATTTTTTGCGATTGAGCGTAGACCGGAACATTTTTTTCCACGCCGTTTTCCGTTTTCTTCGCGTCGTAGAGCAGACTTTGCACTGCGCCTTCGCCGTAAAGCTGACCTTGTTTTTGATTCAAAATCAATTTGTCGGCGCGGACGTAATTGTTTTCCTGCCAGGCGCGGGCGTTGCCCGTATAAACGGCGATTTCGGTGCGATGATCGAAGTCGGCGTTTTCCGCCGTAACGAAAACCGGCGCGTTCGATTGGGCGAACGGCGTTGCGCCGCCGGTTTGTTTTTGACTCACATAAGTCGTCGAAACTTTGCCGCGCAAAAAGGATTTTTCGTCCCGAGTGTTCCAATCAATTTCGTTCGCCTTCGCCCGCGCCCGCGAATCGAAAACCAGAGGATTGCCGCGCAAACGAACCGTTCCGTCGCCCGCCGTAAAAGTAATTTTGTCGGCAGTTCCGGTGCGGTCGAGTTCGGTAAATTTCGCATTTCCCGCCGCGTCAAATTGCTGCACGTCGTTCGTCTGCTGATTAAACGCCGCGTTCATTTTTTCGGCGGTTAAAATTTGATTGCCGCGATTTTCGGCGGCGACGGTCGGCACACGAACGGCTTTGGCTTTTTCCGTCGCGGTGCAATTTTGCGGATTGTTTCCCGCTTCAAAAAAGTCGCAGTCGAAACGCGGCGCGTTCACCGTCGTTCGATAATTCTCCGGCGAATTTTTTAGCGGTTCGATATACAATTCGGCATTGCCGACGGCTTCGGCTCGCGTCAGATTTACGCCGTCGCCTTTCATCGAAGTTTTCACGGTGTCAGCCGTCAATCGTTTATTTGACGCATCGGATTTTCCGTTCGGCGCAAACATCGCCACGGTCGTGCGACCTTCGGTTTGCATTTGTTGAAGCAGTCCGTTGTTGAAATTAAGGCGAATCGCATTCGGCGCGGACAACGAAACTTTCGTATATTCGTCCGCCTTCGACGGAATCAAATTTGCGTTTGCCGCGCCGACGGCGTTGGCGATTTGCATTTGTTGATTGTCGCCGAACGAAGCGTTCAATTCATTGCCCGAAACTTCCGTCGTCCGCTCCGGCGTAACCTGTTTCAAATAAGCATCGCCTTTGACGAAAGTGTTTTTGAGACTTTTGTTCGGATAAAGTTCCGCCGTCAAATTGTCGCCTTTCAAATAATCCGCGCCCTGCGTAATTTCCGCGCCGCCGGACAAAAAAACTTTGCCGCTCGCTTGCTCGTAAATCGCTTCGGAAGATTTGATGAGCGTTTGTTTGTTATCTTTATTCGTAACGATTTCAACGCCGTTTTTCAAATTAAATTTGTCCGCATCTTTGTCGTAAAGTGCGTAATCGGTTTTTATTTCGGTCGGTTTTTCGTTGTTCGAGGCGGTTTGGATTTCGACGTTTTCAAAAAGTTCGAGTTGTTTTAATTCCTTTCTGATTTGCGCGACGGCGCGATTCGCTTTGGTTTTCGTCCATTTCGGATTAGCGTTCGTCGGCTTTTGATAAACGTCAACATTGCCGTTCAAATCAATTCGCTTGATTTCCTTGTCGGTGAAAAAAGCGACTGCTTTGTCGGATTTTATATCGGTCGGCTGCTGCGCGGATTTATTCGGCGTGATATTGACGCTGACGTTTTCGCTGAACTCGATTTTCCCTTCCGGCTGATTTAAAAAAGCGTGTCCCGCCGTAATGTGCGCCTGCTGAAATTTTGAATTCGCCGATTCGCCTTCGCCTGCTCCGTCGGCGTTGATTTCAACGTCCTTCAAAAGTTCGAGCGTTTTGTCTTTCGTTTTGGCAATCGCGCCAAAGGATTTGCCAGAAACATTTTCGCGCGAGAATTCGATTCGTTCTTCGGCGTTGGCAGTTTCGGTTGCTTTGTTATAAGTCAGTTGTTCGGTTTTGACCCGGAGCGCGTCGCGCGTTTCGATGTTCACGTCGCCCGCAAAATAAGCCGTGAAATTTTTATTTTCGGCTGGAACATAAATCGCTTTGGCGGCTTGAATTTGGTCGGAAGCGTCGCCCGTTTCGTCGAAAACTTGCAGAAAAACATTTTCGAGTTCTTGATGATTGTCGGTAAAAGTCGTCGCTTTATCGGCTTTGATATAATATTTGACCGAACCGCCTTCGGTTTCGCGCCGCTCATAACCGTTGACCTCCGCCAAAACATTTTTCGACAGATTCGCCGGAAGCGACTTCATACGAAATTCCCGATAACCCCAAGAGCGATAAAATCCGATACCGATAGCAAGAACAATCAAGACGAGCGCAGCAATCGCCGCAGCGCGAAAATACTTCGGCAGATTCGCCCGCGTTTGCAGATTTTTAATATTTTTGCGCGGAGTTTCGGTCATTATAATTTAAAGTTCGCGGCGAGTTTCGAGATTTTCATTTTTCCCGTGTGCGTGTAAAAATTTACTTTGGCGTATTCGTCAACAATCCAAACTTCCAACGCGCCCTTTTCCAGATAAAGACGAATTTTTTCCGTCATTTCAGCTTTGCTGTTGGCGGGCGAAACAACCTCGACACAGATTTCAGGTGCTTTCGGATAAGGAGTTTTCTCGCCGAATTCGGCGTAAAATTCATCAGACAACCACGCAACGTCGGCGACCTTCACGCCTTCGCTCGTCAGAATCGAACACTCGGTTATGATAACGCCGCTTTTCTTTATTTTTTCAATTTTATTTCCGACCTTAAATTGAAGAACGCCGTGCCGATTTGATGCCGGACTCATCAATATCTGCCCGAATTTGTTAAGCTCGACTTTATACGGAAGCTCTTGAAAATAAGGATTATTTATTAACTCCTGCCATTTAACGACTAAATCCATTTTATTAACTCCACTATTAATTATTCGTTCTTAAATCCTCGACTACGAGTTGCAATCTGGTATTGCCATTCCAATTGTTCGCTTCGGGCGTGTAGGCTAATTCGATGCGCGTTTTCGGTTTCAGAGTTTGCTCTTTTGATTTGTCCACGCCGTCCCACCAAACCGCTTCAAATTGTTTTCCGCCCGCGTCGGCGAACTTTAACTTCAAATGTTTCTCCTTCATCACGAACGGCTCGCCCGTCAAAATCAAATCTTTCGTTACAAAGCGCGGCTTCGGATTGCCCATTCCAAACGGCTCGAATCGTTTTAATTCCCGCACCAAATCGAGCGTCAGAGTTTGCGCGGAAACAACCGCGTCAATTTTCAATTCGGGCGTAAAATCTTCTTCGCGCAAATTAGCGGTCGCGTGTTCGTTTAATTTCGCTTGCAGTCGTTCGATGTTTTCCTGCTTGATTCGCATTCCCGCCGCCGCCGCGTGTCCGCCGTATTGTTCAAACAAATCGGCGCACGAATCCAGACCTTTCAAGAGATGATAACCGGCGATGCTTCTCGCGCTGCCGTGCGCGATGCCGTCTTCGATTGAAAGAACAATCGTCGGACGATACAGTTTATCGGCGATTTTTGAAGCCGCAAGTCCGATTACGCCGCGATGCCAGCCTTCGCCCGCGACAACGATAAAGTTAGCCGAGAGCGGCGATTCGAGAGCCGAGAGAAAAGCCTTTTGGGTAATTTCCTGCTGAATTTTTTGACGCTCACGGTTGCGACTGTTGAGCATTTCGGCAAGACTTCTGGCGTGATCGAAATCCGTCGTCTCCAGCAATTCGACGACCGTTCGCGCCGCGTCCATTCTGCCCGCCGCATTGATGCGCGGCGCGATGCGAAAACCGATGTCGTAACTCGACATCTCGCCCGTGCAGTCAGAGACTTCCATCAGAGCCTTCAAACCGTAATTGTGCGCTCGCGGCAAATCGCGCAGTCCGAGCGCGACGATGGCGCGATTTTCGCCCGTCAGATTCATCACGTCGGCGACCGTTCCGATGGCGACGACTTTCAAAAAACCTTTGACCGCATTTTCCCGACCTTTTTCTCGCAAAAGCGCGTGCGCCAACTTAAACGCCACGCCGACACCGGCGAGATTTTTGTCCGGGTATTCGCAGCCGGGTTGATTCGGATTGACGACGGCGAAAGCGTCGGGCTTGCCGTGCGCTTCGTCGGATAAATGATGGTCGGTTACGATAAAATCAATCGCGTTTTCCTTTGCCCAGGCAATCGGCGCGTAGCTTCTGATGCCGCAGTCAACGCTTATCACCAAGCTGTAACCGCGTTCCTTAGCTTTCTCCAGCGCGGGAATATTGATGCCGTAACCTTCTGTAAAACGATGCGGAATATGAAAGCCGGTTTGCGCTCCGAGAATTTCTAAAGCCTTTCGCAAAACCACCGTGCCGGTCGTTCCGTCAACATCGTAATCGCCCCAGATTAAAATTTTCTCGCCTGTTTCGACGGCTTTTAAAATGCGTTCGACTGCCTCTCGCATATCCTTTAAAAGATACGGTTCATGCAGATGTTCAATCGAAGGATTCAAAAATTTTTCGGCTTTTTCGACGGTTTCGTAGCCGCGCGAGATGAGCAGAGCAGCGACAATCGGCGAAACCTTTAAGGCGTTTGCCAGCAATTTAATTTCGTCTCGATTATGTTTTCGGATTGTCCAACGCTTCATAAAAGTTTCAGGTTTCAGGTTTCAGGTTGGTGTTTTCCGCTTGAAACTTGAAACCTGAAACTTGAAACCAAATCTAAATCTGCGGGCTTATCACGCCTTGCCAGAGCAATACGAGAATTATAACACCGAGAACGACGCGGTAAATAATAAAAACGGCGGTCGAGTTTTTCTTTAGATAAGCGAGCAGAAACCAAATCGAAAAATAACCGATAATGCCGGCGACGATTGTCCCGGCGAGCAACGGCGCGAAACTGTTTTCAGGCAGGAGCGACCACGATTCTTTGAGTTCGAGCAGCCCGCTTGCGGCAACTGCCGGAATCGAAAGCAGAAAGGAAAATCTGGCGGCGGCTTCGCGTTTTTGTCCGGCGAACAGTCCGCCCATAATCGTCGAACCGGAACGGCTCGCGCCCGGCAACAAAGCCAAAACCTGCGAGAAGCCGACGACGATGGCATCTAAAACACCGAAATCTCTTATTTCCTTGCGCTGCCGCCCGACGAGTTCGGCGATTCCCAATAGCACGGCGATGCCAATCATCATTATTCCGATGACCCAGAGATTTTTCGTTCCCGCGCCTTCGATTTGTTTTTTCAGCAGCAAGCCGATTGTGCCGATTGGAATCGAGCCGATAATAATCAGCCAGCCGAGCCACGCTTCTTCGGACAGAAAAATCGGTCGAACGCCGTGCGTGCCGGAGAAGCGCACGTTGCTTCTGCGCGTCAGCAAATTCCAATGGTCGCGGATAAAGGCGGCGGAAATGCTCAAAATATCCGACGCGAAATAAATCAAAACCGCCAGCAAAGTTCCGAGCTGCAAAACGGCAATCGTCGCCGTTGTCTGTTCGGGATTTCCCGCGTAAAGATTCGTCAAACGGCTGGCGAAAACCAGATGCGCCGTCGAGCTAATCGGGATAAATTCGGTTAAACCTTGCACGATGCCGAGAATTATTGCTTGTAGGAAATTCATATTTTGGAAAGAAAAAACGATTGAAGTTTAGCAGAAATAACCGTGCAAGGAAATTAGCCGACGACGCAAATGCGGCAGACTATTTTTCAATTCTTTCGTTCGGGTCAAAAATTTAATTGGCGGTCGGAAGTTTTTTATGTTCTGAATGTCGCGCGTCCGGCGATTTTATCGTAAAGCCACGCGGGGAAAACTCTGCCTGCGCGGACAAACCACGCAAGCTGCCAGGGAAACGCGGCAAACTTTTTGCGCCGTTCGATGGCGTTTAGAAAAAGCGGAATCGCGTCCTCGAGTTCCAGCAAAAACGGCATTTTGTTTTTTCGCCCTGAAGTCAGAGGCGTTTTGATAAAGCCGGGCTGAATGATCGTTACGGAAATTCCTTCGTGCTGAATGTCAAGGCGGACGCTTTCAAAAAACGCCGTCATTCCGGCTTTGCTCGCCGAATACGCGGCTGATTTCGGCAGTCCGCGAGAACCCGCGAGACTCGAAACGGCGACAAGCTGCCCGTTTTTTTTCTCCAACATATCCGACAAAACCGCGCTGACGGCGTTGACCGCGCCGAGCAGATTTATGTTGACGACTTCGGCGACGGCTTCGGGATTGAGATTTCTCGTTGCGGAATTGTTTCCGCCGATGCCCGCGTTGGCGATTAAAATATCAATTTTACCAAATTCGTTTCGCAAAGATTCCGCCGCGTCTGCAACCGCTTTCGCATCGGTTACGTCGAGCGCAAAATATCTCGCCTTGCCGCCTGATGATTCGCATTTTTCCGCGATCTCTTTTAATAATTCTTCGCGTCTGGCAGCGAGTCCGAGCGTTGCGCCGCGCTTTGCCATTGCAATCGCCAGAGCTTCGCCGATACCGCTTGACGCGCCCGTTAAAAAGACGATTTTATCTTTCCAGAACATTTAACAAAGTTCCGCAACGTATTCGCCCAAGACTTTCAAAGCTTTCGGCAAATCCGCCTGCTTAATTAAAATGTGGTCGCGCGAAAATGCCGACAGCGCGACGATTGATATTTTCGCTTCGGCAAAAATTTTTGCGACTTCCGACAGAAACCCGACGACGTTAAAATCGAGTTCCACGTCAAAACTCAAAAGCCGAAAATTCCCTTCCGTTTTTGCTTCCCGGATTTGATGGCGAATCGTTCCGAAATCAATCTCGTCGAGCAGCAAAGTAACTTCCCATTTATCACGGAAAATCATAAACGGCGCACTCATTCGCGGCGAGAGTTCGGGATTTTCGAGAAGTTTCAGCCAATCGTTATGCGCCAAAGAAATTAAAAAAAATGTTTCGGACGCGACCTCAACGCGCATTTCTCGTAATAGTTCAAAAGATAAATTTCTTTTCACAGTTATTTGCCTTTTGTATATCTTTCAAGATTAGTGCAAGAATTATCAAGAATTCGGTCAAAGAAAATTTTTGCATCTGAAGAATCAGTTATATAAAAAACGGAATCCTCCAAAACGCTGATATATCGCCAACTCTTTCCGCCTTTCGTCATTCCGAACAAATCCCAACCAACAACTCCTTTTTCATTTGTAATTGAACGTCCGATGATATTTATTGAAGATTCTATCCATTCGCTATTTGGATGACCGCTAGTTGCGTTAGGACCGAACCAACCTTCAAGCCATTTTTTATTTTCCTTTTTACCAAACCAAATTACATAACTGCCGTAGTCAACATCAAATACTTTTTTGCTTTCGGCTTTTTTCGGAACGATTACTTGCAAATCATTTCCAAGTTTTTTTCCTTTACTCTTTTCCGAACATTCAATTATCTTGAGTCTATCTTTTTCCGCTTCTGCTTCGAGGACGATTTCAATATCAGTTTGATTCTTATCTAGAGTTTTAATCTGCGGACGAAAACCTAATTTAGTAACGACCAAAATTTTATTTTTGTTGTTTTTCAGTTTGAAATTTCCTTTAGAATCGGTCGTGCTTGCGTCGTTTCCTAAAACAAATGCCTTCTCAATTGGTTCGCCGTTTTTCGTCTTAACCGCTCCTCTTAATTCCTGACTCAAACAAATAACGGAACACAAAAGAAATAAAAATAGAATTTGTAAGGGGTTAAATGTTTTCATAGTCAAACTTCGACGACGGTCGAAACAATCACCGGCTTCGTTCCCGTTTCCTGCTGGATCAAACGCTTCAAATGAACGCGCAGAGTTTCCGCCATAAAGTTTTTATCTTGAAAATTCTCGCGTTTTGTTTCGCCGACGACATCGGCGATTGATTGACGGGCATTTTGCAAAGTTCCGTTGAGCGGATTGATTCCGGCAACGCCCTGCACGGTAATTTGCGGCTCGCCCTTGAGTTTTTTCGTTTCCCTGTCAACCGCGACGACGAGCGTAATCAAACCGCTAAAGCCGAGTTTTTTGCGCTCGCGGACAATCTCGTAACCAATTTCTTCCGCAACCGCTTCGTCAATAAACGCTTTGCCGATGTCGTTTTTCTCGACGACCTGCGCCGAATTTGCGCTGAGTTCGAGAATGTCGCCGTTTTCAATCAATACAATATTTTCGTCCGTGTAGCCCGCGACGTGATTTTTGATAAATTCCTTGTGCCGAAAAAGCATCCGGTATTCGCCGTGAATCGGGACGACGAATTTCGGGCGCACGGTTTCGGTCATAATTTTGATGTCTTCCTGCGAAGCATGACCGGAGACGTGAATCAGACGGCGTTTTTCTTCGATGATATTTCCGCCGTGTTTATAAATCTGCCCGATGAGTCTGGAAATCGCGTGGTCGTTGCCGGGAATTATTCTGGCTGACAAAATCACCGTGTCGCCTTTTTCGATGCCCAAGCCCTTATAATTTCCGCTCGCCATATTCCACAAAGCGGCGCGAGATTCGCCTTGTGAACCCGTAACGAGATAAACGATTTGGTCGGCAGCGAGCGAACGTGATTCGCCGAGTTCGACGAGCGTGTTGTGCGGAACGCGGAGCAATCCTAAGTCGGAAGCTATCTCGACGTTCTTCAACATCGAGCGTCCAAGCACGCAGACTTTTCTATCGAAAGCGTGCGCGACATCGAAAACGACTTGCAGGCGATGAAGCGACGACGAAAAAGTCGAGACGATAATTCTGCCTTCCGCCGCCGCAAAAATTTCTTCAAACGCCGGAATCACTTCGCGCTCCGAAGGCGTTCTGCCCGGCACGGTCGCGTTCGTCGAATCGGCGAGCAAAGCCAAAACGCCCGCGTCGCCGTATCGTTTCAGAGTTTTCAAATCGTAAGGTTTGCCGATGACGGGCGTTTCGTCAATTTTATAATCGCCCGTGTGAATTATTGTCCCGATTGGCGTTTTGATGGCGAGCGAAAAACATTCGACGAGCGAATGCGAAGCGTGTATGTATTCGATTTTGAAAGAGCCGATTTCCGAAATTTCGTTTGCTTCGACGCGATGCAAAAGCACGTCGTCGAGCATTTTGTGTTCGGATAATCTTTTTTCGGCGAGCGCGAGCGTAAAGCGTGAAGCATAAACCGGCAGATTAAATTTTTTTAGAAAATACGGCAGCGCGCCGATATGATCTTCGTGTCCGTGCGTCAAAATCAAAGCCGTTAAATCGTCTTTATATTCGTCCAAAAAATTGAAGTTCGGAATCGAAATATCAACTCCGTAAGGCGTTTCGTCGGGAAATCCCATTCCAGCGTCAACGATTATCATCTCGTCGCCGAAGCGAATGCCCATACAATTCATTCCGAATTCGCCGATGCCGCCCAAAGGTATTATCTCAAGTTTATTCACTCTTTTTACTCTACTTTTTTCAGTTTAAATCAAACGGTGATTTTATCATAGATCAGGTTTTTCTGCTTAAAACTGAATAATCAGCAAATTTTTAACTTTAAATCATATAAAGGCTGTCTTAATGTTTTGCTGGTAGTGCCTCAAATTTTATGCTGTATTATTTTTCGGAAATTTTTAACCACGAACAAACACGAAGCAACACGAATTTATTGATTTGTTTTCGTGTTAGTTTGTACCGTGCGCGTGGTTATATTTTCCCGGCATAAAATTTGAGACATTATCGTTTTGCCTGCCTTTGCGAAAAAAATTCTCGATTCTAAAAATTAGAAAGCCTCGCCCATTCTTCTAAAGTTAAAGTTTCAGCCCGACGATTTTTTTCGATTTTCGATTCTTCAAGAACTCTTAAAACTTCGTCTTTATTTTCAAAAATGTTCGGCGCATTTTTCAGATTATTAAATATCGTCTTGCGCTTTTGCGCGAATCCCGCGCTGATGATTTCTCGAAACAAATCTTCATTTTCAATTTCGATATTATCTTTCGGCTTCAAACGAACAATCGAACTCCAAACTTTCGGTGCGGGATGAAAAGCGTTCGGCGGCACGTCGAAAAGTTTTTCCGCGTCCAAATACGCCTCTGTCAAAACGGTCAAAAACCCGCGCTCCGAATCGCCCGCCCGCGCCGTAATTCGTTCGACAACCTCGCGCTGAAACATCAAAATCATTTCGGAAAAACAATCTCTTTGCTCGATAAGTTTTTGCAGAATCGCGGTTGAAATATAGTATGGAAGATTGGCGACGAGTTTTGCGGTTTGCGGTTTGCGGTTTGCGGTTAGCGGATTTTCGATGATTTCCTCGAAATTTAATTTAAGCGCGTCCGATTCGATCAGCCGAAAGTTTTCCGCGCCGGCAAATTGCTCGCGCAGATTTGCAATCATCTCGCGTTCGAGTTCAACCGCAACGACGTTTGCTTCAGATTCAATTAGTTTTCCCGTCAACGCGCCGCGACCCGCGCCGATTTCGATTATCGTTTCGTTTGCCTGCGGATCGAGCGCGTGGATTATTTTGTCAATGTAATTCGGGTCAACGAGAAAGTTTTGCCCGAAGGATTTTTTAGCGTAAATCGGTTTTCGGTCTTCGGTCGCTTGTCTTTTGTTTTTGGATTTAATCATTCCATTTCGGATAGCCCGTTACTTCCAAATCTTCGCCGTGAGAGTTTGTTTCGACATCACGAAGGCGCATCGCACTCGACAAAACTTTTGCGCCGCGTCCGCTGATTGCCATCGGTGCGGTTGCGCCGCCGATAACGACCGGCGCGATGAAAAACGAAACTTTGTCAATCAATTTCGCATCGTAAAACGCGCCCGCAATGTGGCTGCCGCCTTCGATGAGAACGCTTTGCAAATCTCTTTTTTTTAATTCCTGAAGCACGCCGAAAAGATTTCTGCCGCCTTCGGCGATGCGGACGACTTCCGCGCCTTCGCCGGTTAAAAGTTTGACTTTTTCCTTGTTATCATTGTCCGTAAAAATAATTGTCGGCGTTTCTCTCGCCGTTAAAATAAGTTGCGAGTTTGGCGAGATGCGAAGCGAATTATCCAGCACGACGCGGACGAGTTTTCTTCTGCGCGATTTGCCGCTTCTATCGGTGAGGCTCGGATTATCAACCGCCGCCGTGTTTCCGCCGATTAAAATCGCGTCGTATTCATGGCGCAATTCGTGGACTTTTTTTAACGATTCCTGATTAGAGAGCGCAGTCGAAACGCTGTTATTAAGCGAGATTCGACCGTCCAAACTCATCGCCAATTTCAAATGCACGAACGGTCTCTGCCACTTGTGCCAATGAATATATTTTTCGTTTTGTCTGGCGGCTTCGTCGCTTAAAATTCCCGTTACGACTTCGATTCCCGCTTTTCGCAAAATTTCAAAACCTTTCCCAGAAACAAGCGGATTCGGGTCTTCAATCGGACACACGACGCGCCAAATTCCCGCATTTATCAACGCTTCGGTGCAGGGCGGCGTTCTGCCGTAATGCGAATGCGGTTCGAGCGAAACATACGCTGTCGCGCCTTTCGCCCGTTCTTCGGCTTGATTCAAAGCGAGAACTTCGGCGTGCGTTGCATTTCCAAAAATATAAGTTCCCTCGCCGACCATCTCGCCGTTTTCCGCGACAATTACGCAGCCGACCAGCGGACTCGGACTGACCTGCCCGATTCCTTTCGCTGCCAAATCCAAAGACCGGCGCGTCATTTGTAAATCAAATTCTGAAAATTCTTGGCTCAATCTTTTAATTAAACAAACCGTTCACATAATTTTCCGCGTCGAAAACCATCAAATCGTCAACTTGCTCGCCGATGCCGACGTAGCGAATCGGTAGATTTAGTTCTTTGGAGATGGCGACGGCGATGCCGCCTTTTGCCGTGCCGTCGAGTTTGGTTAAAACGATGCCGGTTACGTCTGCGGTTTTCATAAATTGGCGGGCTTGCTCCAATCCGTTTTGTCCGGTTACTGCATCAATGACGAGCAGAGTTTCGTGCGGTGCGCCTTCGACTTCTCTGCCCGCGATGCGTTTCATTTTTTCGAGTTCCGCCATTAAGTTCGATTTGTTGTGAAGCCGTCCGGCGGTGTCAACGATTAAAACGTCGGCGTTTCTGGCTTTGGCGGATTTTAGCGCGTCGAACAAAACCGCCGCCGGGTCAGTTCCCTGTTTTTGCTGAATTAGCGGAACTCCGGCGCGTTGCGACCAGATTTCGAGTTGCTCGGAAGCGGCGGCGCGGAATGTGTCGGCGGCGCAGATTAAAATGTCGTTGCCTTCGTTTTTTATGCGTTGCGCGAGTTTGCCGATGGTCGTCGTTTTGCCGACACCGTTCACGCCGACAACCATCAAAACGTAAGGTTTTATTGAAGCATCAACGCTTCTTTCGTCAGCCACGCCGCGATTTTCCGAATGATGGAGAATTTCCAAAAGCTCGTTTTTCATCGCCGCTTTGAGTGCGTTTAAATCGCTGATTTCCTGACGCGACACGCCGCGCCGAATCGCGTCGAGAACCTGCATCGTCGTCGCTACGCCGATGTCGGTCGAGATTAACATTTCTTCTAGTTCGTCTAAAAATTTCTCGTCAATCTGTTTGCGGTTTTCAAAAATCGTGTCGAGTTTATTGTTGATTGAATGTCTGGTTTTTTCAATCGCCTTGGTAAATCTAACGCCGATTTCACGCTCGACCGCCGCTTCCTGTGCTTTGAGTTCTTCGATTGATTTATCGAGTCCTAAAACTGAGGTGGAAAATTTGTCTTCGTCTTTTTTTCTTCGCCAAAAAAATGCCATATTTCGATTTGGGATTGCGGGTTGCGGATTTGTCCGCCGCGAATCAGCTTTTACCTTAAGATTAAAATTTTTCTACTTCTGCAAACTTTCGATTATAAAAAACAATCGCACGCTTGGGCAAACGTGCGACTTTGGAATGTGAAAGTTTGAAACCCGAATTTAATTTGAGCGAAAGTTAAAACGGGCGGAAGATTTATAAAGCGCGTAACCGAGAGCGACCGAAAAAACAATCGAAAAATAAAAGGTGAAAAGACTGCCGATGACTTTCGCGGGCAAGTTTCCCATTCGAGGCAAATCGAACGGCGCGAAAAGTTTTCCTAAAATGAAACTGACGAAAAACGAAAAAACTCCGAGAACGAAAAATATCAATAAAATTTTCGCGTAGTTAAAACCCAGACGTTTTATCGTGTCCAAACCAATCGCCGGATTAAGAACGGCGGCGAGCGAGCGCGTGTAACCGGCGACACAGCAGGCGGCGGGAAAATAAAAAACGCCCCACAAAAAAGCGAGGAAAATCGGAATCGAAAAAATCATTGACAGGCGCAGTATATTTGCCGCGAATTTGTCGAGTCCTTCGTTTTCAGATTCGGAACTTCCGCCGATTGCCGATTCGAGTCCGGCTTGGCGGCTTTGATTTATCATTTGTTCGATTTTTTGCGAATCAACTTTTGGCGCGGAAACATTCGACTGCATATTCGCAATCCGGTTCGCGTCCGGCATCTCGCCGTTTTGCCATTCGTTCGACTTTTTTAATTGGTTCGTCAGCTCGCTGATTTGCGGAATTTGTTTCGCCGAATTCAAATCGCTTGCCGCGTCGGGCAAAACGGTGGAAACCATTTTTTGTTTGTCGGCTTCAATTTGATTAACCGACTTCATCGCGTAGTAATATGCTCCGGCAGCTAAAACTGCGAGCAGTCCGAAGGAAATGACGTAAGTTCCGAGACTCAAAAAAAACGGGTGAATCACATCGTCCCATAAGGCAAACTCATCAAAGTTCGGCATAAAATTCGATTTTACATTTCCCTGCGAAAAGTTTTCAATCGTGTTTGCCAGACAGCCGAACGTCAAAGTGTTGGCGAGCATCGCGCAAAAAATCGAAGCGAAAATCAAAAAAGTTCCGCCGAATGCCGCGCCCGATTCTCCGAGCGTAAAAAACATAAACATCAACGCGCCGAAAAATAAACTCGTTTTGAATCGAAACGGAAAGAGAAGCGCATTTCCGAAATCGGCAAAACCGAAACCTTTTGAAAGAGCGTTTTGATGCTGAAAATCTTTCTGCCGTTTAGTTTGCACGTCGGCAATCAAACGGCACATCGCGCCGCACAGCGGGCAAATTTTGACGCTTCCGCCATAAGAGTTCGGACACTGGTTACAAAAGAGATTCGCGCAGCCGTCGCAAACATAAACCGCCGTTTCTCCCGCGTGAAAATGACAGGCGTTTGGCGTTTGATTGCCGATTGGCAAAGCGGGCGTTTGATTTTTCGTTTGAGTATTATCCGTTTGATTGACGCTTTGCGCGGTGGCAAAATTTTCGGTTTCTAAAATATCGGCAGCGGGCGAAGCATCGGTTAAGGTTTGCAAAACGGGAAACGACAATCCTTTTTCTTTAGCGTTGAAAAATCCGTGAAGCATCGGAATCTTTCCGGCTTCGATCCAGCGCAGATTTCCGCGCCGCACACGGTCGGCGGGAAGCAGTGCGCCTTCGGCAATCCATTGACACAATTCTTCGACGTTCGCTTCGTAGATTTGATTTTTAACTTCGACTTGCCAGATTTCGTTTGGATTTGTCATTTCCGTTTTCCTTTTTTATCAAGCGGCTTTAAGCTGCGCGGTGTTTTCGGCTGATTTAGCGTTTCTTAATTTAACCGTGCCGATGCCGATTTGTCCGTCGGCGCAGGCTTGCACCAACGCTTCGACGACTTTGCCGTCGTAGCGCGAACCGACGAAACTTTTTATGCGGTCGAGCGCGTCATCGAGTTTCATTCCTTTTTGATAAGGTCGGTCAATCGTCATCGCGTCGAATGTGTCGGCGACCGAAATAATTTTCGCCTGCAAAGGAATATCTTCGCCGCGCAACGCTTGCGGATAACCCGCGCCGTTGACCATTTCATGGTGCATATAAATTCCCGGCAGATATTCGGTCATCGGCGGAATCTGCGACATAATTTTATAGCCGTGCGCCGGATGAGTTTTCATAATCTCGAATTCTTCGTTGGTCAATGCGGCGGGCTTTTTCAAAATCGCGTCGTCAATCGCAATCTTCCCGACATCGTGAAGTAGCGCACTGATTCGCAGGGTTTCCAATTCTTCGTCGGACAATTCGAGACGCTGACCGATGGCAACCGAGACGCGCGAAACTCTTTCCGAATGTCCGCGCGTGTAGCGGTCTTTGCCGTCAATCGCGGCAGCGAGAGCTTTGACCGTACCGACGAAAAGCTCGCGGTTTTCCTTCGCAGCTTGGGCGAGATTGGCGATGTGTTTTTCGATTTCGTCGCTCATCGAATTGAAGGTTTCGCCGAGCGTCCCGATTTCCGTGATGTTATTTGTTTCGACGCGCGTTGAAAAATCGCCCGCTGCAAATTGTTTGGTCGCCGAAACTAATTTAAGAAGCGGCGCGGTTAATTTTCTGGCGAAAACACTTCCGACGACCAAAGCAATCAGCGCGAATACCAAACTTATCAGCCAAGTTTGCCGCCGCATCTCGCCGACCGAAGCGAGAGCTTTGCTTTCGTCCTGCATCACGATCACGCCGAAAATTAAATCCTTGCTGAAATTCGCGGTCGAATACGCGCCGATCATTTCGTGTTTCTCGCCCGCGTATTCAGCCGTGAACGGCACGAGCGCGGATTGAATTTGTCGGCTCGACTGCTGCCATTCCTGCACGATTTTCAAATCGGTCAAAGGTTTCTGATTTGAACTGACGCTTTGGTCTGGATAAAAAACAGCGCGTCCTTTTTCGTCCACTACGAACATTATCGGCAAACCGGCTTTCCACAATTCCGCGTCGCTCGTCTGTTTGCTTTCGCCGACGAGCCGCGCAATTTCGCGCAGCGAAACAATCGCCACCACGCCAGCCGCGATGTTATTTTTGATAACCACCGAAGAAGCGACCGGCAAAACAATCTCGCCGCTCGAATTCAATCTGTAAGGCTGTCCGAAAGCTATTTTTTCATTTCCCAAATTTCCGAGCGTTTCCGTTGAAAGCGTTTCAATTTCTTTTTTTTGAATCGCTTCCGAACGAAAAACAGACAGCGATTCGCCGTTTATCGGTTTGACGTAGAGAGCCAGCAGATTCGGATTTTCCTTCAATGTCGCGCCGAGTTTTTCCTCGGTCTGCGGCGCGGACAGAAGCGATAAATCGTTTGAAAGTTCCAGAGCATTCGCGTAGCTTCCGACCAAATCGCCGTAACGCTGTCCGAACATTTCGATTTGCCGCGCCTTTTCCTGAACGAGTTGCGTTTGGTAACGATTTTCAACCGCTCGCAATTCCTTCGCGCTTTTTTCAGACAAAAACCAGCCCGTCAAAACGAGCGGCACGAGTCCGACCAGCAAAAGCGTGATAATGACGAAATAAATTAAACTGATTTTTTTCGGTTTCGGAGGCATTCGAGTTTGTTGACAAAGCGAAGAGTTTCGCTAGTTAGATTTTAGAATAGTTTGGGCAGTTTGGTCAACAACTTTTAACAACGGCGAGGAAAAGGCTATTGGCATTGAGCTAAGACAAAAGTATAAGAAATTTAGCCACAAAAAGGCACAAAAACCACAAAATTATGAATAAAACAAGATTTTATTTTTTGAGCTTTTTGTGCCTTTTTGTGACTGATTTCTTAACTTATTGCCGCTGCCGTAAAAGGCGCGACTAACATTTTCGTCAATTCGACATCTTTTTCGGTATCGATTTTTTTTACGCCGATGGTGATTTCATCTTGCGGAATATCGTCGCGGAAAGTTCCATGCAGAAAATCCCAAACGGTCAAACCGCTCGACCAATTTGAGTCTCTAATTGTCTTGATGTCCGAATGATGTATTCCGTGCAGTCGCGGAGTCGTGATGATTTTCTGCAATCGCTTTTCAAAATCTTTCGGCAGTTTTACGTTTGAATGATGGAAAAAGATTGACATCAAAAGCGCGGTCTGCCAGATTTTCAAGGCTTCGGGCGAAACGCCAATCAACAGAACTTGTCCGGCGCGATACAAAACCGAAATTGAAATTTCGCCGAAGTGAAAACGAATCGCGGTCGAAGCCGTCAAATCCAAATCGGCGTGATGAATTTGATGAAACCGCCACAGAAATTTCGATTTGTGCGTGAGAACGTGCCACAAATAAAGCGTGTAATCGAGCAGAACGACCGCCAAAAAAGTTTCTATAAATTTCGGCAGGCGAAAAACTTTTAAAATTCCGAAGCGTTTTTTCTCGACGAATTTTGTCAATTTATCGGTTACGGGTTTTTCAAGAAACATCATCGCCGCGCCCGCCGCCACCGCAATCGCTAAATTTCTAGCGGTGTTGATTTCCTTCGGTTCGATTTGTCGGCGCAGAGGTTTTCGCGTTTCCAAAACATACAAAACCGCGAATGTTCCGATTGTCAAAATCCCGTTAAGCCATTTCATATAAATTACAAATATAAAATCTGATGTTCCTTTTCGTCCGAATCGGTCGCGTCGTAAATCCATTCGATAAAATTCGCGCCGTAGAGATTTATAAAAGTTGCGACGTTCAACGCGCGTTCCTGCAAAGCGTCGTTCGGCAGCAACGCGTTGAAAAGATTTTCGATGCGGCGGTGAATCGTTTCGTTTTTCAAGATTTCGGCGCGGTGATATTTTTTTCTCAACGCGGCGATATGCCAGAGAATTTTTTTGCGGCGGTTTGCCGAATTTTCGGCAAGCGTCGGTTCATTATTCGACAAATTTCCTTCCAAACGATTCAACTGCGCGTTGATAATCTCTTCGGTTTCGGCGAAAACTCGCGCCGTCTCCGTGTTGATATATTTTTCGACAATTTCCGTCAATATCTTTTCCTTGCCGCCGAATAAATCGGTAAAATTTATTTGATATTTACGAAGCGTCCGGGCGTGTTTCGGCTCGATTATCGTATAGCTCGCGCGGTGTCGAATCGGCGTAACCGGACGATTTAAGATTTCGTAAATAACCGAATTTTGCGCGAAATAAGCGACTTCCGCCGCGCCGCCGAAATACAGAAGCGTCGGCAGAAGATAATCCTGCACGACGGGACGCAGCAGCGCGTTCGGGCTTAAATTACGCGGCGAATTTCGGGCGATTTCAATCAATTCCGATTGTTCAAATTCGCGTTTTGAATTTTGAACTTCGAGTTTTGAATTCTCGGTATTTTTTCTTAATGCTTGACGCTCGCCGTTTTCATTTTGGTAAAAAAATGGAAACGAATCTTCCGCGACTAAAACTTGCGCCGCGTAATTTTCCGCTTTTAATTCACGATTTCTTTCGAGCAAAGCGGAGACGATGCGGTCGGAATTCTCAACGGCTTTGGCGAAAATCGGCGAGCAAAGTTTTTTTAATCTTTCATCGAGCGGCGAGAGAATTATCAAACCGTAATCGGCGAAAATTTTTGTCAGAAATTTAGCAAACGCTGCGCTGTAAGTTTCGCCCGATTGATAAGTTTCCGACAAAAAGTTTTTTATCGCGCCGGAAAATTCGGTGCGCGGCAGTATTTCAAGCAAATTTTCGATAGTTTTATTAACGGTTTCATCGAGTCGAATCGCGCCGACGGGAAAATTTTCCGCGTAGTTTTGCGGCGTATTTTCTATCGCCGCTAACTTCCCTTCGCTATCCAAAACGAAGGTTTTTTTTACCTCGTCAAAATCGTGATCTTCTTCGGCAATCCAAAAAACGGGAACGGCTTTGACGTTTTGTTTTTTTAATTCTGCGGCGAGCTTTATTGCAGAAACGGCTTTGTAAATAGTGTAAATCGCGCCGGAAAAAAGTCCGGCTTGCTGTCCGGTTACGATTGTCGTGCAGTCGGATTCACGCAGCCGTTCGATATTTTCGATTGTCTGTCGGCTCGCGCCGAGAGATTCGTTTGTCTCCGACAAAATATCGCACAACGCGGCACGGTCAACGCGGTAATTATCCAAAACTTCTGCCGCGTAATCTGCAAGAGCGGTTTGTTTTTCAGGATAAAATTTACCGATTGCGGCGGAATTTTTTTGAAAGTCTAGGAAAAGCCTTGATTGGTGCGGAATTTTTTCAAAGGAAAGTTTATGCTGTCGGGAAAATTTGTTTTCAATATCCCGCGCCGATTTTTGACTCATCTTGTAATTATAGATTTCTATCCTTTAAGTTCCAAATAAAAAGGCAGTAAAGTTTCGGATTGTGTGATGTAAAGTTACTTCAGAATAGATGATAGATAATAGATGATAACTAATAGATTAAATCTCTCATCTGTTATCTTTGATCTATCATCTATTCCGAAAAATAAAATTCGCATTATAAACTGTAAAAAAACACAAATAAAAAGGCGACTCTCTTTGTCGAGCCGCCTTTTTATTTCGATTGAAAACCGATTTTTAGTTTTCAGTTTTTTCCGCCACGCGCGGACGGGAAATATTATCGGTTTGGGTCGGAGTTTCCGCCGTTTGTTTGACGGCGCGTTCGATGCGATACACGCCCGCCGAATGCGTTCCGGCAAAAATGCGGTTCGGATTTGTCGGGTCGAAAGCCATCGCCCAAACTCTGCGGCTCGGCAGAATCATTTCCTTCGAGTCAATTCGTTTCCATTTTCCGCCCGCGTCGTCCGAATAGAAAATTCCGCCGTCGGATTCCAACGCGCTGGAGACAAAAATTTCCTTCGAGTTGTTCGGGTTGATTAAAATGCTCGTGAAATTGCCGAGCGGCAGATTGCCGCCGCGCCGAGTCCAGCTTTTTCCGCCGTTGCCGCTCATATAAAACGTCTGAATCGTGCCGACGTAAATGTTATCCGCGCTTTTCGGGTCAATCGCAATCGTATTAACCGGCACGTTTTCCGGCACACCGACCGATTTCTGCCACGTCGCGCCGTTATCACGCGAGACGATTATGCCGGAAGTCGCCGTTCCGACCCAAATCGTTTCCGGCTGCAAAGGCGTGGCGGCGATTGTGAAAACATTGTCGTTCAAACCTTCGCCGAAGGAAATTTTCTCCCAGCCTTTCGCCAAATCATAACTGCGGTAAATGCCCTTTTCCGTTCCGGCGAGAATTCCGTTTTTGCCGTCTTCGGTTCTGGTTAAAACTTTTACCTTTTCGCCCAAAGCGGGAATCAAACCCGGAGTCGCCGGAGCGACCGGAGCAACCGGAGTAACAGGCTTTTTGGCAACGGCGGTTCGTCTGCCGCGTCCGCGCGTCGTTCTTCTGACAGGCGTTTTCGCAACTTTCGGCGGAAGAATCTGCGTCCAATTAATCCCTCGGTCGAGCGAGCGAAACATTCCGACGTTCGTGCCGAGATAAATCGTATTCGGATTTACTTTGTCCTGCAAAAGCGCAAACGGCGAAACGCGGGCGACATCGAGATTTTTCGCCTGCTCCCAATTCGTGCCGCCGTCATTGCTGATGAAAACGAAGCCGCCGCCGGTCGCCGTGTTTTGCGTCGTCGCATAAAGACGATTCGGATTTTCCAAATCGGCAGTTACCGAATATGTAAAGCGGCTCGTAAAATTATCGTTCGTCGCGCGGAAATTTCTTCCGCCGTCGGTCGAAACCATCACGCCGTAATTGTTCGTGGCGATAAAAACTTTGTCGGGATTGTCGGGGTGAACGGCAATCGAATTGATTTCCAGATTTCTCTGCGTCGTCATCGCCCAGGTTTTTCCGCCGTCGGTCGTCATCCAAAAACCTTCGGTCGTCGCGGCGTAAATCGTTCCCGGTCGGCTCGGATGCTGCAAAATGTCGCGCGTGCGGCGCGATTGCGACGGAATGCCTTGAATCTTCGACCATTTTTCGCCCGCGTTTTGCGATTCGTAAATGCCGCTGCAGGCGGACGCAACTACGTGATCTGGATTTTTCGTGTCAACCGTAATAGCGAAAACGTCGGAATCGTCAATCATTCCGTCTTTAATAAGCCGCCAATTTTTGCCCGCGTCGGTTGTTTTGTAAGCACGCCACCAAGTTCCGGCGTAAATCGTATCGAGCGAGCGCGGGTCCATCTCAAGCGAATCAACATTGACCGGCATTGTGCTTGAGGAAATTTTCGTCCAACTGTCGCCGGAATTTTTTGAAATCCAAACGCCGTTGATCGTGCCGACGAGAAGCACATTCGGGTCGAGCGTGGATTGCGTCATCGAATGGATTGATTCGCCGCTCAATTCTTTGGCTTCCTTCCAGGTCGCGCCGCCATCGGTCGTTTTGAAAAATCCGCCGGGGTCTTTGAAGCGGTTTCCCGAAGCGTAAATGATTTTAGAATCGCGCGAATCAACAAATAATTGGTCGAGAACGAGACGCGGGCGATTGAGATTAACGAGCAATTTCCAAGTTACGCCGCCGTTGCCGGAAGTGTAAATTTGCCCGTCGAGCGTGCTGATATAAAGTCGGTCTTTGTCGCGCGGGTCAATGGCGACGCCGCGCACGTCACCGCCGCTCGGTCCGACGATTGACCAATCGCCGAATTTCGTCGTCGGTTCGGTCGTGGTTTCAAAGGCAAACAAAAATCCGGCGTTTGCCAGACATAAAATTGCGGCGGCAAATAATAAATTTAATTTAGAACCGAAGTTACGTTTTATGTTCATATTTTTAATTCAATTACTACTCTGGAATGAAATAACAGTTGTTTTGAGAATTGAACGCTGTCCGTCTTTAAGATGTCCGAATCTTTAAGAACTGTTGCATTCAAATCAAAATGAATTGTGGAGAGCGAATCGGTCGCAGATGTTTTGTCCAAGCGCAAGGGACACTATTTATTCTATACGGAAAAATAAATAAAGCAAACTTTTTTTGATTCTTTTTTGCAAAAGCAAAAGCGAGCGAGGCTTTCGTATTGAAAATCTCGCTCGCTTTTGAAATGTTCGCATCTATTGATGCGAAGCTGAATTATTGATTACGGAGTCGGTTCAGCAGCACCCGGCGGAACTCTCCAGAATACCGTTCTAACTCCCGTGCCTTGATCTCCGCCTCTGACGAAGGTTACACGGCTCGCATCGTATTTACGGAACGTAATCGCTTTTCTAATATCGGATTCGCGTTTCGCAATCTGTTTCGGTGTGCCGTAGTTGATAATAACTCCTCTATCCGAAGGATTATTGTTAAGGTCAATGTAGAAAGCATCGAGACGAGCTTTAATTTCGTCAGCTTTCTGGTCACCGAACTCATCAACTTTAATCGCTTCCTGTTGGACAGGTGTAACATTTATATCAACCGTATCGGAAGCCGTCTTCTGACATTCATCGCAAACGCCGCCGATGGTAACCGTTCCGGTAACTGTGCCGCCAGCCATATCCGGCGTGGTGGCAACTCTAACAACGGGCGTTCCCTGACCTTCGATGATTGTTCCGGCTGAAGTAGTCCAGTTATAAGTTACTTCAGACTGCGAGCCGCCTGCGACATTTGCCGTAAAGGTAATGGTGTCGCCCGCGTTAACCGATGCCGGCGGACCGGTTACGGAAAGCGTCGGACAATCGCAAACTTTGATGCAGTTACAATCAGCAACGGTAATGGTTCTGGTTTGCGTTTTACCGCACACGCCGCAACCGTCGTCAACGCCGGAGGTAATCGTGTAAGTTCCCGGCTGCGCGCCGGTCAAATCCCACGTAACATTCGCGCCTTGTCCGACGATGCGTCCGCCCGAAACCGTGTAGTTATAAGTCAACACATCGTTTTCCGGGTCAACCGCCGTCGTCGTAATGCCGACGGTTCGGTCGTCGCTGCAAGCCTGTCCTTCAGCCGGACGGAAGCCCGGAGGACACGGATTCGTAACCGTCGTTTTATTTAAAGCAAGATCGGTAACATCAGCAAATTTATTAACCACTTCCGCTTTGCGCGAATTGCGTCGTCCCACGGCGACTTGGAAAATAAATCCGTTCGGGTCGCCGGAGGTTACGAATCCCGCCGGAATGCCGTTGCTCGTGCTGGTAACTACCGTGCCGTTCGGCAAAGTCGTGCTGCTCGTAAAATTGTTGTTATTAAAGAAACCGTCGTCTTGCTGATTTATGTGCATACGATATGCAGCACCCAAAACGAAGTAACGAGTCGGGAAGAAACGCACACCGCCGAGAACTTCAACCGGACTGTTTTCAAAAGCGTTCGGCGTGCGACCGCCGACGTATTGCGTCGAGCGAAACTCGGCAATCGGTTGGAAATAACGGTTAAGCGGGAAATCAACGCCGATACCGGCAAGGACTTCGTTGGGTCGGTCTAAAATGGTAAATCTGCCGGTTTGGAAATTGGCTTTCACGCTGCTGTTCAAGATATAGCCGATATTAGCCGACACATTGACGTGCTTGCTGAGTCGAGCGTCGCCGAACAAAACCGCGCCGAAGTCGCCGAGACTCGCTCCCGGACTCGAACCGCGCTGTAATTGATTGAACCCGCTGAAATCGGTCGCGCGGTCGTCATAAAACCGATAAAACGGAATTATGCCGATGCCGTATGGATTATTCGGACCGGTAAAGCGAATTTTTGCGCCGAGCGTAAAAGTATTAAACGACGATTCGCCGTAAGTACGATTGATAAACGGCGCGTCAGGCAAATAACTTGGCGCGGTCGTAAAAGAGGTCGGATTTACCAAAGTTCCATTCGCCGTAGTTATTGTATTTGTCTGCAAAACTACGCCGGGCAGAATACTTCCGTAGACCGAACCGATACCCGGAAAACTCGCGGCTGAACCAAAGCTGCCGCTGCCGCCGCCGATTGCCGACGGAATAAATCCGATGCTCGAAACGCCCGATCTCGATCCGAAGAAAGGAAATTGAGCGAACGGCTGCGTGGCGCGGAAAACCGGACTACCGGCAAATGCCCCCGTTCCCAAAACAATCGCGGGCGGATTTGTCAAATTGCCGTTGACAATTAGTTGAGAGTTGGGCAAATAAAAGCTGGAAAGATTGCGCGGCGAGTTGACCTTAACTCCGCGATACGCATCCGTATTAAAAAATACCTCGATATAATCGTTCACGCCGGCTTGAAAGCTGACCGGTATTTCATTGATGTCAACATTGCCGGGATCGCGGTCGTAGTTGCTCCACGCCACGCTGAAAGTGAACTCACCTGCACGCAGGGTTTGTCCGTCATAAATTGTAAAAAGACCGGTCGGACCGCCGACAGGACCACCCGTGCCGACAGTCGGCGCGATGTTTCTTGGGTCTTTATCCGTTCTTAAAGTTTGTGCTGACATGGCAAAAACCAATGTCAAAATTGTAAGCGCAATAATAAACGCATTTTTAGCGAGTTTCATCACATTCCTCCGCCGAAAATAATTTTAAATTTGAATTTCAATTGTAGCTTAATAGAATAAGATAAATTCTACAATCTAAAGCTACTCAATTATTACATACACTCGAAAACTTTCAAACATTTAAAAACAGAAAGTTTTTTCGAGCGTAATAAATATAGTTATAAGACAGCAGTTGTAATGCTCGTTTGATAGATAAACTTATAAACTAGCTAAAGAATTTATAAGTTCAATTACAACTTTGTAAAACATTACTTTATCTTTTTGGGAAAAGCAAGTATTTTTAACTAATTAACTAATTAAGTAATTTTTCTTAAGCGTAAATACCGCGCATTTTCGTATCGAACGCCACGCGGTCAATCGCCAGCATATAAGCGGCGGTGCGCGAATCTACTTTGTGGAGTTCCGCCAAGTTGCTTAATTCGATAAAACTCGCCACCATTTTTTCTTCCAATCTTTGATTTACTTCGTCCTCGCGCCAGAAATATCCCATTCTGTCCTGCACCCATTCAAAGTAGGAAACCGTTACGCCGCCCGCGTTGGCGAGAATGTCGGGAATCACAAAAATCCCTTTGTCGTGCAAAATTTCGTCGGCTTTCGGTGTGGTCGGACCGTTCGCGCCTTCCGCCATAATTTTACATTTCAGACGGTCGGCGTTGTGCGAAGTGATTTGATTTTCCGTCGCGCACGGCGCAAGCACGTCGCATTCGATTTCAAGCAGTTCCTCGTTGGTAACGTAATCGGCTTCCTTATATCCTTCGAGCGTTTTGTTCGTCTGCAAATACATTAAAACGTCAGGAATGTCCAATCCGTTTGAATTGTAAATTCCGCCGCCGATGTCGGAGATAGCGGTAACTTTATAACCTGTTTCGTGCATCAGTTGCGCCCCGATGCCGCCGACATTACCCGAACCCTGCACGACGACCGAAGTATTCTCCGGCGTTAAATCGAATTTTTTGATGGCTTCGTTGACACAAAATAAAACGCCGCGCCCCGTCGCCTCGCGCCTACCGAGCGAGCCGCCGAGCGCGACCGGCTTTCCGGTTACGACGGCGTTGACGGTAAATCCTTTGTGCATCGAATAGGTATCCATAATCCACGCCATCGTTTGCTCGTTCGTGTTCATATCAGGCGCGGGAACGTCGCGGTCGGGACCGATAAAATCAATCAATTCCGCCGTGTAACGTCTCGTCATACGCTCCAATTCGCCGAGCGACATCTGGCGCGGGTCGCAGATAATTCCGCCTTTGCCGCCGCCGAACGGGACGTTGACGACCGCGCATTTCCACGTCATCCACGCCGAAAGTGCTTTGACTTCATCAAGGGTTACGTCGGGTGCATAACGGATTCCGCCTTTTGCCGGACCGCGTGCGAAATTGTGCTGAACGCGAAAGCCTTCAAAAACTTCGATGTGTCCCGAATCCATTCTCACGGGAATATAAACTTTCAACTCTCGACTCGGCACGCGCATCACGGCGTAAAGGTCGGGGTCTAAACCGAGCAGTTGCGCGGCGTGGTCAAAGCGTTCACTCATCGCTTCAAACGGATTTTTCTCGTCGCTTCCTGTGAATCGTCTCGACTCATCAGCCATCGGGTTTGCCATTTTTATAATCTCTCCAATATTTTTTGAAAATTATTTATTGCATTTAACACAAAAAGAAAATATAGGTTTCACACGCAAAAGATTTTCTCACTTTTTACTTTTTACTTTTAAAACCTCGTTCATCGCGCCGCTCCGAAAACCTTGCAAATCGAGTGTTACATATTTAAAGCCAAGCCCGCGAAATTTAGCGGCGAGCGTTTCGGTGATTTTTAAATCTAAGGCGCGTTCCATTTCCGACGGCGCGATTTCCAAACGCGCGAGTTCGTCGTGAACGCGAACGCGGAATTCCCGAAATCCCAACGCGCGAACAATCGCTTCGCCGCGCTCGACTTTTGAAAGCCGTTCAATCGTAACCGGAACGCCGTAAGCGATTCTCGACGAAAGACACGGACTCGACGGAACATCCCAAGTCGGAAGATTTTGCTTTTTACTTAATTCCCTAATTTCGTTTTTGCTCAAGCCGACTTCAATCAAAGGGCTTCGCACATTTTTTTCACGCGCCGCCGTTCTGCCCGGACGATAATCGCCAACGTCGTCGGTGTTCGCGCCGTCCAGCACAAACTCGATTTTATTTTCGGCGGCGATTGCCAGAAGTTTTCCGTAGAGTTCGGTTTTGCAATGATAACAGCGATTGGTCGGATTGGCTCGATAAAGCGGATTTTCTAATTCGTCCGTGTAAATTATTTGATGATTAAAATTAAAATCTTCGGCGATACGCGCGGCTTCGTCGCGCTGTTTCCGTGAGACGCTCGGCGAAAGTCCGGTAACGCAGACGGCGTTTTGTCCGAGTTCCTGCGCGGCAATCAAAGCTAGATACGAACTGTCCACGCCGCCCGAATATGCAACCAACACCGCGTTCATTTCGCGCATCAAACGGCGCAAGTTCTGTTCTTTCGCTTCGGCGGTGAGTTCTGCGGCAAAGGATTTGCTTTTTTCGGACTGTGCCATTTTTTCTTAAAATCGAGCGCGTCGAAAGCAAACGCTCGATTTGCAAATCTTATCTTACTAAGACAGGCAACGCAACTGCTTTAATATAGATTTTTGCTGCTCGAATTTGTTATAAATTAACGCCGCCGGCTCGCTGATTTATCAGATTTTTATGTCTCTGCTTTTTCGCCAATTCAATTTAAGCCGCGCATTTTCGCCGGATATTTTATGCTGCCGACGAATTTTTCGGGCGGCGGTTTTTATTTTATTTTTGACGCTTATGTTCGCCGTCGTCGGTTTCTCTCAAGACGAAACAAACGACGCGCAAGCCGAAGCGATTGCGCTTTTTAACAAAGGACAAGACGCGCACGAAAAAGGCGATTTTCAAACCGCCGTCAAATTTTACGACGAAGCGATAAAGCTCGCGCCCGAACTTCCGGAAGTCGAATTTCAGCGCGGCAGCGCGTTGCTCTCTTTGGGAAAAACTGTTGAAGCAGAAAAATCTCTCCGTCGCGCGATTGCGCTGCGCGTAGATTGGACTTTGCCGATGACGAGTCTCGGCGCGTTACTGGTTGAAAAAAACGATTTCGCTGAAGCCGAAAAGATTTTGACGAAAGCCGTCGAACTCGATTCGCAAAATTCTTTGGCTTACGTCGCGCTCGCCGAATTGCGTTTGAAGACGAAAGCCGCGCCGGAAACTTTAAAAGAGCTTTTAACGAAACTGCAAACGCTCACGTCCAAAGCCAATCCGACGGCTTCAGTGTGGGCGGCACGCGGCGCAATCGAATCGGCTTTGGACGATAAAACCGCCGCGCGAAAAAGTTTGGAAAACGCGCTCACAATCGAGCCGAAAAACTCTTTTGCTTTAACGACGCGAACGGAAATCTCGCTTGCCGAAAGCGATTTCACACGCGCTCTGGTGGACGCAAAATCGCTCGTTCAAGATTCGCCCGATTCGGCGGCAGCGAAAATAACGCTTGCCCGCGTTTATGCCGCCAGCGGAAATCAAACCGAAGCGTTAAAAATTTTGGACGGCTTGGACGCATCGAATGCGAATGTCGCCGCGCTTAAAACGTCAATTACGGCGAACGACTCGACGAGCGTCGCCGATTTGGAAAAGCTGCTCGAAACCGACGCGAAAAATTCCGCCGTTCTCGGACGACTCTGCGGATTGCTGCGAACCGAAAATCCGACTAAAGCACTCGATTATTGCCGACGCGCGGCGGAAGCCGAACCGACCAATATCAATCACGCCGTCGGTTTCGGCGCGGCACTCGTGCAGGCGAAACAATACGACGCGGCGGCGACGGTTTTCAAGCGAATTCTGCAAATCGCGCCCGACAATTACACCGCGCACGCGAATCTGGCGACCGCGTTTTTTCAATTGAAAAGATTCGCCGAAGCGAAAAACGAATATCTCTGGCTGAGCGAAAAGCAGCCGAATTTGGCGATTGCATATTATTTTCTTGCCATCGCGCACGACAGTTTGGGAGAATATATGGACGCGATGGCAAATTATCAGCAATTTCTGCGGCTTGCTTCGCCCGATGAAAATAAGCTGGAAATCGAAAAGGTAAATCTGCGCCTGCCGATTCTGCAAAAGCAAATAAAGGGAAAAAAGGGAAAAGGAAAATGACGAGAAATTTCTGCGGCGCAGACTTATTTACGCCCGCCGCGAAAAGTAATATAACGAAAGGAAAAATCAGACGGTCGAGGCGGCTCGCGCCTTTTATCTTTCCAATTTTTTCTCCCGATTTCCGGCGTTCGGGCATCGCATTTTTGAAAGTTTTTCTGCTCGTTTTCATTTCCCTTCATCTCGCCGACGCGCAGGAAAAACAGATAATTCTCGCGCCGCCGCCTTTAAAGATTTTATCCAAAGCCGAAAAATCACAACTCAAAGCGGAAACCGATGTCAAACGGCGCACGAAATTATCTCTGGATTTGATGGACGCGCGGCTTTTAAAGGCGGAAGAATTAAACAAGCAGGAAAAATATAAAGAAATGTTCGACGAACTCGGCGGCTTCAACGCGCTGATGGACAACACGATAAAGTTTCTCGACGGCAACGATACGAATCGGGGGAAAGTTTTAGATAATTTCAAGCGCGTCGAACTGAGTTTGCGAAGAGACATCACGCGGCTCGAACTTATCCGGCGCGATTTGCCGATAAAATATGAGTTTTATGTTAGACAATTAGTAAAATACGTGCGCGAAGCCAGAACCGAAGCCATCGAACCGATGTTCGGCAATACGGTTTTGCCCGACCAGAAACCGAGATGAAATATAACCCGAAATCCAAAAATCAAACGTCGAAATTTCCGCGATTGACAATGAAAAACTTTTTCGCATTTTCGATTTTAGCGTTCGCCGTTTTCGCTTCGATGCTGACCGCGCACGCGCAGACCAGACGCGATTATCTGACCGACGCGGAAGTCGAACTCGTCCGCGACGCGCAAATGATTGACCTTCGCACGGCAGTTTTTGCGCGGGCGATTGACCGACGCTTTTTGGTCTTAAATAATCAATCCGAACCGACCGATAAAAAATCGAAAAAAGACGCGGGAAATTGGGGCGCGCTGCCGACCGGAACGCGCGCGGAATTGCTGCTCGACATCGAAGGAATTTTGCAGGCGGCAATCGAAAACATAGACGAGGTTGCCACGCGCGACTCGAAAAGCGAATTGTTTCCCAAAGCGGTAAAAATTTTAACCGACGGCGCGAATCGGTTTCTGCCCGAACTAAAATCGCAGCTTAAAAAGTCAACCGACGAACGCGAAAAAGGCGCGATTCTCGGCGCGATTGATTCGTGCAATCAAATAATCGAAGCGTCGGCAAAACTTCCGAAGGAAACTGCGCCGCAAGAGAAAAAGGCAAAAGTAAAAAGTAAATAAGAACAGTTTGTGCCGGAATATTTTCGTTCTGCCAGTCAATTTTTCACTTTTTACTTTTGCCTTTTGCCTTTTGCCTTTTTACTTTTTACTTGCTAATTTTTTCATTACACTTTCAAAATATGTCTGATACGAATTTAAAGAAAACGCCGCTCAACGAAGTTCATCGCAAATTGGGCGGGAAGATGGTTGACTTCGGCGGTTGGGAGATGCCCGTGCAGTATTCAGCGGGCGTAATTGCTGAACATCTGGCGACGCGCGCGCATAGCGGATTGTTCGACGTTTCGCACATGGGCGAGATTTACGTCGAGGGCGAAGACGCGATTAAATTCGTCAATCGTTTGACAACCAACGACGTTACGAAATTGGTTGACGGGCAGGCGCATTATTCGTGTTTCACGCGCGAAGACGGCACGGTTGTTGACGATCTTTTGGTTTATCGTTTTGACGAAGGCAAATTGCTTTTAGTGGTCAATGCGGGAACGACGGAAAAAGATTGGGATTGGATAACTTCGCACGTCGCCGATGAAAATATAACTCTCACAAATGCGAGCGCGGATTATTGTCAAATCGCCGTGCAGGGCAAAGATGCAATCGGCATTTTGCGGCAGATGACCGACACGAATCTCGACGAGATAAAGTATTATCATTTCACGGTCGGCAAGGTTGACGGCGTTGACGCGATTATCTCGCGCACGGGCTACACGGGCGAAGATGGTTTTGAAGTCTACGCCAACGAAAAATACGCCGCACAGCTTTGGAATAAGTTTTTGGAAATCGGGAAATACGGCGAAGAAAACGGAATTTTGCCGTGCGGTCTGGCAGCCAGAAACACTTTAAGATTAGAATCGGCGATGTCGCTTTACGGACACGAAATCTCCGACGAGATTACGCCGCTCGAAGCTAACTTGGGCTGGATTTGCAAATTGAACAAAGACGATTTTCTCGGACGCGACGCGCTTCTCAAATTAAAGGAAACAGGTCTGGACAAAAAGCTCGTCGGTTTTGAAATGGTTGACAAAGGCATCGCCCGCGATGGTTTCGACGTTTATGTCGAGGGCGAAAAAGTCGGCTCTGTAACGTCTGCCTCGCCCGCGCCGTTTTTGAAAAAAAACATCGGCTTGGCTTTTGTGCCGACGGAACTTGCAAACGTCGGGCAAGAGATTAAAATTGATGTCAGAGGAAAACATCTGGCGGCGAAAATCGTGCCGACACCATTTTATAAACGAGACAAATAACGAGAGAAATTCAGATTGTAATATGAGCGATTCAGGATTGAATTGTCCGAAATGCAGCAGCGAAATGGAAGGCGGCTTTATCGCTGATTACAAAGATCACAGTGATCTTCGTGCAAGCGATTGGGTCGAAGGCGAGCCGGTTAAATCGTTTTGGTACGGAACGGAAATCAAGGGCAAAGAGCAATATCGCGTCAGAACTTACCGCTGCGCGCGCTGCGGATTTCTCGAATCATACGCAACGGAAACGCCCGAGAAAAGAAATCTTTTCGGCTGAAACGATACGAAAATTAAAATCAAAGAATATGGCAAACAATATCAAAGAAAATTTACATTACAGCAAAGACCACGAATGGGTGGCGGTGGACGGCGACGTGGCGACGGTCGGAATTACCGATTACGCGCAGCATTCTTTGGGCGACGTGGTTTATATCGAGTTGCCTAAAGTAGGCGACAATCTCGAATCACACGAAGCGTTTGGCTCAGTCGAATCGGTCAAAGCCGTTTCGGAAGTTTTCACGCCAATCGCGGGCGAAGTCGTCGAGGTCAATGACGATTTAAATGATACGCCCGAAGCGGTCAACGGCGACCCATACGGCGCGGCGTGGATGATAAAAATTAAAATGAAAAACCACGGCGATACCGACGCGATGCTCAACGCCGCCGAATACGAAGAGTATTTGGCTTCGACCGAATAATTGAATTTAATATTCTTTCACGGACGCGCTTTGATTTGGTTTGAGGCGCGTCTCTTATTCACCGACTCGTAAAATTATTTCAATTCCTTTCCGAGCCACGCGCGGGCAAAACTCCATTCGCGCTCGACGGTCGCTACTGATTTTCCGACGAGCCGCGCCGTTTCTTCGGTCGTCATGCCGCCGAAAAATTTCAATTCGACGATGCGGCTTTTCTGTTCGTCAATCGCCGCCAGTCGTTTCAACGCTTCGTCGAGAGCGAGTAAATCCAAATTCTGCCGCTCGAAGAAAATCGTTATCGAATCGAGCGACTGCTTTGCGCCGCCGCGCTTGAGAGCATTTTTCGCTTCGGCGTGATTGACCAGAATTCTTCTCATCATTTGCGCTGCGATTCCCAGAAATTGTTCACGATTTTGCCAATCAACCGTTCGCTGATTTCGCAGGCGAAAATAGGCTGCGTGAACGAGCGTGGTCGGCTGCAATGTGTGGTCGCCGCGCTCGCGCCGCAAATAGATTTCCGCCAGGCGGCGCAGTTCGGCGTAGATTACCGGAAACATTTCGTCCAATGATTTTTCGTCTTCGCTTCCGAGCATAAAAAATTTCCCGTCTGAGTTATTATCTACACATCGCCGGAAAAAGCGAAATTTTTCCTGAGGGAAATTTCTTTGATTTCCTGCGTATCTAACAGCAAGGAAATATGCCGTCCAAAGATTGGGAAAATATTAACGAGCTTTTTCACCGCGCACTTGAATTATCGAAAGCAGAGCGCGAAGAATTTCTGCGCGATAATTGCAGTGATGTTTCGATGCGTGTCGAGTTGAAAGAAATGCTGGCGGCGCACGAGAAAGACGCGGATTTCCTGCAAGCGTCGGCGTTCGATGCCGGACTCGAATTTATCGCCGCGCCCGAAGATTTTTCAGGCGAGCGAATCGGCGCATACCAAATCATCGGCGAATTAGGGCGCGGCGGAATGGGCGCGGTTTATCAGGCGATTCGAGCGGACGGCGCGTTCGAGCGGCGCGTGGCGATAAAAGTTCTGCCGCGTTCGCCCGTTTCCGAACAATTGGCGATACGCTTCGGGCGCGAGCGGCAAATTCTTGCCAATTTCAATCACCCGTTTATCGCCCGACTTTATGACGGCGGCACGACCGAAGACGACACGCCGTATATTGTGATGGAACTCGTGCGCGGCAATTCGATTATCGAGTTTTGCCGCGAGCGAAACTGCTCGATTGACGAACGGTTAAAATTATTTACGAAAGTTTGCGAAGCGGTCGAATACGCGCACGGGCAAGGCATCGTTCACCGCGATTTGAAACCGTCGAATATTTTGATTAGCGACGACGGCACGCCGAAACTGCTCGATTTCGGAATCGCCAAATTTTTGTCGAATGAAACTACGGACGAAACGACGACCGGCTTTAGTTTTCTCACGCCCGAATACGCTTCGCCCGAACAGGTTTCCGGTTTGCCCGTTTCGCCGCAGACGGACGTTTATTCGCTCGGAATAATTTTGTATGAACTGCTGACCGAAGTGCGTCCATACGATTTTACGAATCGCTCGCCGATGGGAATCGCGCAGGTGATTTGCGATAGTGAGCCGCGTCCTTTGCACTATACAAATTTTAACCGCAGAGACGCGGAAACGCAGAGCGAAACAGGAATCTCAAAACTTAAAGTTCAAAATATAAAATCCAAAGACCTGGATTTGATTGTTTTAAAGTCGCTGAAAAAAGCCTCCAACGAGCGTTACGCTTCGGTCGCCG